>CACYAX010000144.1 GCA_902772435.1 uncultured Coriobacteriaceae bacterium | reverse complement strand
TTCTCGGCGTGCTATGCGCCCGTCGCCGACTGGGTGAGCTCCTTCGACATCGCGGTGGTCACGCAGGAGACCCCGCTCGTGGCGAGCGTGGACGAGGTGGCTTCCTTTCCCGTCTTCGGGACGCCCGACGCTGTGGCAGATGCCCTGGCAGGCGCTGGGTTCGACGTGGTGTGCGCGGCCACCAATCACGCGCTCGACCAGGGAATCGAGGGGATCGACCACACGCTCGCGTATTGGCACGAGCACCATCCCGAGGTGACGGTGCTCGGCATGCACGCCACGCGCGAGGACGCCGCCAAGACGACCATCATCGAGCGCGAGGGCATCAGGATCGCCCTCATCGACGCGACCTACGGCCTGAATGGGCAGGCGCTCCCCGCAGGTGCGGAGTGGCGCGTCGACGTGGCCGGCAGTGAGGAGATGCGGGCGCGGCTCGAGCGGCGCGTGCGCGCGGCGGAGCCCAACGCCGACCTCACGATCTGCTTCCTGCATGAGGGCGAAGAATACGAGGCGGAACCGTCCGCGAGCCAGCTCGCCCTCGAGCAGCGCCTTGCCGACGCGGGCGCCGACGCCATCATCTGCTCGCATGCCCACGTGCTGCAGGCTGCCACGTGGATCGAACGCGCGGGGGGAGGGGAGTGTGCGGTGTTCCACGGCCTGGGGAACTTCCTCTCCTACCAGCTCGACCCCCAGACCACGCTGGGTGGCGCGGCTCGCTTGGTGATCGAGCGGGCGGATGACGGAGGCTGCCGCATAGCCGAGGCCGAGTTGCTGGGCACGGTCTGCCATCTCGAGGCTGATGGGGCGTGCGTCTACCGGCTTGAGGACTATACCGACGAGCTTGCAGCATCCCACTATCTGAACGGTCGAGACCGTGAAGGCGAGGCCGTGAGCGTCGCGTCGCTCGAGGAACAGCTCGCACGTGCCCAACAGCTCTGAGGCTGCTCAGCGTGGGCGTGGCGGCCATAAGCGCCACAGTACCGCCCCTGCATCCCGCAAGGGTGCCATGTGCAGGAATTTGAGCATGTGACGCTTGACCTGCAGCGACCTAGAACCTATCTTGTACTAAGGTTTCGTTCAGCTGACTTGTGTGGCTTGGGAGGTTTTTATGAAGGAGACAATCGGAAAGAGGGCGCTCGCCATACTGCTCTCTGCTTCCATGGTGTTCGCGTCAGTGCCCCTGACGGCGTTCGCCGAAGAGGACGGCGCGGTCGTGGTGGAAGACACTGTGGCCGTTGCGGTCACAGATGGCGATGAGGCTCCCGTCGATGAGGTAGAAGCCCCCGAGGCCGACGTCATCGAGATGGCTCTTCCCGAGGTTGACCTCGACGAGCAGACGACGAGCGTCTCCGAGAACGTCACCAACTCCGAGGGCGTCATTGCCGAAGAGGAACTCGAAACCGAGGAAGCCGTAGTTGATGAGGCCCTCGAAACCGAGGCCGAGGAGGTTGCGGTAGACGAGCTGACCGAGGTCGAGAGCCTCGACCTTGCCGCGTTGCTCGGCGAGGACGATGCCCTCGGCACCGAGGCCGTCGACAGCACCACGTGGGAGTACGGCAAGTGGGCCTCGGGCAAGTTCACGCGCACGAATTATAAGTACTCTGATGGGTACTACAACTACGTTGATTCCTATAACTTCACGACGACGAGCTCCGTCAAGTTCAAGATGGTCTTCTCGACAACGTGCCGCGCTTCCAACATCAACTCGGTTGACTTTGCGGAAATCTACGATGTCAACACCGGTGCCACGAAGTGGACGACCAAGGGCAAGCTGAGCAGCAGTGGCTCCGCCTCAAGCTATTTCACCCTGCCCAAGGGCTCGTACAAGATCCTGATCGGTTTCTCCCTGTACAGCAGCCCGAGCAGCTACTCGGATTCCATTTTCGGCACCTATAAGTTCAAGCTCTCCCCGTACATCTTCAAGGACGTCCTCTACGAGAACTGGTTCTACACGACGGTCGGCAAAGCCGTCAGCAGGGGCATCATGAGCGGCAAGAGCGCGGATTACTTCAAGCCGAACGACAAGATTACCCGCGGGGAGGTCGCCACGCTCCTCTGGAACATGGCCGGCAAGCCCAAGGCGACGTCTGGCTACAAGAAGTTCCCCGATGTGAGCTACTCGAAGTATTACGGACCGGCCATCAAATGGGCCTCGAGCGTGGGCATCATCAACGGCTATTCGAGCGGGTCCAAGAAGGGCAAGTTCGGCCCTGATGACAACGTGAGGCGTCAGGATCTCGCCGTCATGTTCGCTGCCTATGCCGAGTACTGGGAGGGCAAATCCGTGACCGGGTCGGCGTCCAACTACTCTTCCATGAAGGACAAGGCGAAAGTCTCGAGCTATGCGCGCAGGCAGATGGGCTGGTGCTTCAAGAACAAGATTCTGACGGGCACTTCCGACGGCTACATCCTGCCGAAGAACAACGCCACGCGCGCCGAGGCGGCTAAGATGGCGGTCGTCCTCTACGACATAGTCTACTAACGTCCGCGGCGCTGCGGAATCATAGAAACCCGCATGTGAAGGGCGCGCCCTATCGGCGCGCCCTTCACACTTTGATTCCATCTTGTTGAATCGGGCACGCTTCCGCGTCCATCCTGCATGCGAGGGGCTATGCTGGAGCGACCACCATGCCTCTGCGGTCAGGCGCGTCGGTGCACGACGGCCCGCTTTGCGCTATGGTGTGAACGTACGAAACAGGTTCGATCTGATTGGAGACAGGGTATGGTGCGACTCTATCTGCAGAGGGCTTTCGCAGGTGCGTTCTCGGCGCTGCTGGCCCTTTCGCTCGTGCCCGCTATGGCCCAGGCGCAGGAGAACGAGGTCATCGTCGAGGATACCCCCGCGGTGGAGGTTCAGGAGGTGGAAACCCCGGAAGCGGAAGCCCAGGAGGAAAGCTCTGATGAGGTATCCGCTGCCCAGCTCGAGGAAGTGGACCCCGAGGTCGTGCGCAACGCCATAGCCAATGCCGGCGGGCTTGCGTCCCAGGGAGACGAGGGTTCGGTGAGCCTCGGCGTGTGGACCAAGGGCAGCATCGTGAAGGGCAAGTACACCGAGCTTGCGAACGGCATGTACCAATACGTGTACCTGTACCGGTTCACGCTTGACGAGAAGATCCAGGTCAAGATCGACTACTCGTCCACCCAATACAGCAGTCCCATACGGGTTGATCCAGACTCGGGAGAAACCAAGGGAGACGAGTTCAATACCGAGATTAATCTCTTGGAGATCTGGGACGACAAGGGCACCGTCTTGTGGGGCTCCAAGAACAAGATGACCACCAAGAACGGCAAGCTCACCTGCAGCAAGTACATCAACCTTCCCGCTGGTGACTACTACTTCTGGATTGGTCTGGCCTACAAGACCGACCAGACCCCCTACAGCGGCTGGTTCGGTTCCTATCAGTTCAAGATCAGCAAGGCGCCCTTCAAGGACGTCCTCAGCGAGAACTGGTTCTACGGTGTGGTCAACAAGGCTGTCAAGACGGACCTGATGTCGGGCTATTCAGGCAAGCAGGCCGGCTGGTTCGGTTCGCAGGACAAGCTCGAGCGCGGCCAAGTTGCCGTCATCCTCTGGAAGATGGCTGGCAGGCCTAAGGACTTCACGGGTGCCAAGACCTTCTCTGACGTGACGTCAGACGATTACTATTACAATGCCGTCTGCTGGGCATCTGCATGCCAGATCGTGAATGGATACGAGAACTCTGACAAGTTCGGTCCCGAAGATCCTGTCACACGCGAACAACTCGCGATCATGATGTTTAAGTACGCGAGAAATGTACGCGGGCTGAATGCACAGGGATCTGCCGAAGACTATGCGAGCATGAGCGATGCCTCGTCAGTCGCGGATTACGCGCAATCCGCGCTTGGCTGGTGTTTCAAGAGCAAGATTCTCACGGGCAGCGAAGAGGGTTGCATACTTCCCAAGGGCAAGGCCACGCGTGCCGAGGCCGCTAAGATGCTCACGCGGCTCTACAGCATCGTTTCGGCCTAGACGTGTTGAGGTAGGACGCTAGATGATGGACGAGAAGGGGCGTACCGAGGGGTACGCCCCTTCCTTCATGTGAGAAAAGATGCCGCTTAGTACAGTTTGCCATCCAATAGCATTATTTTCTTCTTTGCATGTTCGCGCTGTTGCGGTATAGTGCAAATTGCTTGTATTCTAGGCTTTGAGCAAGACGGTACACACACCTAAATCGCCGCAGACCGTCCTCGTCCTCCGGGTGCCAAGCCCCTCGCGTGAGGATAACTGTTTCCAAGACGTGCGCCCACGCGCGCTGCGGCCATTTGGTTGGTGGCCAACGCGGTGCGGAGGTGCTTGACATGAGGCTGTCTGATAGGAACCCTGCCATCTACGCGGGACTCCTCGGCATGGGTATGTGGCTCGACCCCGTGCCGGCGCTCGCGCTGCAGGTGCCTCAGGCCGCGGAGAAGCTGACCGTTCCCTGGGCGCAGATCGGCGTGGGATGCCTCGCCGGCGCTGCGATCTCCGGCGCCGTGTATCTCGGCGTCTCGCTGGTGAGCGACCATTTCGATGGCCTCGACGAGGAGGATGAGTTCCAGGGAGACGAGCTCGCGGAGGAGTTCGCTTCCGAACCTGCCTCCGCCCGCATCATCCCGGTCGATACCGAAGCACTCCAAAGGCAGCGCGCATCGCTCTTCGAAGAGCTTTCCGCTGCCTCCCTTTCGGCGGAGGTGACCGAGGAGTCGCAGGCCGTCATGCCCGTGTCCGAGATGCCCGAAGAACCTGTTGTCGAAGCCGAGATGCTTGCGGTGGAGGAGGAGCTGCCCGTTGTGGAACAGCCTTCCGAGGAGAAGCGCGTCGTGCGGGGACGGCATATGGCAAGCGCGAAGCTTGCGGCTGTGGCTCCCATCGAGGGCAAGGTTTCCCCCCGCCATGCCGCGCGTGCGAAGACCGTCGCCGAGGTCAACGTCCCGCGCGTCGAACTGCCCGTCCCTGCCGCATCCGCTACCAGCTCGAAGCATGCGAGGGCGTCGCTCAACGCGCTGCCGATGATCGAGAAGGAGACCCCGCGTCCCGCGTCCGTGCCTGAGGTCCAGGCAAAGAGCGAGCTCGTGCGCAAGGCCCCGCGCTTCAAGAACGTGGCGGAAGTCCCGGCCGCTGACCTCCGGCCTTCGAAGGCTCCGCGCTTCAAGACCGCTGACGTGCCCGAGGCCTCCGTTAAGGCCCCGCGCTTCAAGACCGCTGACGTTCCCGAGGTCTCCGTTAAGGCTCCGCGCTTCAAGACCGCTGACGTTCCCGAGGTCTCCGTTAAGGCTCCGCGCTTCAAGACCGCT
>CACYAX010000143.1 GCA_902772435.1 uncultured Coriobacteriaceae bacterium | reverse complement strand
CGTCCGCTCGACCATGGACAATGTCCTGTGGACCTCCTCCAGAGCCTTCACAGTCTCTTCGAAGTCTAGCGATTGTTGACCTCCGTATCGTTCCATCCAACGACGAGCTTTTCTCTCCAGCTCCGCAATCTCCTCTGGAGATGACGCCACTCCGACTGTCGCCAGTTCCTTGAACCGACCGGAACTCTTGTCCACAACGACTACGCTGGTCGTGCCCGATTTATTCCGTCTTTTGCGTACAAACATGCCACAAAGGTACGCAAAGGTGACGCGATTCACCCAAATATTCTCACATCATATCGGATATGGTTGATAATCAATCGATAAGAAAAATATGAAATCTTAGCTGTCGAAGTCAGGAAAGAATCTCGCTGCACGGCATTGGCATTGCCTGCATAACGACCTCTACCTGACTTTGACAATGATTCACCCTTCACGCGTGCGCGCGGAGGCATCCCCTTCAATTAGCGGCCTTAGCTTTTCCTGTTGGGGCGTGTTGTAAAGTGTCTTAGTGTACAATTCACCGTTTGGCAATCTTATTTTCAGCGTGGTGATGGTTTTGGCTATGAACAGCACCTTATCGACACTCATGTCTATCTTCATTAAGCGCAGCGTCCGTTCCAGCTCTTTGTAGACCTTGTACGCCACGAAGCAGATGCAGACGTGCGCCTCGATGCGTTTGGGTGTGAAGTGGAACATCGGCCTCATCTCAAGGTTTGACTTCCCTATGCGGAAGGCGCGCTCGACCACCCAAAGCTCGTGGTATTGCTTGATTACCTCCTTGACGTCCAGGTCGGTGTTCGTGATGTAGCCTTTCAGTCCGTCCCAACGGGTGTCCTCCTTAATCTTTTCGTAGTTGATGGAGACCGTGATGTCCTTGCTTATGTCCAGAAACTTGTTGTAGCCCCGCTTGTTCACCTTGTCCTTGGTCAGCGTCCCCTTGATGTAGGCTTTTTTGAGCCTCTCGACGCCCTTCTCGCGGTTGCGGGCGTTCTTCTTGGCCCGTGCGTCGGAATAGCTCACTATCAGACGCTGGCCGGCCCTTCTCTCGTTCTCCTCGCAACGTCCGTCCGTCCAGTCGATGCCAAGCATCCAGTCCCTGATTTCCAAGGACTCGCTCCGGATACGGGCGCCAAGGATGTACTTGTACCCGGCCGACTCCAACAGGCCGACGTTGGCCTCGTTCATCAGGCCGGAGTCCGCCACCACGACGAAGTCCTTCAGGCCAAAGCGCTGGACAAAGTCGTCAATGACTGGTATCATGGTGTACCCTTCATACTGCTTCCCGTTGAAGACCGAGTACGACAGCGGATAGCCGTTCTCGCTCACGAGCAGCCCCAGCACAATCTGCGACTCGGCCGTCTTCCCGTCTTTCGAGAACCCGTCCTGCCGCAACTCGTCGGACGGGTCGGGGGCGGACTCGAAGTACAGGGTCGTCACGTCGTAGAAGGCAAGGCCTATGCGGCCTCCGAGGACATCCATGGTGTGCGCCACGCTGATCCGTTGGACTTTCTCCCGCTGCGTGTTGTGCAGCCTGTCCATGTAGCGGTAGATGTTGTGGAGCTTGACGTCCTCGTCGACCTGTCCCTCCATGGCCGCGGCCATCGTGCCCTCCTCGGCTGAGTACGCGAAGACGGAGAGGTAGTCGAAGGCCTGCTCGGCCGCGAATACGTAGAGTTCGTCAGCCTCATCGTCGGTCTCGGTGGGAAAACCGCACATGCCCGTCGAGCGCAGCACCATTCCCGGCACATCGGCGCGGAGGCGTGCGAAGAGCGCCCTATACTCCTCGGGAGAGCCGCTCCTGCCCATCTCGTCCAGGATGCGCGCGGAGCAGTGCTGGATGGGGATGTCGATGTACGGCAGCACCTCGGGAACGTCGCGCAGCACGGCGATGAGCTCGTCGGTCATGCCCTCGGGCTGCAGATAGAGCACGCGGACCCAGCCGGAAACCGGGCGCACGACCTCGGCCACGCGTTCGAGGAGCCAGGCGAGGCTATGCGGCTCGTCGAGGTCGTAGCCCCAGATGCCCGTGTCCTGGCCGATGAGCACGACTTCGCGGACGCCGCCGGCGACGAGCGCCTCGACCTCCTTGAGGATGTCCTCAGGCGTGCGCGAGAAATACCTGCCCCTGATGTAGGGAATCGCGCAGAAGGAGCAGAAGCGGTCGCAGCCGTCAGAGATCTTGACATAGGCGCTCGCACCCTCGATGGTGCGCAGCGCCCTGCGCATGATGTCCTCCCCCATGCTGTGGGCTGAAAGCCCGAGCACCTCACGCACGACCGAGGCGATGGTGTCCTCCTCGTCAGCGCGGACGAACGCCGCGACCTCAGGAAGCTCATGCGAAAGCTCGTCGACGTCATAGCGAGAGGGCACGCAACCGCACATGATGATCGGAAGCGTGCGCACGCCCTGTGCGGCAGCGTCAGCGAGCTCCAGCGTGGTCTCGATGGACTCGCTCGTCGCGGCGGCGAGGAATGAGCAGGTGTTGACGATGGCTACGTCAGCGTCGTCGACCTCAGAGGTCTCCATGAAGCCATCTGCCGTGAGCAGGGCGCGCATGCGGTCGGTGTCCACTTCGTTCTTAGCGCAGCCGAGCGTCACGAACAGCACGCGCTTAGGCGCATCAGAAACCATGTGTCCCGCCTAACGATAGTTGACGAACTGGAGCGGCTGCCCGTAGTCGGCGTCACGCAGGAAGGCGATGACCTGCTGCAGCACGTCTTTCGACGCGGAGCTGACGCGGAGCTTGTCACCCTCGACAAGCGGCTTGCACTTGAGCTTGAGGTCGCGGATGTCCTTCGCGATCTTCTTGGCGGTGTCGGTGTCGATGCCCTGGACGACCGTGCCCACCTGGCGGACGGACATGCCGGCCGCGGGCTGCGGGTCTGCCCACTTGAGGGCCTTCAGGTCGATGCCGCGGCGCACGAGCTTGGTCCCGAGCACGTCGATGACCTGGCTGGCAACGAACTCGGAAGGAGCGCTGATCGTGAAGACGGCGTCCTTGCGGGAGAAGTCGATCTTGGCGCCAGAGCCCTTGAGGTCATAGCGCTGCGTGAGCTCGCGTGCACACTGCTGGTAGGCGTTGTCGACCTCCTGAAGGTCAACCTGGGAAACGACGTCGAAGCTTGATTCCTTGGCCATGCCTAACCTTTCAAACCTAGCCGATGACCTCGCCGTTTGCAGCGTTGTGCTTGGCGCCGCTCTCGTCGAAGAAGTAGTACAGGTCATTCTCGGCGTTGTAATAGATGTCGTAGCCGTTGTATTCGTAGAGGTACTCATCCTCACTGGTGTCGGTGGTCGACTCCTGGGACTGGCTCTCCTGCGTGTCGGTGCTCTGGGTGTCAGAGCCTTCCGCGTTCTCAGGGGTGGTGTCGGAGCTGGTCGTGCCCTCGTCGGTCTTGGTGTCAGACGAGGTCTTGTCCTCGGCCTCAGGCGTGCCCTGGATGGTGATTGAGCCAAGGCCCGAGGTCTTCGTCTCGAACTGGCGGCGGACGCCGTTCTCCGTGACCGTGACGGCGGTGGTGTCGCCCGCCTCGATGATGATCGTGTCATGCACCGTGTAGGTCTGGCTCCACGGGCCGGTGATCGTGTCGGCGACCTTGCTCTCGCCATCACACTGGATGTCGAGCCAGGAGACCATGCCGGACTCCACGGAAACGATCACCTTGGTCTCCTTGACCTCGGTCGTGGTCTTCGTGTCCGTCTTGGCGGCGTCCTCGTCCGTCTTGGCGGTCTCGGTGTCGGTCTTGGAGTCCGCGTCAGTGGTGGTGTCCTTCTTGTCCTTGTCGGTGGTCTCCTCGTTGGTCTCAGTCGAGGTGATGGGCACCGTCTTGTCTTCGGTGGTCTGCTCGGTGCTCGTGCAGGAGCGGACGGAGAAGATGATGATGCCCGTGAGAAGGACCGCCAGCAAGACCACGACGAGCGGGATCAGGTGACTGGGATCGGAGAGGAAATTGAGCGCGGTTCCCACGAGGCCGCCCTGACGCGACGGGGCCTGCGTTTTGCGCTGGCCGTTGCTGCGCCTGCGCGTGCGCTGGGAACGACTTCCTGCCGCGCTCCTGAGGGGATTGATGGCGGCGTCTTCGCCCGAGATGGTGTCGAAGGTGTCATAGCCCTCGTCATAGCGGAGGTCATCGGCATAGTCGCTCTCGGCCGCATACCGCGTGGTCACCTGGTCGCGCTCGTAGGCGTCGCGCGAGTAGGACCTGCGGGTCACGGTGTCGTTGCCACGGGCATAGGCGCGTGCCTGGGAGCTGCGCGCACGGCTGGAGGCCGGCTGGCGCATGGTGTAGGGCCTGTCCTGGCCATAATCGCCGAGCGCGCCGTCCACGGCGGACTCGGTGGACCTGCCAGCCGTGCCGACATAGCGACGCGAGCCCACGAGCGGCGTTGCCTGTGAGCGCGAATGGGGCTGGGAGGTCGTGGAGAACGCGCCCATGTCGCCTGCAAGGCCACCAGAGGTGGGAAGCAGGCCGCGCGACTCGACGTAGGGGCCGGCGTCGGTGCCCGGGAAGGCCCTGAACGCACCCGTGCCCTCGAGGCGCAGCTCGCGGCGGCGCTCGTCGGCATAGTCGTAGAGGTCCTTGGAGAACTGGTCGACGACCTCGCGCGAGTTGAGGCCGAGATAGCGGGCATACGAGGAGAGCATGCCCTGTGCGTAACCGCTCTTGGGAATGCGGTCGAAGTCACCCTCTTCGAAGGCGATGAGGACCTGCTCCTTCAGGCGAAGCACCTGTGAAGCCTGCGTGATCGAAAGGCCAAGCTGGCGCCTTCTATCGACGAGCATCTCTGCATAACGCGGGCGAGCCATGACCTACACCTCCCTATACTGAGCATCAAGCAGTCTAAGTTCTTCGAGGCCGTCCATATCAAGGAGGACCTCGCGTGGTTTTGAGCCGTCAGGAGGTCCGACGACCCCCTTCGCTTCAAGCATGTCCATGATTCTACCAGCTCTAGCGTACCCTACCTTGAGTCTTCTCTGCAGACCAGATGTAGAACCTAGCTGAGATTCCACTACAATCTGCGCAGCCTCCCAGATGAGCGGGTCATCGTCGTCCCCGACGTCGGATGCGCCCGCCCCGCCGCTGCTCGGCATGCCGGGAACCACGGCAGAGAGGATCTCCTCGTGATAGTCGGGCTCGCCCTGTGCGCGGATGAAGTCCACGACCGACTCGATCTCGGGGTCGGACGCATAGCAGCCCAGCACGCGCTTGGGTGCGAGACCGCGATCCTTGAAGAGCATGTCGCCGTTGCCGAGCAAGCGCTCGGCACCCGTCTCGTCGAGGATGACGCGGCTGTCGATGCCCGAAGAGACC
>CACYAX010000142.1 GCA_902772435.1 uncultured Coriobacteriaceae bacterium | reverse complement strand
ATCCACATCGACGTCATCGTGGTCGATTTCTTCCACTGGACCGTGCAGGGCGACTGGAAATTCGATCCCCTGTATTGGCCCGACCCCGCCGCCATGGTCCGCGAGCTCCACGAGATGGGCACCAAGGCCATCGTGTCGGTATGGCCATCGGTCGACCGGCGCAGCGAGAACTTCGAGCCGATGATGGACCGCGGCCTGCTCATCCGCACCGAGCGCGGCCATGCGCAGACCTACGACTACCAGGGCGACTGCGTGCAGATCGACTGCTTCAATCCCGCGGCGCGTGCCTACGTGTGGGAGGTCTGCGAGCGCAACTACCGTGACCTCGGCTTCGACGGCTTCTGGCTCGACAACACCGAGCCGGACTTCGGCGAGTACGACTTCGAGATCTACCGCTACAGTGAGGGTCCGGCGCTCACCTGCTCGGGCATCTATCCGCAGCTCTACAGCCGCCTCTTCGACGACCCGATGCGCGCGGAGGGCAAGCCCTTCGCCAACCTCGCGCGCTGTGCGTGGGCGGGCAGCCAGCGCTATGCCAACGTGGTCTGGTCGGGCGACGTGCCGAGCACCTTCGAGAGTCTGCGCGACCAGCTCGCGGCGGGCCTCAACATGGGCTTGGCCGGCATCTCATGGTGGACGACCGACGTGGGCGGCTTCATGACCGACGACGTGAGCGACCCCGCCTTCCACCAGCTCCTCGTGCGCTGGTACGAGTTCGCGACCTTCTCGGCGGTGCTGCGCATGCACGGCGACCGCGGGCCGCACAACATCCCCGTGCTCGACGACCGCGACTGGGGCGGCGGCTACCTCTTCACGGGCCAGCCCAACGAGATCTGGAGCTATGGGCCCGAGGTCGAGCGCATCCTGCGCAAATACTATGACGTGCGCGTCTCCCTGCACGACTACATCGCGGGGCTCTACCGCCAGGCGAGCGAGGACGGTTCGCCCCTCATCCGCACGATGTTCTACGAGTTCCCCGACGATCCCGCCTGCTGGGAGCTTGCCGACCAATACCTGTTCGGTCCTACCTACCTGGTTGCCCCGATTCTTGAGCTCGACCAGTTCGCGCGTGAGGTGTACCTGCCTGCGGGCAGCTGGAAGCTCAGTTCCACGGGCGAGGTGTTCGAGGGTCCTCGTACGGTGAGCGTGGACGCTCCGCTCGACTACCTGCCGGTGTTCGAGCGCATGGCCTGACGGAGCTTGTGAGAGACGGATGCGGCGCGGACCCGAATGAGTCCGCGCCGCGTTTTTTTGTGGCGGGCAATGGTTGGGTGCGTGCCGCGGCGCAAGCTACACGCTCTCGTCAGCTGGCGCGTCTTCGGCCTCTCGGGAAGCGGTTTCCTCCAGGACGTCGCTTGCCGACGCAGGAGCGCATGCCGCCTCTTCAGCCTCGATGCTGGGCACGTCAGGTGCGTCGAGCGCATCCTCGATCACTGCCACTTCTTCGGCAACCCCGTTCGCGGCGTGCTCGACCAGAATCGGCTTACTCATGCCAGACAGCACGCCCCGCTCCTGCAGGAGCTCTATGAGGCCCGGCAGCACGGCGCGCTCGATGAAGCGCGTGTCGCGCGCGCGGCTTGAATAGACCTTTACCTCTGCGTTGATCTCGAACATGTTCGACCCCGCAATATGGGCCTTGGGCCGCATCTGCTCATAGTCGAGCTCTGCGAGGATCAGGCGGTCGAGAATGGCCTGCTCGCAGTCAACGAGCAGCCCCTCCACATCGGGCGTGTCAGGCTTGATGGCAAACGGCACGATGAAGACCAGAAACGGCGTGCACTTGGTCACGATGCTCGAGACCATGACCGAGTTGGGGACCACGTACTGCACGGAGTCCTCATCCTCGAGCAGCGTGCGCCGCCAATCGGTCTTGATGATGCGCCCTTCCTTTTTGCCTCCGACCGAGATCCAGTCGCCAGGGCCCACGAGCTCGGAGAGAGACACAATGATGCCGCCGATGATGTTGGCGATGGTCTGCTGCGCGCCGAGCGAGACGGCGATACCGACGATGCCGGCGGCGCCGAGGAAGCCCACCATGTCGACATCGAAGACGAGGTCAATGATCCAACATGCCGCCGTGCCCCACACAAGCACGCGGATGATGTTGAAGAACACGGTGCCGTCCGCGTGCTCCCTGCCGCGCTTGCTCAGCATGCGCCTGATGGGCCATTGCAAGACGCGCGACACGACAAGGGCAAGCAACAGGATGATTGCCACGACAATTACCTGGACCAGTATGTTCACCCATAGGGGGGCTGTGGTAGCTTCCATGGCGTTCCGTTTCTTTAGACGCGTTTGCACCTTCATTCTATATGCGACGGGGCGCGGAAGGGTCGTTCGTAAACCAATGGACGCACAGACGGCGTGTGCCGGTCGCGCCACTGCGCTCGTGTGCCGCAAGGGGCATCCTGTCTGTCCGCTGCCGTCTGGCAAGGGCGGGCTGGTATATCATCTCGGTAAGCCCCTTGGACGGCCGGCCCATGATCATGCGTAAGGAGCTCCCATGGCAACCATGCTCGAATACGTGCGCACCAACACCGACAGCTTTGAGGAGCGGCCCCTCTGCCGTGTGGATGCCCTCGTGTTCAGCTGGCTTGCCAGCCTGCGCATTCCCGAGGAGCTTCCTGCGGCCTGCACCGAGGAGGGCGTGACCATCGCCGAGATGGGGGCGCGCGAGAACGTGCTTGGTCTGGTGGCGCCCGTGCATGATCCCAAGCAGTCCGAGCTGCTCCTGCGCGCCTGTGCCGAGAGTCCGCGTTTCGGCGTGATCACGGGCTGCCGTGCGGCCGACGAGTGGTCGCGCACGACGGAGAAGCAGTTCTCGGCCATCACCTTCCTGCTCCCGCAGGGCGCCTTCATCGCCTTCCGCGGCACGGACAACACGCTCGTGGGCTGGAAGGAGAACTTCAACATGGCCTTCCGCGACGTGGTGCCCGCGCAGGAGGAGGCCGTGACGTACGTCAAGCGGATCGGAGACGCGCTGCGGTGCTCGCTCTGGCTGGGTGGCCATTCCAAGGGTGGCAACCTCGCTCTGTTCGCCACGGCCAACTGCGACCCGCTCACGCGCCTGCGCATCGAGCGCTGCTACGCGTTCGACGCGCCAGGCCTTTCGCAGCGCGCGCTCTCGACCTCGTACTGGGACGACGCCGTGCCGCTCATCGAGCGCATCATGCCCGAGGAGTCGATCGTGGGTCTGCTTTTGTGGGAGACGAACGACGTGCAGCCGACGATCGTGCGCAGCTCGAACGGCTGGCTCATGCAGCACGCGGCCCTGAGCTGGCAGGTCGAGGGCCAGGACTTCGCGACGGTGCGCGCGGTCTCCTACGACACGTACCTCACGGGCAAGCGCCTGAGCGCCTGGCTTGCCACGCTCGGCAACGCGGACCGCGAGCGCTTCGTCGAGATCCTCTACAAGCTCGCGCAGGCAACGGGCGAGGTCACCTTTGGCGGCCTCATCCAGAGCGTCCAGACCGACTCTCTTGACCTCGTGCTGCGCAAGCTTGACGGCCTGCCGGAGGCCGACCGCGCATTCTTCGCTGAGGCGTGCGACGACCTGGTGGCTACGCTGCTCTTGGGGCCCGCGCCCACCACGCCGCAGACCCCGAAGGAGCACGTTGCGGCCGCATCCGACAAGATCGATGACCTCACCGCCCGCTTCGACAGCACGCTCTCGCGCATCGAGAAATACGCGGGGCTTTGATCGTATGATTGATGTCCGGCCCTGCAAGGACGTGAGGCCAGCGGCGATGCCAATGGGGTATGTGTGACCGCAATTCCGCTTTGTTAGAGCTGGCCTGCATAGCGCTACGATGGTGTGCGCGGGGGGCGCACATGGCACAGCAGCAAGCAGCGAACACACAGTACGAGAAGATGACGGGGGAGCCCATCGGCCGCCTCATCCTCTCGCTTGCCCTGCCCGCCGTGCTCTCCATGCTCATCACCAACGTCTACAACATCGTGGACACCGCCTTCGTGGGGCGGCTGGGCACGAGCGCCAGCGGGGCGGTGGGCATCGTCTTCGGGTTCATGGCGATCATCCAGGCGTTCGGCTTCATGTTCGGGCAGGGCTCGGGCAGCATCATTTCCCGCGCGCTGGGCCAGAAGGACCTCAGGCGGGCCAGCATCCACGCCTCGCTGGGCTTCGTCTCGGCGTTTACCTGCGGCATTGTGATTTCGGTGGTCTGCTTCTCCCGGCTTGACCAGATCGTCGTGATGCTGGGCAGCACGCCCACCATCGCTCCCTACGCCAAGACCTACATCTCCTTCATCCTCATGGCCGCCCCCTTCATGTGTTCGAGCCTCACGCTCAACAACATCCTGCGCTACGAGGGCAAGGCGGCGCTGGGCACCGTCGGCTTGGGAACGGGCGCCCTGCTCAACATCCTGGGCGACATGGTGTTCATGTTCGGCTTCGACATGGGCATCGCGGGCGCGGGCCTCTCCACGGCGCTGAGCGAGTTCACGGGCTGGTGCGTGCTGCTCAGCATGTTCCTGCGAGGGAAGACCGACACCACGCTCAGCTCTCGCTTCCTCAGAGAGGCCAGGGTGTCCTACCTTCTCGACATCATGGCCACGGGCTTTCCCTGCATGCTGCGCCAGGGGCTCAACAGCTTCACGACCGTGCTGCTCAACACGCAGTGCGCCGTGTACGGCGATGCGGCCGTCGCGGGCATGAGCATCGCCACGAGGGCTTCTGGCTTCGCGTTCTCCATTGCCCTCGGCATCGGGCAGGGCTTCCAGCCCGTCTCGGGCTTCAACTATGGTGCGCGCAAGTACGCACGCCTGCGGGAGGCCTACCGCTTCACGGCGATCGCTTCCGAGCTGGTCATGGCCCTGGGCTGCGTGGTGCTCGTCGGCTTCCCGGCGCAGGTCGTGCAGGCGCTTCGCAACGATCCCGAGGTCATAGCTGTCGGTGGGCGGGCGCTCAGGCTGCAGGGTCTCGCCATGCTGACGCTTCCCCCCTGCGTGGCGACCGAGATGCTGTTCCAGAGCACGGGCCAGCGCCTCGGGGCCTCGTTCCTCTCCGCACTGCGCAACGGCCTGCTGCTGATACCGCTCTTGCTGCTCCTCGCCAACTACCGTGGCCTGTTGGGCATCGAGGAGGCCCCGCCGCTTGCCTACGTGCTCTCGCTGCCCATCACCATGCCCTGCGCTTGGCTCTTCTTCCATCGCCTGCCCAAAGAAGACGAAGACTGATCGTGGAACAAGGGACGGAGGTTTGTTCCACTCGGTAATGGCTGTGCGTGGAACAAACCTCCGTCCCTTGTTCCACTCCGTCCCTTGTTCCACTCGGTAATGGCTGTGCGTGGAACAAACCTCCGTCCCTTGTTCCACTCGGTAATGGCTGTGCGTGGAACAAACCTCCGTCCCTTGTTCCAC
>CACYAX010000141.1 GCA_902772435.1 uncultured Coriobacteriaceae bacterium | reverse complement strand
GCGTCTTCCTTCGTGACGGCCGGCAGCTCCTCGGTGGCCTCGGCGAGGACGGGGAACTCCCCGCCGCTTTCGGCGACCGAGACGGCGGCGCTCAGCTGCTCGGGCGTGACGCCCTCGAGCGAGAGGCCCTTGTCACGCAGGAAATCGAGGGCGAGGAAGCTCGGGTTGCCACCGAGCAGGATGTCCGTACCACGGCCGGCCATGTTCGTGGCGATCGTGACGGCGCCCTCGCGGCCCGCCTGGGCCACGATCTGCGCCTCGCGCTCGTGGAACTTGGCGTTGAGCACCGCGTGGGGCACACCGCGCTTGTCAAGGATGCGCGAGAGGCGCTCGGAGCTCTCGACGGTCACGGTGCCCACCAGGCACGGCTGGCCCTCGGCGTGGCGCTCGGTGACCTCGTCGGCCACGGCGTTGAACTTGGCTGCGATGGTCTGGTAGACGAGGTCGTCGTTGTCCTTGCGGATGACGGGACGGTTGGGCGGGATGACCTGCACGGGCAGGCTGTAGATCTCGCGGAACTCGGCGTCCTCGGTCATGGCGGTACCCGTCATGCCCGAGAGCTTGTCGTAGAGGCGGAAGTAGTTCTGCAGGGTGATGGTGGCGAGCGTCTGGTTCTCTTCCTTGACGAGCACGCCCTCTTTGGCCTCCACGGCCTGGTGCAGGCCCTCTGACCAGCGACGGCCCTCCATGATGCGGCCCGTGAACTCGTCGACGATCTTCACTTCGCCGTCCTGGACCACGTATTCCTGGTCGCGATGGAACATGTACTCGGCCTTGAGGGCCTGCTGCAGGTGGTTGACCAGCTGGCCGGACATGTCGGCGTAGATGTCATCGATGCCGAGGGCGCGCTCGATCTTGGCGAGGCCGCGCTCGGTCGCGGCGATGGTGTGCTTCGCCTCGTCCATCTCGAAGTCGATCTCGGGCGTGAGGCCGCGGACGGCACGCGCGAAGTCCTTGTACGTGCTTGCCGACTTGGTGCCTGCGCCGGAGATGATGAGCGGCGTACGCGCCTCGTCGATGAGGATGGAGTCGACCTCGTCCACGATGGCGAAGTGGTGCCCGCGCTGGACGCGCATGTTCGCCCTCGTGACCATGTTGTCACGCAGGTAGTCGAAACCGAACTCGGAGTTGGTGCCGTAGGTGATGTCCGCCTGATAGGCGGGCTTCTTCCCGTTGAACTTCATGCCGTTCTGGATGAGGCCCACGGAGATGCCCATCCTGCGGTAGATCTGGCCCATCCACTCGCTGTCTCGGCGGGCGAGGTAGTCGTTGACGGTCACGATGTGCACGCCCTCGCCTGAGATGGCGTTGAGGTAGCCCGCGAGCGTGGAGACGAGGGTCTTGCCTTCGCCCGTCTTCATCTCGGCGATCATGCCCTTGTGCAGCGCGATACCGCCGATGACCTGCACGTCGTAATGGCGCTGGTGAATCGTGCGCGAGGACATCTCGCGCATGGCGGCAAAGGCCTCGGGAAGCATGTCGTCGAGGCTCTCGCCGTTGGCGTAGCGCTCCCTGAAAAGGATGGTCTGGCGACCAAGCTCGTCGTCGCTGAGGGCGGCGAACCTGTCGGAGAGGTCGCCAACACGCCCGGCTATCTTTTCGAACTCTTTGAGCTGCTTGTCGGCTCCACGCGAGAGGAGCTTTGCGAACAGACCTGGCATAGGTATCCTTCTGGTGTCTGAATGGGGCACGCGGACCCACGGGTGCATTTGCACTCATCACTCTAACAAGAGCCAGTGCACAACGCATCCCCAACCGCGATGCGACACCAAAACAGCACCCAAACAGGATGCCGCGGGCCAATCACATCCACTGGAGTGATCGTGGCGCACAAGGCCCCCAACTGGGCAAGGCCCTCATTCCACCGTCATGTTCGTGGCCTTCCTCTGCGTCTTGCGGGCACGGGGCGCCGGCAGGAGGTCTGACGCCGCCTCCCTCAGGGCCCTTGTGGGCGGCATCCCCGTCGCCTCGACGACGGCATACGAGTAGTGCTGGTACACCTCGCGCGCGTCATGGTAGCGTCCCGTCGCCTTGAGGGCCTCCACGTAGACGAGGACCACGTCCTCCCGCGTCGGCGACACCTCGTATCCCCTGCAGGCTATCCGCGTGGCAAGCGACAGCCTGCCCTCTTTGAGTGCCGCGCGGGCACCTGTGATCGCAAGGTCCACGAAGAGGCTGCGCAGCTCTGAGCGGCGCGCCTCGACCATGCTGAGCGCATCGTAGGTGTCAGGGCAGAGATCCCCGCGATACAGGTCCATCGCGTCGCAGACCAAAGCTATGACGCGCTCCTCACTGGCGTTTTGCGCGAGCGCCTCCTTTGCCTTCTGCTCGAAGGCGTCGACGTCAAAGGAAAAGAGGTCGCTGTTGAGGCCTATCGTCGCCTTGCCGCGCGTGGCGGAGAAGATGTTGACGGTCTTGCGCTTGATGCCGAAGGTGCTGCGCATGGTGTACGTCGCCTCATACAGCTTCTGCCGGCCCCCGTCGAAGCCGTATTCCGACCATATCGACTCGATGAGCTCGAACCGGCTCGCCCGATGGCCCTTGCGCGCCGCGAGGTGGACGAGCAGCGAACGTGCGCGGCGCTTCTCGAGCTGTTGGACGTCGACCTCCCTCCCGTCCACTCTCACGAGCAGCTCACCCAGAAGGAAGACCTCGATGCGGGCGCGCTGCTCGTCGCTGCCCTCAGGGCCCGACGGCAGCGTATGGTTCGGTGCGCCGCTGCGCCACAGCGCCCGCTCCATGGACCTGCTGAATGCCTCTGCCTTGCGCACCATCCGCCTCGAGGCGGCGCTCCATGACGGCGGGATCGCGCTCTTGAACTCATCAGAGCGCTCCCCGAAGTCGTGGCAGAGCATGTTGAGGGCCCAGGCCGCGTTATCAGAAGAAGCCGAGACGAGCAGCACCGTTGGCCGCGGCTTCCTGCCCAGGCTCCGCTCCCCGCAGAAATAGGCTGCCAGGTCACGCTCGATGCTGTCAGGAGGCTCTGAGGCCAGCGAGACGAGCTCTCCCTCGTCATCCAGCATGGTTGCCGCCAAACCCGCGATGAGACGCGATTGGCGGCCTACCAGGCCCCCAAAAGCCCCCGATATGCGCGCCGACGCCTGGAGCGCCCGCACGTGGGCGCGCATGTATGCCTTGGACCTGTTGTCTGCAATCGCGGCGACCAGAAGGAAGATCGCCGCAAGCGCCGAATCGCCCATCTTGTCGGCATAGGAGATGAGCTGCTCCACGTCATCTAGGTGGCTGAGCCTGCCCGCCAGCACGAGCAGGAGCGTCTCGAGGTGGGGGCGGTAGCGGGCAAGGCGCCCCCTGGGGTTGGCCGCCAGGCGCTCGCGCACCTCCATGACATGGGCCGTCTCGCGCTCGTCCAGTCCCTCCCCGGAGAGCAGCTGGGCAATGAGGAAGTCGTCTGAGAGCAGCAGCTCCGCCAGCGTGTCGGACCCGCTCTTGAGCGGGCTGTTGACCAGCAGCTGGTACGCGTCTGCCACATGGCCTTCGAGGAGCAGGGTGCGGACCCTCACGTGCAGTGCCAGCTCGCAGGCGAGCTGATCGTCGTCAGAGCGCTCGTGCTCCGCGCGTGGCGTCGCGAGCCCGCAGTCGAGGTCCCGTATGGCCTGGAGGAGCTCGAGGTGACGCCACCTGAGCCGCACCCGGTCGGGGACGGAAGCGAGCTCCAGCGCGTTTCTGACCACAGGTTCTGACAGGTCTGCCACGCCCGTAAGCAGGTTGTAGGCCCGCTCCACCTCCGCAGCCGGCCCATCGTCGTAGTAGCGACCCCACACCTCAGAGGCAAGCACCCTGCCCACGAAGACGTCCTCGCCCGCGCACAGGTATTCGATCCCCCACTCCCGCACGAGCTCGGCAGCACCCGTCAGGCTCTCAAGACATGCGGCGACAAGGGCGCTGCGCCCGTACTCTCCCCGCCTGGCAAGGAGCATGGCGCTCTTCAGGGCCACCAGGGGGTGGGTCAAGACTGCGTCCGTCATGGCGGAAGCGCAGGAACGAAAACCCGACAGGCTCGCCAGGAAAGCCGACCTGAACACGTTGCCAGCCAGATCGATGCCAAAGAATGGCGCGTCATGGGCCAGCCATGATAGGGCATCTGGCGAACAGCGGTCCACGATGAGCGAGAGGTCCTCAAAGCTGCCTTGGCCGAGCAGCATCATGGCAAGCCGTAGGTGCTGCTCTTCGATGGGAAGGGTCTCCCTCACGTACGCCTTGACCAAGGCGGCACTACGGCGGCCCACGCGCGCGTCATCGCACTCCCACGATGAGGCGGGCGCCTCGGCCTGATACGTTGCCACAAGCGCGGGCACGCCGTTGGTGGCGGACTGCATGGCGCCAGCTTGGATATCAGCACAGGGAATGACGAGGTTCTCAGGCCAGATGATCTGGGCATCTGGTATCTCCTCGGCAAGCTGGACGCATTCCGGGCGCACGCACATGACCACGAGCGTTCGAGCTGCCAAGAGTTGTTTCACGCAACGCAGCTGCGCGTCGAGATCGCACTCGTCGGTTGCCGGCATGTCATCGAGCACGACAGCAAAGCGCTTGTCCTTCGCTCGCGAACGCCGTACACCCCGCGCAACGGTGCGCAACTCAGTCGTGGCATCACGGTCTTTTGCCTGCCCGACCGAGACATAACGCGTGAGGACGCCGTCATGTTCGAGCATGTCGAGAAGCGCGCGTGCAGCACGCGTCTTGCCCATGCCGGCATCGCCTACCAGAACTATGACCTGTTCCCACGTGGTGGAAGTATGCACAAGCTTGTCCAGCATGCGATCAAGGGCACCGAGCCGTACCGAGACCCTCTCGGCAGGATCGGACGCAATGTCGCCCTCATACGCAAGCACATGACCATCAACCATGACACGCCTCCCCAAACGCCGTATCCACAGGACACGGGCGGATACCGTACGGATGTAAACGTATCAAGAAGGCGATCGAATTTCGTTAGCTGTCAGCTGAGGATTTCAAAAAAGATTGGCAGATAACGTGCAGTTATAGGCGACACAAGCATCAGCTGATGTAATAAATATTGGATAAGTATCATTAATTATAAATTCTATGCAGTTTCGCAGCTTTCCGTGAAGCTCCACGCAAGCATGATGAGCCCAGGCCTGAATACGGCGTCAAAGGTATGGAGCACCTATCAAAGGTCTAATCTTTAGACGATGGCCGACACAGCGTGACAAGGGAGACCGAGCAACAAATATTCGAATAAGAGCTGCGCGCATATTGGCCCAAGATCAGGAAATTGGCCATAAAAAAAGGGCTGATGCCCAGACAAGTCCGCACAACCCCCCGGCCCCGCGGCACGGAAAAATGCCCCCTGTTGGTCAGCGGCGTCCTGCTCTCCCACGGACTACACCGCAGTACCATCGGCGCTCGGGGGCTTAACTTC
>CACYAX010000140.1 GCA_902772435.1 uncultured Coriobacteriaceae bacterium | reverse complement strand
AGGGAGGTGCCGACCTCATAGCCCTTGGCCAGGAAGAAGGTGTAAGCCATGCCGCCACCGATGATGAGGGTGTCAGCGGAGTCGATCAGGTGATCAAGGACGCCGATCTTAGAGGAGACCTTGGAGCCGCCGACGACGGCCACGAACGGACGCGCGGGGTCGGCGAAGATGCCGGTCAGGGTATCGACTTCCTTCTCCAGCAGGAAACCTGCGACTGCGGGGATGTACGCAGCCGGGCCCACCACGGAGCCCTGGGCGCGGTGCGCGGTGCCGAAGGCGTCGAGCACGAAGATGTCAGCGTAGGAGGCGAGCTTCTTGGCGACCTCAGGGTCGTTCTTCTTCTCGGCCTTCAGGAAGCGGACGTTCTCGAGAACGAGAATGTCGCCCGGCTTGACGGCGGCGCACGCCGCGGCAGCCTCGTCGCCATAGGTGTCGGCGACGAACTTGACGTCATAGCCCGTGAGCTCGGCGAGCTTGTCAGCAGCCGGCTTGAGGGTGAGCGCAGGCTCGGGACCGTCGCCCTTGGGGCGGCCGAGGTGGCTCATGAGGATGATGCCAGCACCATTCTCCTTGAGGTACTTGATGGTGGGGATAGCGGCGCGGACGCGCGTGTCGTCGGTGACGACGCCATCCTTCAGGGGCACGTTGAAGTCGACGCGCATGATAACGCGCTTGCCCGCAACATCGATGTCGCGGACGGTCTTCTTGGTGAAGGCCATGTGCAACTCCTTTTCGACGAAACACTACTTACATTGCAAAGGGGCGCGGCGTGGCGTGACTGCCGCGACCGCGCCCCCGAACTACCTACTGCTTAGCAATTAAGCAACGAACTTCTCGAAGTACTTGATGGTGCGGACCATCTGGGAGGTGTAGGAGTTCTCGTTGTCGTACCAAGAAACGACCTGGACGAGATACTTGCCATCAGCCAGCGGCATAACGCGGGTCTGGGTGGCGTCGAAGATCGAGCCGTGGGTCTCGCCGACGATGTCGGAGGAGACGATCTCGTCCTCGTTGTAAGCGAAGGTCTCGGAGATGGACTCAGCGTAAGCCTTCATAGCGGCGTTGATGCCGTCAGCAGTCACGTCCTCGCCGGAAACGACGGCGTAGAGGATGGTGGTGGAGCCGGTCGGCGTCGGGACGCGCTGAGCGGAGCCGTCGAGCTTGCCAGCGAGCTCAGGAAGGACCAGGCCGATAGCCTTAGCAGCACCGGTGCTGTTGGGGACGATGTTGACGGCGCCGGCGCGGGCACGACGGAGGTCGCCCTTGCGCTGCGGGCCATCGAGGATCATCTGGTCGCCGGTGTAAGCGTGGATGGTGGTCATGAGGCCCTTCTCGATGGGGGCGTAGTCATTCAGGCCCTTAGCCATCGGAGCGAGGCAGTTGGTGGTGCAGGAGGCCGCGGAGATGATGTTGTCATCAGCGGTCAGGATCTCGTGGTTGACATTGAAGACGACGGTCGGCAGGTCGTTGCCCGCGGGAGCGGAGATGACGACCTTCTTGGCGCCGGCGTCGATGTGGGCCTGGGCCTTGGCCTTGGACGTATAGAAACCGGTGCACTCGAGGACGACGTCGACGTCGAGCTCGCCCCAGGGCAGCTCGGCGGCGTTAGCCTTGGCGTAGATGGTGATTTCCTTGCCGTCGACGATAATCGAGTTGTCGGTGGCCTCGACCTTGTGATCGCGAGCGTAGTTGCCCTGAGAAGAGTCATACTTCAGGAGGTGGGCAAGCATCTTCGGGGAGGTAAGGTCGTTGATAGCAACGATCTCGGAGCCCTCATGACCGAACATCTGACGGAACGCAAGGCGGCCGATACGACCAAAGCCGTTGATAGCAACCTTAACTGCCATACTATCTCCTTTCGTAAGGCCACCTGGGGGCCTCTCCCCCATAACTGGCCAACAACAAACCTAAGTTAGTTTACTCCGAAATAGCCTGAGAAAAATGACGCATCGCCCAAGGGTCGATTTTTTATCGTTTTGTGCCATTTGAATCAATTTGATGCGCCATCTTGGGGCTTCCGCGCGGCCTCGACCAGCTCCTGAAGCCGCAAAACACGGTGATACATAGCAGACTTTGAGGCTGGTGGTGTGCACATTTGACCCAATTCGGCGAGCGATAGTTCGGGGTTAGCCAGACGCAGCATGCAGAACTCGCGGACGGCAGGAGGCAGGGCGGAAAAGCCGATGAGGCGCTCCGCCTCGGCCGCCAACAGCGTCTGGTCGGTACCCGCGGCGGAGGCGCGGCGGATGTTGGCCATCTCCGCGTTGATCCTGCGGTTGACCGCGTTCTTCTGCTTCTTGAGGCCACGCACGCCCTCGACGAGCTGGGCGGTGAAGCTCGCCCCCATGGCCCGCAGGATGCACACCACCTCGTCGTAGCTCTTGAGGTAGATGACGAAGTAGCCGCGTCGGCGGTTGATGCGCGCCGTGACCCCGAAGCCCGAGGCGATGCGCACGAGGTCCAGCGCGTAGTCCTCCCCCGTCACGGCGATCTCGAGATGGAAGTCACCGCGGGGGTCTGCCACGAAGCCGCCGGCCATGAAGGCGCCGCGCAGAAACGAGCGGCGGCACTCCTCGGTCTTGAGGAACTGCGCGGGCGCGCCGGAGGCGAGGCCCCTGCCCGGGGAGAGGATGCCGAGCTCGATCAGGTCGTCCTCGAGCTCCTCCTGCTCCGGGATCTCGATGAGGTAGTTGCGGGTCTTATGCAGGACCGAATGGCGCACGGTCAGCGGGGTCTCGAGGTCGAAGAGCTCATGGGTGAGCTTGATCATCGTGCGCGCCACGGCGCCCGTCTCGGTGGAGACGCGCAGCGAGTAGCGGCCCGGCCCGTAGTAGGACAGGGTGCCCGACACGTGCAGCAGGGCCGAGAGCTGGGCGTGCTTTGCCGCGTCGCCCTGGGGGTCCACACGGGAGAGCTCGTCTTTGACCTGGGCGGTGAATGACATGGGCCCCTATGCCTCTCGACGGGAGTCCGTGCGCTGCTCGGCGCGCGCCAGGTCGCGATGGCTCGTGGCCACGTGGTAGCCCGCCTTCGTGAGGTAGCCCGCGGTCTCGTCCGCCAGGGCCACCGAGCGGTGCTGGCCACCCGAGCAGCCCACGCCGATGGAGAGGCGGCTCTTGCCCTCGGCCACGTAGCCGGGCAAGACGATGTCGAGCAGGTTGTGCCACACCTCGAGGAAGGCCTTGGTCTGCTGGTGCTCGAGCACGAAGTCGCGCACGAGCGGGTCGCGGCCCGTGAGCGGCCGCATCTTGCGGTCCCAGTACGGGTTGGGCAGGAAGCGCACGTCGATGATGATGTCGGCCTCCTCGGGCATGCCGTATTTGAAGCCGAAGGAGAAGACGTGCACCTCCATGAGCTGCTGCTCGCTCAGGTGGGTGAAGTTGGAAAGCAGGATGGAGCGCAGCTGCTTGGGCGTGAGGTTGGTGGTGTCTATGGTGAGGGTGGCGCGCTTGCGCACGTCGTCCATCAGCTCGCGCTCGCGCCGGACCGCGCTCAGCATGGCCTCGCCCTCGCGCGCCAGCGGATGCGGGCGGCGGGCAAGGGCGTAGCGGCGCTGGAGCGTCTCGTCGGAGGCCTCCAAAAAGACGATGCCGCAGCTGAACTCGTGGGCCTCGAGGGTGTCGACCGCGTCCGCCAGGTCGTCGAAGAGCTGCTGGGAGCGCAGGTCGCAGACCACGGCCAGATGGCGCCCCACGCCCGAGGAGAGGCCCGCCATCTGCGCGACGGAGAGGATCAGGCTGGGCGGGAGGTTGTCGATGACGTAGTAGCCCAGGTCCTCGAAGGTGTGCATGGCCTCCGTGCGGCCCGCACCCGACAGGCCCGTGATGATGATCACGTCCGGGCTGTCGATCGCACTTGCCTCGGTCCTGAGTTGGATGGGAATCTCTGCCATGCGTCCTCCCTTGCCTGCGCTCTCTTTAGGATACGCGATGGCGCGCCGTTTTTGTGGTACGAACCACAACAAGAATCAGCTTGGAGCGGGGTTCTTGCGTGCAAGGGCCCCCGCCCCAAGCTGATCGTCACATCAAAAACAGTCCGATTGGGCAGACTAGTCCTCTATCGCCGCGCAGAACCACTTGGTCAGGCTCGTGGGATGCGTGATGGCCGTGCCGACCACGACCGCCCACGCGCCGGCGTCGATGGCCGCCCTGGCATCGGCGGGCGTGTGCACGTGCCCCTCGCAGATGACGGGCACGTCGGGGAACTCGGCCTTGGCCTGGGCGAGCAGCTCCACGTCAGGGCCCTCCTCGAGCGTGGTCTGGATGGCCGGCTTGTTGTGGGAGAGCGTGGTGGAGACGAGGTCGCAGCCACAGGCCACGGAGCGGCGGATGTCGTCGATGGTCATGCAGTCGGCCATCACGAGGGCGTCGGTCTGCGCGCGGATGCCCGCCACCGTCTCCTCGAAGGTACGGCCGTCGGGACGCGGGCGGTCGGTGGCGTCAAGGCAGACCACGTCGGCGCCGGCGTTCACCACGGCGAGCGCGTGGCGCAGCGTGGGCGTGATGTAGACGCCCTCGTGGCCCTCCTTCCAGAGGCCGAGGACCGGGATCTCCACGCGGCCCTTGATGGCGGCGATGTCAGAGAGGCCCTGGCAGCGGATGGCAGCGGCGCCACCCTGCTCGCAGGCAAGCGCCATGAGCGCCATGACCTCGGGCGTGCGCAGCGGCTCGCCGGGATAGGCCTGCACGGAGACGATGAGCTTGCCCTTGATGGACTCGATTACGGGATGCATGCGCTTCCTTTCTCGTTGCATGCTGGACGGTGCTTTGGGGCAGCAGGCCCCGGTGGTTCGCGCAGCCTAGCTGAGCTCGGCGTACGCGGAGTTGACGGCGTTCTCGGCCGCGCCGATGAGCGGGGCGTTGCCGCCGAGCTCGCCGGAGACGATGGGCGTGTCGGAGACGGGCATCATGACGGCCTCGTGCCAGCCGCGCTGCATGGCGTAGCGCCAGGCGTCGCCGCACTGCGCCACGGAGCCCGAGAGGATCACGCAGTCGGGGTCGAGCATGTTGCAGACGCTGCCGAGCACCTCGCCGATCGCGTGGCCGGAACGCGCCTCGGCCGCGATGGCGTTCTTGTCGCTGCGCGCGGCGCGGCGGTCGATCTCGGCGCCGTCGATGGGGGTGCCGTCCTCGAGCGTGGCGTCACCACCGAGCTCGATGTAGCGCTCGATGATGCCGGGGCCTGCGGCGATGGGCTCCAGATGGCCCGTCGCACCACACGAGCAGGGCACGCCCACCGCGTCGGTGCAGACCATGTGGCCGATGTGGCCGGCCTCGTTGTGGGAGCCGAGCATGATCTGCCCGCGCTCCACGAAGGCGCCGCCGATGCCCGTGCCCACGCCATCACGAGGCAGCTCGCCTTGCCGCGGCCGCCACCCCAGCGGGCCTCGCCGAGCGCGTGGGCATGCACGTCGTTGAGCACGCGCGCGGGGATGCCGAAGGCCTTCTCGAGCTCGGCGCCCAGATGCGTGCCGCCCCAGCCGGGCATGATCTCGTTGGCGTAGGTCACGTCGCCATTGGCGGGGTTGATGACGCCGGCGCTCGAGACGCCGATGGCGTCGATGGTGCCGCCCGCCGCCTCGATCACGCGGGTTGCGGACTCCTTCACGACCTCGAGCACGTGCGCGCCGCCGAGGGAAGCCTCGGTCGGACGCTTGCCGTAATGCTCGATGACCGGCTCCTCGCCGCCCAGCGTCACGAGGGCCGAGGCGACCTTGGTGCCGCCGATGTCGATGGCGACGATGCGCTTGATGGTGTCACTCATGTCTTATCCTTTCTGGAGCTCGGTTAGGTTCTACCGTTCAGTCGCTGGTACGTTGGGGATACTCCCTTTTGTCCACGGTGGACGTTGGGGATACTCCCTTTTGTCCACGCGCGCGTTCCCGT
>CACYAX010000139.1 GCA_902772435.1 uncultured Coriobacteriaceae bacterium | reverse complement strand
GCTCCCGACGCTTTTGCCCTATCTTGCCATGCGCCTGAGAAGCCTATTGGGAGGAAGAGGAACTGACCTTGATGCTCGGGAAGTGCCTGAGCAGGCCCAGCCAGGCGTTGCGCAGCTCCGTGCGGGAGAGCAGCCCCGTCTCGAATGCTCTTCCATCCTTACAGGCGAAGCGCAGCGTATAGCGGGCCTCACTCTGCGCCTGCCCACCAGAGCTCGCGCCATTCGGATGCTCGGCCCGTTGCTCGCACACCTCAATCGACGCCACGTTGCTTTTAGGTATATATGCGGCGACCTTGCTGTTGTCCCCCAACACCACCCACTCATCCGAGAGAAGGAACACGGCAGGTTCACCCGTCTTTCCCAGAACTCTCGCCGGCTGCTCAAACGTCTCCCGAGCGATGGCCTCCTGAAACGCTCGATAGGACATGTCGCCTTTGACCGCCTGCATGCAGGCATACGTGCGCGGATTGAGGAGTGTAACCATGAAAAGGGCGATGAGGACAAGGATGACGGCGCATATCCCCAGGGCAACGGGGCTGACCTCGAGCGTGCCGGACAGCAAGCCGGGAAGACCGGTTGCCACCATGAAGATATATGCCACCAACAGCAAGGCAGATCCGCCCACGGCCTTCTTCCATGACGCGTCCCGGACGTTCACGTCGACCGTCCTCTGTGGGCCAGGTCCGCCTACGCCCTGGCGCAACACGTGAAGGATGAGCTCGTCAACGGTGGAGAAAGCGTGGTACAGCCTCCCGTCGGCATCGTTCACGAGGTAGCGCCCTGTAAACGTGTTGCGCACATACCAGCATGCGTCGCCAAAGCCAAAGAACCAGAAGGTCTTGAGGCTCTCGCCCCAATCGAACTCCCCTCCCTCGCTGAACTCCTCGCTTTCGAAGATGAAGTCCTCGTCTTCATAGAAGGTCTCGGCGTTTCGGTATGCCTCGTTCGCCCAGATCATGCCAAGGTGGTCGTGTATGTTTTCCGACGTGCTCAGCAAACGATGGCCGTTGAGCTCGAACCCATCAGCAAATGAAAGAAACTCGAGGTAGCTCGGCGGGAGCACCACCCCATAATCGCGTTCGATCTTGGCAGAGAAGGTTCGCAGCCGCTCCGGCGTGGCGCCCGCTGGCAGCCAATCGCCGAAGAAGCGCTTCATATCGATACTGCCCTCGAGCAAGTCTTTCCACATGTCACCATTCACCTATCTCGCGTATGAAGTGGAGCACACGATGCCAATAGCGCCCGTGAAAACCGCATTGCCGCCCAGGTGCTGCTGGCAGGCACGCCGAACTGGAGCATCACAGGGCGTATGGCCTTGCTCAGGACGCGCTCGGAGGCGAATCCGGGAAGTACTTGACCAAGTAGCGCTTGCTGATCCACTCCGCGACATAGGCTGAGAGCACGCCGACCGCGATGCCCGCCACCACGTCCGTGGGATAGTGCACGACGTTCCACAGACGCGAGAACGCGATGAGCGCGGCAATGACGACCGGCACGATGCCCATCCACCTGCGCTCGCCGAACATGTCGCGGTGGAAGAAGATGACGAGCGCCACCGCAAAGCTGCTCGAAGTGTGACCCGAGGGGAACGACGAGTCGATGGGGTGAAGCCCGAGCGGCACGAGGGCGTCGTAGGTCACGAACGGCCTCACGCGATTGACCGCCAGCTTGAGGATGAGGTTCGCGATCACGAAGGAGATGGCGAGGGAGACGAGCGCCTCGACGCCGACGCGGCGGTACTCCTTGCGGAAGAGCAGAAAGCTCACCATCACGAACCAGATGACGCCCCCGCTGCCCAGCGCGGAGAACGCGATCATCAGGGAATCCACCACGGGGTTATGCAGCCCCTGCAAGAACGACAGAAACTCGAATTCCCACTGCATCCTCTCACACCTCGCCAATGTCGCCACGCCGCTCATAACGAGCTTCTATTATGCACGTCAAAAAGGCGCGTGCAAGTAGCTGCCTACCTGCACGCGCGCCCTGTCGGATATGTGCGAGAACCGCTTAGAGACCCTGCTCCATGAGCTCGAGCACCACGGGGTCGGACGGCTTGACGCCAGCGGCCTTGAGCTCGGTGATCTTGTCCGCGAACTGCGGGAGATACTTGGCGTGGGCCACGAGCATCTCGTCGAGCACCTTCTTGGCCTCGGCGCCGCTCGGGATCTGCGGGTTGAGAGCGAAGGCCTGCAGGGCCGTGCCGTAATCGCCAGTCACCGCGGCCTCCTCGACGAGGCGCTGCATGTTCCACATGCACTGGAGCCAGCCGCGCTCGGCCGTCGGCAGCGGGCCGAAGGAGACCGCCGCGGGGCCAGCAGCGCCCACGTAGGTGGAGAGCTGCACGACGGCGTCGCTGGGCAGGTCGGGAATGGCACCGTTGTTGACCGTGGAGCAGACGATGTGCTCGTTAGCATCGGTGTAGATGGCCGCGATGGACTCGGTCGCCACGTCGGAGTAGTGGGCACCGCCACGCTTCTTGAGCAGGTCGGGCATCTCGGCGAGGTTCGGGTCCTTGTAGAGCTCGAAGAGCTGGTCCTCGACCTCCTTGACCTGCTGGGCGCGCGTGCCCTTGCCGTTGAACTCGCTCAGGCCGTCAGCCAGCATGTCGGACTGCAGGTAGTAGTAACGATGATAGCCGCAAGGGATCATGCCGATGGCGCGCAGCTGCTCGGGGAACCACTTGACCTCGTGGATGTTGGCCGGCGTGCCGTCGTCCTTCTTGCCCTCGAGGATGGCCTCGATGAGCTGGTCGGTGACCTCGTTGCCGTCGAGGTCGAACACGCGATGCCAGTGGAAGTGGTCGATGCCCGCGAAGCGGAAGACGAGCTCGTCGAGGGTCTTGTCGATGAGGGCGGGCTCGTTCAGCATGCAGCCGATGGGCACGTTGCACAGGCCCATGGTCTTCTTCCAGCCGCCGTAGCGGATGATGGACTCGGTGACCATGCCCGAGGGATTCGTGAAGTTGATGAGCCACGCGTCGGGGCAGAGCTCCTTCATGTCCTTCACGATGTCGAGGATGACGGGGATGGTGCGGAAGGCCTTGAAGATACCGCCGGCACCGTTGGTCTCCTGGCCGAGCATGCCGTGGGAGAACGGGATGCGCTCGTCCTTGATGCGGGCATAGAGCAGGCCGACGCGGAACTGCGTGGTCACGAAGTCGGCGCCCTTCAGGGCCTCACGACGGTCGAGGGTGCAGTGCACCTTGACGGGCAGGCCGGCCTTGTCCCACATGCGCTGGGCCATGGCGCCCACGATCTCGAGCTTCTCGCGGCCATCCTCGATGTCGACGAGCCAGATCTCGCGGACGGGCAGGCGATCGTAGCGGCTGATGAAGCCGTTCATGAGCTCGGGCGTGTAGCTCGAGCCGCCGCCGATGGTAACGATCTTGACGCCTTCGTTCCTGTTCATTGCTCTCCCTTGTTTTCAGAAACTTGTACAACCCTTTCGATACCAATCATAACAGGGAGGACTCTTTGGTTTCCAGAGGCCGAGCAAGGAAGAACGCTGTTGCGAGGAACGGCACCCACCGTTTGACATGCGGCGCAACACTGTTGCCCGGCAGGCCCTACAGCCACTGCGTTATCTGGGCATATGCCTCTACGAGCGCGGGCACGCGCCAGCGGGCATTGGCCGGACTCGTGCTCGGCAGCACGGTGATGGGCCGCCCCAGCTGCGGTTCGATGAGCATGCGATAGAGCGTTCCAGCCGTGGACCCCGTGGCGTAGATGGCCTGGATGGGTGCCACGGCGAGGATGCGGTCGAGGTCGTTGGGCACGGGGTTCCTGATTGACGCGTCGCTCGCGCCGGCAATCTCGCAACGCGCGACCACGTCCCAGAGCGCTACCCCATGGCGCAGCAGCATCGCGGCCCGCTCTTCGTTGCTCTCGGGCAGCTCTTCCTGCAGGACCTCGGCCATGACCGGCCAGAAGCGGTTCTGCGGGTTGCCGTAATAGAAATGCCGCTCGCGCGACTTGGGGCTCGGCAGGCTGCCGAGCATGAGCACACGGCTCCGCTCGTCGAAGAGCGGCTCGAGCGGATGAACGACGAGCTGCGCGGACTGCGCCATGGCACCTTCCCCCATCAAAAGACGCGCTCCCACGACCTGCGGGAACGCGCCTCCAGACCTTCATTTCAAAGAACCACTCATGGCCACGAAACGCCTAGCTGCGAAAATGGCTGTCGCGCCAAACACACATCATCTCGTTGGTGAGGCTGAGGTCGTCAGGTTGGCCCGGTATCTCGTCGGGACCCGCCCACACGGCGCTACCCAGCTCCTTCTTGTCCCTGTGCAGCGTGGGATCGCCATCCACATCGCACCAGTAGCCCGAGAGCACGTCGCTCGCCGTCCCCCACGGCTGGGACTTGTAGTACTCGATGTTCTTCACCTCGAGGCCCAGCTCCTCGCGCACCTCACGGCGCACGCATTCCTCGATCGTCTCGCCGATCTCGACGAAGCCCGCCACGAGCGCATCAAAGGGCACGACCCCGCCGCGCGCATAGCGCGTGAGCACGATCTTGTCGGCCTCAGGGTCGCGGACGCAGACGATGACGGCCGGGTTGATGCGCGGGAAGACGAGGTTGCCGCAGGAGGGGCAACGCAGCGCGCGCAGCGCCGCGTGCGGCGCAAGTGGCGTGGCGCATACGCCACAGTAGCGGTTCTTGTGGTACCACCCACCCAGGTGCACGGCCGTGTAGGCCGCGTACATGAGCTCGCGGGGTCCATGGCCCCCAAACCTGAGCGCACGGTTCTGCACGAGCTCATAGCCCGCGGGAGGCTCCGCAAACCCGGCGTCCGGCGCGAGCCATACCGATGCGCCATCAAGGGCGAAGAGGTAGGTCAGCCCCTCGCTGGGCACGCCCGGCTCCCCCACGCGCGGAAACGCGAAGGTATCGGGACCGCCTTCCGCGTTCTCCACATAGCGCACCGCCAGCTCCTGGCCGCGCACGTAGCAAACCCACTCCCCCTCTTGGGGTACCGCGTCGGGCACGAACTCATTGGCCAAGCGATGCGGCGCGATGTCCTGAATCATGCGAGCTCCTTAGAGAAGCGTCCAGAGGATGAGCGAGCAGATCTCGATGGCCACGGCGGGCGGGTCGATGTGGGTGTCACAGCGCTCGTTGAAGTAGCGTGCGAAGAGCAGGTAGATGAGGTTGGACAGCATGCCGAAGAGCACCGAGACGACCACGTTGCCGCCCGTGGCAGCCATGGCATAGCCCACGATGAGCGTCTCGTGGTGTGTGGTGGGATACGTGAGGCCCTGGCGGTCATAGGACTGGAGCAGCAGGAGCGCCGCACTGATGGAGAAGCCGACGGTGTAGAACTCAGGCGGGACCTGCGAGAGCACGATAGCCGTGACGCCGCAGACGCCGACGGCGTTGATGAGCTGGAAGATCCAGTAGTTGACGCCCTGCTCATTGTAGTAGGCCGTGGCGTTGGGGTTCTTCCAATGGCCGTCGCC
>CACYAX010000138.1 GCA_902772435.1 uncultured Coriobacteriaceae bacterium | reverse complement strand
GGAGCGCGCCAAGGCGGCCTTCGACGCGGCCGGGGCCAGCTGCGAGCTCCATCCCATCGTGGGCGCTCCGCACTATTATCGGGAAGGGCCCGCATTGGACGAGACGTGCGTCTTGCTGGAGGCATGGCTGCGCACGCTCTCGTGACCGCCGCGAGGCAACGTGGCGTGCCAGATGTGACCGTTTGAGGCCGATAACCGTCACCAGCAGCTCAGAGGAACGTCCCCACCGCCACGATGACCAGCAAGTGCAGGGGATAGAACGCGTAGAACCCCCACTTTGCCAGTTCGCCCATGCATTCTCCGCCCCGCTTGCCGGAATAGAGCGCAAGCGGAATGAGCGCGAAGAGCCCCGTCGGCTGGCCAAGCCAGAGCCAGGTGAGCGCGATGATGCACAGCTGCCCGATGCGCGCGTAGCGCGGGGGAAGCGCGCGCAGGCCATAGAGCGCCGCGCACACGAGCACGCCCACGGTCTTCCAGTCGCTGTGGAGCAGCTGGGTCGCGCCATAGCATCCCGCGATGACCGCGATTCCCAGAAGCGGCCGTTTGTGCAGCTCGTCCACCCCATAGGTCGAGAGCGCGGCAAGCGCCAGCGTCACGAAGACGTTGGTGGAGAAGTACATGTGGAGCTCGAAACGCTGGAAGATGATCCAGGGAATCTGCGAGACGAGGGCACCTGCGGCAAGGCGCAGCACGTAGCGCTGCCGGTCGTGCGTCTTCGCGCAGCCTTCCGCGATGAGGAATATGAAGATGGGAAACGCGATGCGTCCGATGCACTTCATGAGGTAGCGCGTCGGATAGTCAGGCCCGAGGATGGCCGAATGGTCGATCGCCATCGTTATGCAGGCGATGACCTTGAGTTGCGTCGCGGAGAGCCGCAAGGCGGGCGACGTCTGCGTGCGCGCGGTGGCAGCCCGTTTAGCCATTCCGTACCTCCCGTTTCGCCAAGTGAGTCAGCGCGCTCCGCAAGGAGCGGCACGTACGTATGATAGCGCTTGGTGCCGCAGCCCCCTTTTGACAGCCGTCACCCTGCGAAAGACCGACGAAACCGAACACAAGCTGAAACCAGGGCGCCACCGAGGCATAACGCAGGCTCCACGGCCCGCACACGGCCGCGCGGATTCATGCAAAACCGTGGCCTTCTCGTTTATCTCGGCCCACGAGCGCTGCTCATGCCTATACTGAAAAGGCTATGCACAAAAGACCGAAAGAGGCACCTATGAGCTCTACCGAGAGACCCGTGCGCGTGCGTTTCGCCCCCTCCCCCACAGGCAAGCTCCACGTGGGCGGCGCCCGTACCGCCATCTACAACTGGGCCTTTGCCCGCGCCACGGGCGGCACCTTCATCCTGCGCATCGACGATACCGACCCCACTCGCTCCACCGAGGAGAACACCCAGGTCATCCTGCGCGCCATGCGCTGGCTGGGCCTCGACTGGGACGAGGGCCCGGAGGTCGGCGGCGACTTTGGCCCCTACTTCCAGACCGAGCGCCTGAGCAACTACCGTGCCGCCGCCGAGCGCATGGTCGCTGAGGGCAACGCCTACTACTGCTTCTGCTCCCCCGAGAAGCTCGCGGCTGACCGCGAGGCTGCCCAGGCCCGCAAGGACACCTTCCAGGGCTACCAGGGCACCTGCCGCCACCTCGACCCCGCCGAGGCCCAGGCGCGCGTGGATGCGGGCGAGCCGTACACCATCCGCATCAAGGTGCCTGACGACCGCGGCGACGTCATCGTGCACGACGCGGTCCACGGCGACGTGGTCTTCAACGCCAAGGAGCTCGACGACTTCATCATCTTCCGCTCCGACGGCACCCCCACCTACAACTTCGCGACGGTCGTGGACGACGCCGAGATGGGCATCACCCACATCATCCGCGGCGATGACCACCTCTCCAACACCCCGCGCCAGGTCATGGTCTACGAGGCGCTCGGCGCGCCCGTGCCCACCTTCGCGCACATCTCGATGATCCTCGGCGCGGACGGCAAGAAGCTCTCCAAGCGCCATGGCGCCACCTCCGTCGAGGAGTACCGCGACGCCGGCTACCTCTCCGACGCCTTCGTGAACTACCTCGCGCTGCTCGGCTGGGCGCCTGACGGCGAGTCCACGGTCATCTCGCGCGAGCGTCTGGCCAGCGAGTTCTCGCTCGACCACGTGAGCAAGAACCCCGCCATCATGGACCCCAAGAAGCTCGACTTCATCAACGGCGAGTACCTGCACGCCATGAGCGACCGTGAGTTCGCGGACGAGGTGCTCATCCCCGAGCTGCACTCCCACGACCTCGAGCCTGTGGGCGAGTGCCTGCACGACGAGGCCTGGTACGACCTGCTGGCCGCCGCGCTCAAGCCGCGCACCACGCTCGGCCCCGACGTCGTCGCGCAGGCCGCCTTCCTCTACGAGGATGACGCCGACCTCGAGTACGACGAGAAGGCCGTGAAGAAGTGGCTGGCCAAGGCCGGTGCCGCTGATGCGCTCGACGCCTCCGCCAAGGCCCTCACCGCGCTGGACGACTGGTCGCCCGCCGCGATCGAGGCCGCGCTTGACCCGCTGCCCGAACAGCTCGGCATGGGCAAGGGCAAGGTCTTCCAGCCCATCCGCGTTGCCGTGACCGGCTCGGCAGCCTCCCCCGGCATCGGCGAGACACTCGCCCTCGCAGGCAAGGAGCATGTGCTCGCCCGCATCGCGCGCGCCAAGGAGCTCGCGCAGTAACGCGCGGTCCGCAGGAACAGAGACACATGTGTGCGGCGGCCTTCGTGGCCGCCGCTTTTCATATGACGCGAGATTAACGTCCGTGAGAACGCGCGGTTGGATTCCGTCCCACCGCGCGTCAGCGATAGAGCTCGGGCCTTAGATGCTCCAGCACCGGCATGGCGGCCCGCGCACGCAGGACCTCGTCCGTGTCGAGCTCGCACACCACGAGCTCCTCGCCCTTGCCCTGCGCATGCGCGACGATGCGCCCCAGCGGGTCGGCCACGAGGCTCATGCCCACGTAGCGCTCCCCAGCCCGGCAGACCCCCAGCACGAAGAGCTCGTTCTCGATGGCACGGGCCCGCAGCAGGGTCTCCCAATGAGCCGCCTTCTCAGGGCCGTCATACCACGCGGAGGGAAGCGCCAGGACGGTGCAGCCCGCAAGTGCGGCAGCTCGCGCCACCTCGGGAAAGCGCAGGTCATAACAGATGCCGAGGCCCAGCCTGCCAAAGGGCGTATCCACCGGCTCGAACAGCTTGTCGCCCGCAACGGTGCGCGCGGACTCATAGACCCCATGGGCGTCGTAGAGATGCGTCTTTTGATAAATCCCCCGCACGCAGCCCCCATCATCGATGACCACCGCCACGTTGTGGGGACACCCGCCGGCTCCGTCGCGTTTGTACATCGTGAAGACCACCCAGAGCCCTGAGCATCGGGCCGCATCCGCGATGCCCCGCACGAAGGGGCCATCGAGTGGCTCCGCGATGGCGCGCAACTCTTCGGCCGTGAGGGGCCGGGGGCTCATCAGGTCCTCGGGAAAGACGACGAGTTCCGCGCCCTGCGCGGCAGCCTTCTCGCACCACGCAGCAACCTGCGCAGACACGTTGCCGTCAACAGGATATCCGCACTGAGCAAGGGCAATCATAGCTCCCATGGACTACCTCCCAGGCGAAGACGCTCGTGTCCGCGAACCCGCTGCCCCCAGAGGCGGCGGAGCGCCTATTCGTCCTTCTTGCGCTTCATGAGGTCACGCGGGTTGACGCTCACGCCGCCACGCGACGCCGTGGCCCCGTGCGTGCCCGAACCCTTCTGCTTCTGCCCCGGATGCACCGTGGCACCCGCCGAGCGGCCGCGACCGGACTTGAGGCGCTGGACACGGTGGTAGATGCTCACCGAGCGGTTGCGCGTGCGCAGGCTCAGCAGCGGAGCGGCGAGGATCGTGGGCGCGAAGAACGTGACGATACGCCAGACCAAAAAGCCCGCGGGCGTGGCAGAGCCGAACATGTGCTGGTAGAACATGTAGAAGCCGCCTTCGGCGCCACCCGTGCCGCCAGGCAGGGGCACCGCGGAGGCGACCATCTGCACCATGGAGCCCGCAGCGAGGCACTCGAGGAAGTCGCCGTTCTTGCCGAAGGCGCGCAGCACGAACCACGGGATCATGTACAGGCTCGCCAGCTGGGCCATGGTGACCACGAGCGTGAGCGCCATGGAGCCCAGGTCTTTCGCCGCGCGCTTGAAGGCGTTGGAGAACTCCATGACCTGCACGTTGACGGTCTCGTCCCACTTCTCGCGGTTCTTGAGCCAGCCGCGCTTGGAGAGGAACTCGATGGCCCAGTTGCCCACGCGCATGACGAGCTTGGGGCAGAGGCAGATAACGAAGAGCGCGATGCACTCGACCAGGTGCACGCCGAAGACCACGAGGTTGAGGAAGACGATGTCGCCGTAGGTCTCGAAGAAGAAGCTCAGCTTGGCCACGAGCATGAGCGCCGCGAAGATGACCACGGCCAGCTGGAACATGATGAAGCGCGTGAACTGCGTGGCAGATGCCTCGCCCACGTCGAGGCCCGTGCGCGTGAGGCGCACGATCTGCGAGGGCACGGCGCCCGCCATCATGGGCGTGAGGTTGCCGAAGAAGACGCCCGACGCCTCCACGCTCATGAGGTCGGCGATGCCCACCGGGGAGTCGTGGTCGAGGTAGACGGCGATCGCGTAGGCGATGACGCCGAAGACGAAGTACATCACGTAGCAGAAGGCCGCGCCGAGGATCCAGTTGAGCTCGACGTTGGAAAGGGCCTCGATGAAGCTCGCCATCTGCCCCGAGATGATGAGGTAGATGATGTAGATGACCACGACGGCACCGAGGAACAGCGCGCCCTTGCGGGCCTTCGCCTTGTTCTCGGCCTCGCTCTCGGCCTCCTGGCGTGCCGCGGCAGCACGGGCCGCACGCTTCTCCTTGGCGGTAAGCGGGCGCTTGGGCTCCTCGGGAGCCTCGGTATCAGCCTGCACCTCCTGCAGGTCCTCTGCAGCAGTTGCGGCCGTGACGTTTTCTTTTTGCTCCTGTGCCATGGCAACTCCGAACACCCGGCGTCGTGGCGCTTTCATTACGAACCGATTTCCATTCTACCCGCCCTGCTAGAATTTTGCTCGTGGTAAGGAGACCTCATGCTAATCACCATGCTCGGCACAGGCAATGCCGTCGTCACCAAGTGCTACAACACCTGCTTCGTGCTCACGGGCGGCGGGAAACGCCTGCTCGTGGACGGCGGCGGCGGGTCAGGCATCCTCACGCAGCTCGAGCGTGCCCACATCGACCCGCGCACCATCCACGAGATCTTCGTCACGCACAAGCACATCGACCACCTGCTCGGCGTGATCTGGATGATCCGGGTGCAGGGTTACCTGATCGGCGCGGGCCTCATCCCGGAGGGCGTCACCATCTACGCGCACGACGAGGTCATCGCGCTGCTGCGCAGCCTCGCGCGCACGCTGCTCCGAGGAGCGCTTCCATTTCGTGGAGGTCACCGACGGCGAGACGCGTGAGATCATGGGCCGGCCGGTCACCTTCTTCGACATCGCCTCCACCAAGGCCAAGCAGTTCGGCTTCTCCATGGAGCTCGAGGGCGGCGGCAAGCTCACCTGCTGTGGCGACGAGCCGCTGAGCGAGGCGGGCCTTCCCTATGCCGCGGGAGCAAAATGGCTCCTCCACGAGGCGTTTTGCCTTGAGGCCGAGCAGGAGGTCTTCCGCCCCTATGAGAAACACCACTCCACGGTGGCGCACGCCTGCAAGCTGGCCGAGGCCCTGGGGGTGCAGAACCTGCTGCTCTACCACACCGAGGACACGCACTACGAGGAGCGCCGCGCGCTCTATACCGCCGAGGGGCGCCAGTATTTCACGGGTGGCCTGTACGTGCCGGAAGACCTGGAAACGATCAGGCTTTAGCGAAGAGGCGCTTCGCCGCCTGCGCCAGACTGGTCTGCGTGTTTCCCACTCCCGGGACCGGGGTCTCGGCCGCCCATCATGCCGCCGCCCATGTCGCCACCCATCATGCCGCCGCCCATCATCATGGAGTTGGTGAGCTCACTGATCTGCTCGCCGTTCACGTACACGGTGCCGCCGGTCATCTCGCCGCCCATGTCGAAGTCGAAGGCAGACTGGGCCGAGATGTCAACCGTGCCGCCGTGGATGTAGAGGTAGCCGTTGGCGTCAAGCGCGTCGGTGTCGCCCGCAGCCATGTTGATGGTGATATCGCCGCCGTTGATCTCGAGCGTGGGCGTGTAGAGCGTGGACTTGGACGTCGCGTTGATGCCGTCGTCAGAGGCGCTGATGTTGATGGTGCCGCCGTTGATCTGCACGTAGGTACCCTCGATGCCCTCGGCAGCGCTGATGGTGAAGGTGCCGCCGTCGATCTGGACCGCCGTGGTGCCCCGGATGCCATCGCTCGCCGCATCAATCGTGAAGTCGCCGTCGCAGATGTAGACATAGCCCACGGAGTCGTCTTCGTCGTTCTCGGCGTGCAGGGCGTCCTTGGACGTGCTGATGGTGAAGGAACCGTCAGCAATGCGGATGCTGTCATTGGCCTCGAGCGCGTCGGCCGTCGCGTTGATGACGTAGGTGCCGCCGGTGACCTTGAGGTCGTCCTTGCAGGTGATGCCGTTGTCGGTGGAGTTGACGGTCAGCGTGCCTTCGCCGTTGAGGACCAGGTCGTCCTTGGAGAAGATGGCCGCGTCGGTGTTGGTTTCGCCGTCGGCGCGGAAGGCGCCCGTCACGCTGAGGGTGTTCTGGCTGCCCGCCGCAGTGGTCACGAAGACCTTGTCGGCGGAAACCACGTAGATTGCCGGGTAGTCATCATTGGTGATGGTCAGGCCGTCGAGGACGAGCTGGACCTTGGCCTCGGAGTCGACGTTGACCACGATGGTGGCGTTGGTCGCATCGCCGGAGAGCACGTAGGTACCCTCCTCGGTGATGGTGACTTCGCGGCCGCTCTCAATCGTGAGGTACGAGGCGTCGGTGAGGTCAGCGCTCTGCTCGAGGTCACGGTCGGTGAAGAGGTCGGTGGTATCCACCACGCCGCCGCTGATCATGTTGGTGAGCGCGGTCACGGCGCCCGAACCGCTGGTGGTCGCAGAGCTGGCAGACGCAGAGCCCTCAGAAGCAGTGGCGTCGTCGCCCTGGGAGACGGCGGCCTGCTCGACGCCGTTGTCAACGACCTCGACGATTGCGGACTCATCGCTGGTCTCGGCCTCCGCCGCTTTGCTGCCCGGGATGAGCCCGCAGGCAGTGAGGGACATCGCGACCGAAGCCGCGACCATTGCAGATGCCGTCATGCGTTTGAGCGTAGTCTTCATAGTGGGAAAGCCTCCTTGTTTCTCGCTCCCACCGTACGGATATCAGACTACGGCCCCGAACTTTAACATTCCTGAAAGTCCTTTGGCTACACAGATGCGCATACAAGGCTTAAGACCCTTTCAGGTTCGGCATGGCACAGCGCGTGCACAAAAGGGATACTCCCCTTTGTCCACGCCGCGATGATCCGCCGTGCCATGCCCGGCTATTACGAGGCAAGCATCATGGCAATGATGAAGGCGAAGCCGTCAAGCAGGCTCTCGGTCTCAATCCATTCCCCGCGCGTGTGCAGGTCAGCGCCACGCACGGCTCCCACGCAGATGGCGGGGACGCCCAGCGAAAGCGGGATGTTGGCGTCCGTGGAGGCCGGCGCGATGCGAGGCTCAGCAACACCGAGCAGCCCGAGCGCCTTGGTCGAACGGGCAACGAGCGCTTCGAGCGCCGCCTCGTCCACCACGCCGCATCCAGGCCGCTCCCCCACGAGCTCGACATCGAAGCGCACCCCCTCACGCCCGTGTCGCTCCACCGCACTCTCAAAGCTCGCGCGCATGAGACCCAGCGCCTCCTCGCTCGTCGAGCGGTACTCATAGAGCATCTCGCATTGCGCGGCAATCGAGTTGACCGTGGTGCCGCCGCTTACGGTCCCGACGTTCTGGGTGCAGACACCGAGACTGGGAAGCGGCGTATGAGAGAGCTCGACCACCAGCTCGGCAAGCTCCGCGATGGCATTGGGGTTACCGTAGTCGCCAAAGGAGTGCCCACCAGCCGTCTTGCAGCTCACGCGCCACCGATGCGAGCCCACGGGCTCATAGGTGCAGCCGCCGAAGTAGAGGTCGAACGCCACGTGGCATGCGACCCGGTCCCCCATGCGCCGATACACCTCGCGCGTGCCGCGCAGGTTGCCGAGCCCCTCTTCGCAGGAGTTGGCCACCACCAGGATCGACCGCCCGAGCGTGAGCTCGCGATGCTCCAGCAGGTACCGGGTTGCCATCATGAGCCCCACGAGGTTTGCCGTGTCATCGCCCACGCCGGGAGCATAGAGGCGTCCACCCTCTTCGCGCAGGGGCAGCGGCGTGGTGTCATCGAAGACGACGTCGGTATGCGCCGAGAAGACCTCGACGGGCACGCCAGGTGTGTCGCGGACCCAGCAGAGGACGTTCTTGGCAGCGTCGATTTCCACATGTCTGGCTCCCGCGTTGCGGAACCACTGCGCGATGAAGGCCGCCCGCTGGTCCTCGCTTCCCGTGGGAGCGGGAATCTGGGCCAAGGTCTTGAGCAGCGCGACTTCTTCGTCATAGGCTCCCAAAGCGAGCGTCTTCCCCAGCTTGACCGCATCCACAAGATCCATCGCGCTCCCCTTTCCACCGTTTCTGCGTTACCAAGTCTAGCGTTTGAGATGGGTCGCTGTCTCTTTGGATTCAGCCACGGCATTGACGGACGCTCACCGGTCTTAGGGGCTCGCGCTCCCGTTTGCCGTAAGCCAGATCGAAGAAATTGGAATCCGCACGCAGAGGACGGACGGCCACATACCGCCTGCAGCGAACCAGATCAAAGAAATTGGCGGTTGTACGCAGGGGATGGACGGCCGAATGCCGCCCGCCAACGCCAAAAACAAGACCTGACAGACGCCGCGTGGACGCAAGTGCTTCTTATGCGCCCTTTATTTGAGAACCCGCGAGTATCGAGGGACATTTGTGCAGGATTCAGACGCGTGATACTTCAAAGGACGCAATAAAACGACGCATAAGAAGCACTTGCGTCCAAACCCACCCTGCAAACTACCTCACTACACCCTCAACGGCAAAGCATGCAGCCGCCCCAGCGTTTAGCCCGCGCAAGAACCACACTGATGGAACATAGGCCAAAGCTGCAGCTCACCATAGCCAAACAGGGCCGAATCAAAAAAGTCCAAAAAGGTACTTGCAATACGCAAATCGTTCCTGTAAAGTATCTACTTGCGTTGAGGCGCAAAGGACACCTGATTGGGACTTCGTCTAACGGTAGGACAACGGATTCTGGTTCCGTCAGTGGGAGTTCGATTCTCTCAGTCCCAGCCAAGTGCCTCTTCGCCTATATACGGCCCGTTCGTCTAGCGGTTTAGGACATCGCCCTCTCAAGGCGGAGATCGCCGGTTCGAATCCGGCACGGGCTACCAAATCTTCGCAGGCCCTTCGGGGCCTGTTTTCATATCTCGAGGCTTCCTCTCCGCTTGCTTCAATCAAGCTCTTCGCAAACAAAGCTCCCTGGACTGGAACAGTGGAACAGGGGACGGTTTCCTGACGAGCCGCTAGACCCCGTTTATCTCGTAGAGCTTCTCGAGCATCTCGGCGTAGTCAGGGAGCGCCACGATGTTCTCTTTGATAATGGGCCGCCCTTTGAGGTGCCGCATGACCAGGTAATCGTGTGTCTTGCTGCCCGGCAGGCATCCGCTGAAGATGAATCCCAGGCTTCTGAGGTGCTCGTAGCCAGCGGGGCAGCGGGAATCGTTCATGTTCAGATACACCGTGACGATTTCCACGTCGTCGAGATCCTGTTCGAAGCGCGTGACATCCAGGTGCTCGCTCAGGTCGTCACCCACAGCGTCAACCTTGACCTCGAGCAGCTTGGACACTGCGTCTGCATTGATGCTCAAAGAGGTTGTTGCGCTAGCAACTTGATCCGCGGCGTCCTCGTTGAGGGTAAAGGGCATCTCTTCCCTGGCGAAAACGTCTTGGATGAACTGCGCGCACTCGCTCGGTACAAAGAGCCCATGAGGGGTCGTCTTGTCGTAGATGTGCACGCAAAAGGCGGTGTCGAGGCGCCCCGTGTCATGCTCGCGTCCCTTGACCGCATCAGCAGGGAGTATGTGGAAGTACATGCCGCACGGCGTGTAACCATGCTTGCTCAACA
>CACYAX010000137.1 GCA_902772435.1 uncultured Coriobacteriaceae bacterium | reverse complement strand
TCGTCGCCGGGACGATGGAGCATGACCTTCCTCAAGGGCCCGATCTCGTTATGGACATGCAGCCCATCAAACATGACGTCCTCCTTAACGTGCGCTCTTGCCGCATTGTACCAGCTGCCGCCGGCCCATTTGCACAAATGGTGTAGGACCTGCGCGGCTCCGATACCAGTCCCGTCCTCTAAGGAACCGACCTTTGCGCAGCTTGGGCGATAACCCCGAACCTTTATGCGCCATTAGCTGGTAGAATGTTCGTGTTTGTGTTCGTTCCCTACGATGAGGCGGGTGCACGTTCGAGATGAGCAAGAAGAAACGCAGTTCGAAGGCTGGTTCCAAGATCGACCTAAAGCGCCGTCGCGCCAAGCAGGTCAAGGCCACGGCCAAGACCAGGAAGCTGAGCGCGAAGGCAACAGTCACGAAGGAAAAGCCGACCACGACGCTGGGCAAGAGCCGCAAGCGCCACGTGATCGAAAAGCCCAGCGTACCCGAGCGCGAACTTGACTTCTCCTACACCCAGAACCGCGAGATCAGCTGGCTGCGCTTTGACGAGCGCGTGCTCGACGAGGCCACCGACGAGACGGTGCCCCTGTTCGAACGCCTCAAGTTCGTCTCCATCTTCGGCTCCAACCTCGACGAGTGGTTCATGGTGCGCATCGGCAGCCTTTCCGACCTCTCGCACCTCAAGCGCCAGCCGCGCGACATCCGCTCCAACGAGACTCCCCTCGAGCAGATCGAGAACGCCCTCGCCGCCCTTGCCCCGCTCATCGACAAGCAGGCGTCCATCTTCTCGGGCCTCGAGGCCAACCTCGCCGGTGCCGGCCTCACGCGCGTGCACACCCAGGACCTCACCGACACCGACCTGCGCCGCATCGCCCATTACTACAAGCTCAGCGTGGCTCCCATCATCTCGCCGATGATCGTCGACCCGCGCCACCCCTTCCCCAACCTCAAGAACGGCCGCCTCTACGCCATCTGCTCGCTCGACGGCACTGACGAAGAGGGCCTGCTCGGCATCGTCGAGGTTCCGCCCACGCTCCAGCGCGTGGTGGAGCTTCCCTCCACGCCGCGCAACTGGCGCTACATCTTGCTCGAGGACGTCATCCTCTCGCGCCTCTCGGAGTGCTTCGGCGACTACGTGCCCACCAGCTCCGCGGTCGTCCGCGTCACCCGTAACGCCGACGTCGACCCCGACGGCGGCTCGGTCGAGGACGAGGACTACCGCCAGCACATGAAGGCCGTACTCAAGCGCCGCATGCGTCTCCAGCCCGTGCGCCTCGAGATCGACCGCCCGCTGGACAAGGAGGTGGAGACCTTCATCTCCGAGGCGCTCGCGCTCGAGGACGACCAGGTCTTCCACACCAACATGCCGCTCGATCTCGGCTATGTGTACGGCCTTGAGGACCACATCCCCGAGGACTCGCGCGACAAGCTCCTCTACGAGCCCACCGAGCCCAAGGACTCGCCCATGGTCGATCTCTCGAAGCCCATGCGCGAGCAGGTGGAAGACCACGACATTCTGCTCTTCTACCCCTATGAGGCGATGACGCCGCTGCTCAGGCTTCTGCGCGAGGCCTCGGGCGACAACTCCTGCATCTCCATCAAGGTCACGCTCTACCGCGTCGCCAAGCAATCCAAGCTTTGCGAGAGCCTCATCGCGGCCGTGGAGAACGGCATCGAGGTCACCGTGCTCATGGAGCTGCGCGCGCGCTTCGACGAGGCCAACAACATCGCGTGGGCCGACCGCCTCGAGAACGCAGGCTGCACCGTCATCTATGGCTCCGAGGGCTACAAGTGCCACTCCAAGATCTGCCAGATCACCTACCACAACCATGGCAGCGTGCGCCGCATCACCTGCCTCGGCACCGGCAACTTCAACGAGAAGACCGCGCGCCTCTACTCCGACTTCATGCTGCTCACCGCCCACGAGGGCATCGGCGAGGACGGCAACACGTTCTTCCGCAACCTCTCGCTCGGCAACCTCTACGGCCACTACCAGTACCTCGGCGTGGCACCCGTGAGCCTGAAGCCGCTCGTCATGCGTGGCCTCGACCGCGAGATCGACCGCGCCCGTGCCGGCGAGCCCGCCCAGGTATTCATGAAGATGAACTCCCTCACCGACCGCGACGTCATCGATAAGATCGCCGAGGCCTGCCAGGCAGGCGTCACGGTGGTCATGATCATCCGCGGCATCACCTGCATCAAGGCCAACGTGCCGGGCAAGACCGACGGCCTGCTCGTGCGCCAGATCGTGGGCCGCTTCCTCGAGCATGCGCGCGTGTACGCCTTCGGCGTGGACACCGACCTCGTGTACCTCTCGAGCGCCGACATGATGACGCGCAACACCGAGCACCGCGTGGAGATCGCCTACCCCGTGCTCGACGACAAGTGCCGTTCGCTCGTCATGCAGTACGTCAACCTCCAGCTCGCCGACAACGTCAAGGCCCGTGAGCTCACGAGCGAGGGCACGTGGAAGAAGGTCTACCGCGAGCCGGGCGAGCCGTCCATCAACAGCCAGGAGCTGCTCATCACCGTGGCCGAGATGCGCGCCGAGGCCGAGGGCGACCAGCTCGCCCCCATGACGCCCGCTTCGCGCATCTTCCCCGACCTCACCGTCGACCAGCTGCGCCGCATGTCTGCCATCCCGAGCGTCGAGCTCATCGATATCACAGCCGATGACGATGAAGAGGCCGAGACGGCTCCCGCCGAGCTGGCCCCGGTCGAGGAAGCTCCCGCCGAGGAGGCGCCCGCTCCCGTCGAGGAGGTCGTCGCTGACGAGCCTCAAGCCGAGGTAGAGCCTGCCGCAGAGCCCGTAGCTGCGGATTTGCAGGAAGATGCCGTTGAGGTGCCCGAGGCTGAAGCTGAGGTCGAGGCAGCTGAAGAGGCTGAGCCCGAGCTCGCTGCCGAGCCTGAGATCGCCCCCGCAGCCGAGCCCGCAGCCGCCGATGAGCCCGCAGCCGCCGCTCCGGAAGCGCCCAAGGCCGTGGCCGAGCGCGTTGAGGCCCACATCATCGAGGAGCTCCTCGATGACGAGGAGGCTGACGAAGCACCGGCAGATCCTGCCGCGACCCGTTCCGCCGCAGCTGACACCACCACGCTCGCCAAGCCGCTGCCCGGGCGCTTTGCCGTCGGCTTCAGGCTCATCTTCATGGGGCTCAAGGCCATCTTCACCGGTCGTCTGTCCAGCAAGAAGAAGAACAACTAGGTCCAGACCAACAGCGTACCCTGAGGCCCGCGCGTCGTTCGCGACGCGCCCACGCCCAGGGTACGTTCTTATCGATAGGAGCTCCACAGCATGGCGACGACTCAGCTGCGCATCGAACGCATGGCATACGGCCCGGAGGGCATCGCGCACGACGAGGCCGGCAAGACGGTCTTCGTGGCTGGCGGCGTGGTTCCCGGCGACGTCGTCGAGGCTGAGCTGGCTTCTGAACAGAAATCGTTCGCCAAGGCGAACCTCACCAAGGTGCTCGAACCCTCCCCCAACCGCGTGCGACCCGCGTGCTCCCCTGCCGAGCTGCTCTGCGGCTGCCCGTGGGCCGCGCTCTCACGCGACCTCCAGCTCGCGGAGAAACGCGACAACGTGGTCAGCTCGCTCGTGCGTATCGGCAAGTTCGACGCCATGCGCGCAGAGGAGCTCGTGGCCCCCTGCGAACGCCCGAGCGACGACTGGGGCTACCGCAACAAACTCGAACTCGGCTTCTCCCGCCAGGGCCGCCGCGTGAGCCTCGGCCTCCATGCGGAGGGCAGCAAGAACCTCGTCCGCATCGACGACAGCGCGCTCTTCGACTACCGCGGCAAGAAGTTCGTGAAGTCGCTCACGGGTGCGCTCTCGTACCTCTCGTCCTCCAACGACCTCAGTTTCGAGCGCATCGGCGTGCGCAGCTCGCGGCGCACCAAGGACCTCGAAATAGCCCTCTGGACCGACACGGTCGGCTTCCCGCGCGCACAGGTGGCCAAGGTGCTCGGCGATGCCGTGAAGGCCACTTCGATCGTGCGCGTGCTCTCCAAGGGCCCCTCCAAGGCCCGCCGCGTGATCGGCGTGGAGCGCCTCGCCGGCAAGGGTCACTGGGAGGAGCGCATCGGCGAGGAGACCATGCTCCTCTCCGCGCCCTCGTTCTTCCAGGTCAACACCCGCGGGGCCGAACGGCTCGTGGAGCTCGTGATGGAGGGCCTCAACCCGAGCGAGGACGACGAGGCCATGGACCTCTATTGCGGGGCTGGCACCTTCACGCTCCCCCTCGCCCGCAGGGCAGGCTTCGTCTCGGCGGTGGAGAGCTATGGTCCTGCGGTGCGTGACCTGCGCCGCAACCTGCAGCAGGCGGGCCTCGAGGGCTACGTGGACGCCATCGGTGGCGACGCGGGCCGCGAGTTCCCCGACACCGACGCCGACATCATCGTCGTGGACCCGCCACGCGCCGGCCTCGCCGAGGACGTGGTACGCCAGCTCTCCGCGCAACCTGCGCGCGCGATTGCCTACGTGAGCTGTGACCCCGCCACGCTCGCCCGCGACCTCGCGCGCTTCGAGCACGAAGGCAGCTTCCAGGTGCAACGCGTCACGCCCGTCGACCTCTTCCCCCAGACCTTCCATGTGGAGACGGTGGTATTGATGACAAAGGAATAAGTAAATCGGAGTTTGTCGAGATATCGCGAAATCTGGATTTATCAGGAAGGAAAGAGATTATGTCGCATGAGCAAGAGAAAAAAGTAATCGAACAATATACCGGTTTCCCCGAGAAGAATCGTCTGACCTATACAAAGGCAAACGAAACCGAGTTTATCGTAACCATGCACTACTTGCACAAATTCCTTCGTCCAAACGCTAAAATTGCTGATATCGGAGCGGGCGGTGGAACTTACACGAAAGCACTGGCTGATGAAGGCTACCTTGTGGATGCAGTAGAACTCACCCCTCGCTATGTTGAAGAAATGAAGTCTTTGTTTGCCGGCAACAGTAAAGTGAGCGTATTTGAGGGAAATGCCAAAGATCTATCTTTCCTGAACGAGGATGCCTATGATATTGTTCTTCTCATGGGCCCCGTATACAGTCTGAAAGATTTTGAAGAACGGAAGCTTGCCTGTGCCGAAGCGCTGCGGATTGCAAAGCCCGGCGGTGTGGTTTTCATCGCCTTCTGCATGCAGGATGCAGGACTGATCCACGAAATCTTCATGAGTAAGAACCCGGCAATAGAGATTACAATGATCGGTTATGACAGAGAAACCGCTCTCGTGACTGAAAACACGGGATCTTCAAGAATACTGGATACGATGATGGTCGTGGACGAGCTAATCAACGCTGTCTGCCAGGAAAACAACGCAGACAAAGTCTGCAGATTTTCCCAGGACGGCATCTCCCAGATCATCAGCGAATCTGTAAATTCGATGAATGAAGCATCCTACAAAGAATGGATCCAATATCTGCTCGCGACTGCAGAAAGACCTGACCTAATGGGCTTCTCTGACCATATCGTCCAAGTGCTGGAAAAGAGATAAATTCCAGTTTGCCGGGACAATGAAATCGATC
>CACYAX010000136.1 GCA_902772435.1 uncultured Coriobacteriaceae bacterium | reverse complement strand
CGATGGCACAGTACATCATGGCCGAGGTGTTGCCCGTCTTTTGCACGTACTTGTTGGTGTACTTGATGCCCACGCTGTTGGTGGCGTCGAAGATGAGCTCGCCCTCCGGGAAAAGCTCCTTGGCCCGCGCGATGAAGCCCAGCACCTCCTCGTTGTGGAAATACTGGAACACGCCCGAGACGATGAGCAGCGTGGGCAGGCTCTTGTCGAGAGCGTCGACCCACTTGAAGTCGAAGAGGTCACCGGGGATGAGCGTCTCTCCGGGCGCCTCGCCGAGCACGCGCTCACGCGTGGCGATGACGTCGGGCAGGTCCATGTCGAAGAATCGTGCCTGCGGCAGCTTCTCGTGCAGGCGCCACCACATGGTCTCGAGGCCACAGCCTAGGTTGACGATGTTGCACGCGGCATGTCTGGCTGCGAAGGCATGCGCCATCTCGTCGAGGTTGTAGTAGCGCGCGACCGAGGCGATCATCTGGTACTCATTGGACTTCTCGGCGATGTCTGCGCCGGGGATGGCGCTCTCGAGCTCGAGGGCCTTGGGATCATAGAAGTACTCAGGGAAGCGCTTGGACACGTACACGCGCGCCGTGAGGGGAATGTACAGGGTGTCCGCGACGCCCTGGAAGATGCTTTCGCTCATGGTTTGGCCTCCTGATTCGTTAGTTGTTTAGGGATGCGAGCAGCTCATCTTGAGGGATGCGCTCGGGATAGGTTCCGTTCACGAGGATGTCGGTGAGCAGCTGGTTGTCGAGGACCATGTCATCGCGAATCAGCTGCCAGTTGGCCATCTTCCGGAAGAACACCTTGAAGACGAGGAAGTTCATGATGGGGCCGATGACGGGCGTGGTCATGCCGAACGACTCGGTGTGCGAGAAGTTGCATCCTACGGGCGTGCGGCAGCCCTCGAAGGTAATGAAAGCAGTCTTCTTGTCGCTCTGGAACACGATGTGGAAGTGGTCGGCGTCCTGCTCGCTCTCCACCACATGGCCCGTGACGTCGTAGTCGAGCCCCATCACGATCTCGCGGAAGCGGATCTTGTCACCCACCTGGTAGCCGCCGTCGTACATGTCGCACGCGAGGTGATAGGGGCTCCACTTCACGAACTCCTCCTCGAAGTTTGCCACCCACGCCTCGAGACGCTCGTACGGAGCGGGGATATCGACGCTTTCGGTTAGCTCTACCATGCTCGACCCTCGCTTCCCCTTGACGCGCCCGTGCAGATCCGCGACAGGCAGTTGTGATAGCGACGCAACTCGGTGAGCGCGTGCTCGCAGGGTGTACGCCCCCCACGTCCTGCGTATATCGCTAGGAGTTTCATGCTCGGAAAACAAGTTAGCCAAGTTTTACTTAGAGTGCAAGGGCAGATTGCTTTCCCATCGCACCCTCAAGAACCCAACGGTGTAAGGGCCGTTGATCAGCTGCAAAGTTCCTCGACGAAGCGCTCGATCTGCTCGTTCACGAAGACGGGCTTGTCCACGTTGGAATTGTGGCCCGCACCGGGCACCCACACGAGCGGGAAGCCCTCACCTGCGGCCCACTTGCGGTTGAACGGCTTCACGTCGCCCGCATGGTCCTTCTCGCCGCAGAGCAGGAGCACGGGGCATCCCGATTCATAAGCGCGCTCGGCCTCCACCGCATCCGCCAGCATCTTGTAGCCGTGGGCCGCCAGGTCGCAGTACTCCCTCTTCGTGTAGCTGTCCATGAAGGAGCGCATGTTGGCGCGACCCTCTTCCGTCGTCGAGGCACCGTTGGCGCCCCACGGCTTGAGGAGCTTCCAGGGGATGGCGAGGTACATGCCCTTCGTGTGGCGCAGCGCCTTGACCTCCCACATGGGGTAGTACTTCCGCTTGAGCGGGGCGGAATCAATCGAGACGAAGCCGGCCGCCTCTCCGGGAAACAGGTCGAGGAACGCCTGCGCGACGTAGCCTCCAAGCGATTGGCCCACGAGCACGGGTCCTGCGATTCTCTCAGCCTGCAGGATGTCGTGGAGGATGCGGGCACAGTCGTCCATGGTGAAGTCAAGCGGAAACGGGCGTGATGCCCCGTGTGCCGGCGCATCCCACACGAGGCAGTTCAGCTTGCCCGAGAAGTGCTCCATCTGCGCATCAAACAGCGTATGGTCAGCGGTCAGTCCCGGCAGGAAGACCAGCCATTGTGCATCAGCCCCGGCGCCGCAATCGGTCCAATAGTGGACCGCACCGCCCTCGGCTGTGTATGTCCCACGCACCACAGAAGAGCGGCCGTTTGGTTTCGTCAACGTCATGATGGCCCCGCACCGTCAGCGCGTGGCAGAGACCGCCCGCGTTTGCCCTGTTCTACGCCTATGATACTCCCGCGGCTCGCTCGATGAAGCCGGCAGCCTCCTTCGGCCCGCCACAAGAGCGCAAGTCATCGCGCATGCGCGCAGCTCCCGCCGCGAGAGAGACGTCCGCGAGGGCTTCCCGAACCAGGGCAAGAAGCCTTGCCGGCCTAGTCGTGCGCCCTTCGCCGAGCATGATGCCCGCACCAAGCTCTGCCACACGCCGCGCCACGGCGCGCTGTTCACCCGTGAGCGGGAACAACAGGAGCGGGACACCCATATAGAGTGCCTCCGACACGCTGTTCATGCCGCAATGCGTGATGAAGAGACTGGCACGGGAGAGTACCTCCATCTGGTCGACGTAGGGCTCTACGCGAACGCCCTCGGGAAGCTCTCCCAACTGCATGCGGTCAAAGGCTTTGCCACACGAGATGAGCAGATCAGCATCTGCGTCTTTAAACGCCTCGATGCAGTTCTGGTAAAACTCAGGATGGTTGTTGATGACGGTACCGAGCGATACGTACACCAAAGGGCGGCCCTGCTTGTCTTGGACGGGCACCTCGCGAACCGACGGACCCACGAAGCGATAGTGTTGGGGGTCAAAGCTCTCCGAAGCGGGCTGGAAAGAAGCCGACGTATACACGATGGTGTCGTCGTCCTCCTTGTTCTGGACGATGTCGAGCGCGCTCTTCGCGTGGTACCCAAGTGGACGCAGCTTCCTGATGGCACGGTTCATACGTGGTAGGCCGAGCACCATATCGGCAAGCTCGCCCGCGCTATGCTTCATGTACTGGGCAGACTCCCTGTTGAAGGCGAGCGTGGTGGTCGAACAGACCATCGGCAAACCATGCTTTTGAGCAAAGAGCTTTCCCCAGAAGCAGGCGGAATCAGAGACGACGAGGTCGGGGCGAAGCGCCGCGACGTCAGTTGAGAGCATCTCGTCCATGCGGGCCGTCGTCTCGAAAGACTGCACGCTCATCTCGGTGGTAGACACCTTGCGAATGCGCCGCTCAGCTCCCGCATCAAGGGGCGGCAGGAAGCTGTCGCAGCTCACGAAGGTGGCACCCGCTCCCTCGATCTTTTCCCGGAACTCCTCGAACGAGTAATACCGGACCTCATGCCCGCGGCTCACCAGCTCTCGGACCACCTCGATCGTGGGGTTCGTATGACCATACGCGGGGATGCAGAACCAGAAGATTCGCATTATCGCTCGCCTCCAAACACCTGGCTTGCCCAGCCGTCTATCTGGTCCTTGGGGGGAATAGCGAGACCACGTTCTCTATCTCCCAGGATGATGAGGGTGTCGCCCGGTTTGATGCCAAACATGTCACGCGCCTCTTTTGGAATCACGATCTGGCCCTTGGTGCCCACGGTCGCCGTCCACGCCCCTTTGCCCTGCGGAAATCCCATGACTACTTCCTTTGTCGTATGAGTATACAAATCATACTAATCATACTTCTCTTTGATGAAAGAAGAAATCGATAGGCACCCTTGTCAAGATGAGGGCCTCAAGACGATGCGGACCCATCGCCTTCCGAGAGCATTTCCCCCTCACAGATGTCTTTCATGTTTTCTGAGATGATGTCGAGCGCCTGGTACATGTTCTGGCGCATTTCCTCGGTGAGCCCCTGCCCGGCAAGCCCGAGCGCCCGCGCCGCCTTCTGCTCCACGTGCCCGGCAAGCGCACGGCCCTCTTCTGTCAGGCGGATCGGGGCGCGATAGCGGCTCTTGCCATACGGCTCGACGATGCCCTTCTTCTGCAGCATGTCGATGGCACGCGAGACGTCTGCCTTGTCCCGCTGCACCATCTCACCAAGCCGCGCGGCCGTGGGCTCCTCCCCCGCATTGAGGAGGGCGACGAGGTACAGCGCGTAGGAACCCCGCATGCCATAGGGGCGCATCTCCTCGGTGGCGATCTTGTTCCAGTAGCGCGTGATGCTGAATATGGACAGCGTGAAGCGCTCGAACCGGTCCATCTCGTCTTCCTCCCGCACGCTCGGAACCACCCTGCAAAGGCCTCTCTCGCAGTTTATACCTTAAAGAAGGCAACCGCCACGACGCCGGGACCCGCATGGGTTCCGATGACGCTGCAGATCTGCGCGCACTCCAGGTCGCGCACGTGGCCCTCCCACAGGGCACGGCTGTTGGCCATGTAGTCCTGCAGGAGCTCGTCCGACGTTCCCGTGTACCCGAGGAGGATCGGCAGGTCGTAGTTGATGCCGTTCTCCTCGATCCGCTTGACGAGCAGGTTGTCCGCCTTCTTGGGACCGCGCGCCTTTCCCACTATGTTCACGAGGCCGTCCTCGATCGTGATGACCGGCTTCACGTTGAGGAGCCCTCCCGCGAAGCCCACCGTCTTGGAGATCCTTCCCCCGCGCACAAGATACTCGAGGGTGTCGAGCTTGGCCAGGACGCACACATGCGCGCGCATCTCCTCCACCTCTGCCGCAAGCTCCGCAAGGCCCACACCCTGGGCGGCGCGCTCCAGGGCATACGCGGCAAGGATGCCGGTTCCCACGGTGACGTTCCTGCCGTCGACCACGCGGATCTCAGGGTAGGACTCGGCCGCCATGCAGGCACTCGCATAGGTGCCCGAAAGCTCGGAGGACAGGGTGATGACGAGGCCCTCCTCGCCTCTCTGGCGCATGGCGGAGAACACGTCCTCGAAGGCCGCCGGCGTTGCCTGGCTGGTCGTCGGCAGGTCCGTGCCCGCCTCGAGCTTGCGATAGAACTCGTCGCGGCTCAGGTCGATGCCATCCCGGTACTCTTCCTCGCCAAACATGACGGTCAGCGGAACGACTTCCACCTGGTCGCAAAGACGAGACGCCATGTCCGTCGACGAGTCGACGATGATCCGCACGGGTTTGTGGTTGTCCATTGCTACCTGTCCCTAGCCTTTCAACGGTTTGCACAATGACTTGTTGATTTGTCAACGTTGGCATTCTAGGAGTATCTTGTTGATATGTCAACAACTTTATCTTGTGCACTATGAAGGTCTACTTACGAACGCAATTGAAGTAAGATGCAAGAGGAACCAGTTTGTGCCAAAAAAAAAGCAGGCCAGACACCATGGGCAAGCGCGACAGCAAGATTCTCGACATCCTTACGTCGGAGCACAGAGTTGAGGTCTCCACGCTCTCCGAGCGCCTGGGCGTTTCCGAGGTCACGGTACGCAAGGACCTCGACGCGCTGCAGACGCGCGTTGAGGATCGCGCCGGCGCACATCGGACACGGTTC
>CACYAX010000135.1 GCA_902772435.1 uncultured Coriobacteriaceae bacterium | reverse complement strand
CGCCACGGTGAATTAGACACTCAACATTGTCGGCCTAATCCGCGGATATGCATGCAGGAGGGGCTTCAAAGTTTTATGTCCTGCTCATATCGTCTTTCGAAGAAGTCATGCGCGAGCAGAATCGATTCCCCGACACGCTGTTCACAAGAATTAGGTCAGCGGCCATTGGAGAAGCACCGATCTGGACACTTGAGTGGTCCTTAGGGATGAGCGTTCCCCCAGGAGCCGATGCTATTGGCTCACTTCTTTGGGGCGAGGTAACGCACGGCGTAGACACGATGGTCAAAAAGGAGCTCAACCCGCTCACTGAGACGTCTCAGTACTTTGGGAAGCTCGTAAAGAAGACATTCAAGAAGGGGCCCCACAAAAAAGTGGGGGACCATCAGCGCGGAAAGAAAGAATAATGAGGTCTTTATAAAAGTAGCCGCGCGGAGTCGTCCCCCACTGTCTAGTGTAGCGCACCGCCGGCATGCGCCTGCGACCGTTCGCCCATCGGGGCGCAGGAGCTGGGGACCGTCTGCGCGGAAAAGATTTTACAGACCTTGGATAAAAGTAGCCGCGCGTATGTCGTCCCCAGCTTGCACCCGTACCTCGGCCGCGGGCACTCCCCCGCGGCCGTCACACCCCTACTCCAGCACGAACCACCCGTTGTCGATGAGCGAGACCTCGCCCTCGGCGGCCTTGCCCACAGTGAGCTTCACGCCGTCCTCGCCGAGCTCTTCTTCGCTCTCCACCAGCGTCGCGTCCTGCGCGGCCAGAAGGTCGCTCAAGAACGCCTCCGCCGTGAACGTGGTCTCCGCAGGCGCGTCTCCGCCCATGAGCGGCACCACACAGCGGTTGACCACGTCGATGCGGCAAATCTCGATCCTGTTCGCCCGCAGCTCGGCGAGGTCATTGCGCATGAGCACGTTCTCGCTCTGGTAGAGCTTGTAGTCAGGGTCGACCTTGTCCACCACGAGCAGCCCGGTGAACGCCGTGGCTACCTCGTTGAACGTGCCCCCGTTGAAATAGTGCAGCGTGAGCGTCACGTACTTGTTGCCTGCCTTCGCAGCCTCCTCGGGCTCCACGTCGAGGTATTCCACCGCATCCGTGGAATGCGTGATGTCGCCCGACATGATCATGCCGCTGTTGAAATACGCGCCATTCCAGCCCACATGCATGCCCGTGTCCGTCGTAGCGTGCAGGTCGAGGTCCACGCGCTTGCTGCGGTCGTCCCAGAAGACGAAGAAGCGCACGCAGCGCGCCTCCTCGGGGATGCGCATCGCCATGCCCGGCGCGAAGTACGACGAGACGCCCTTGGCCATGTTGGTGAGCACGCACGAGTGCGCGAGGTCGTAGCCCTGCGTGTCGAGCATCACGCGCTTGCCACGCAGCGGCGTTTCCAGCGCGCGGAGCCTCTCGCGGAGCAAGCTACGCATGATCTGCGCCGCCTGCGCGCGGATGCCGTTCTCGCGCTCGACCTCTTGGGGATCGAGGATCCCCTCAGGGCATTCCAACCCGTTCGGCATCTCGAGGTAATCGAGGTAATTGAGCCGTTCTTCGCGGCTATGAATACGCTTGAGCTGGTCGAACGGGGCACTGAGCTTCGCGATGGTGTTAAGCAGCGTTGCGAGGCTGAGCTTGCTCTCGCGGAGCACCTGATCGATAGCCTCGGCGGGCACGCCCACGCGGATCATGCGGACCACTTCGCGCAGCATGATGCCCGGGCGCTCGGAGAGCACGCGCACGATGGCGTCGACGTCACCCGAGGCGTACGCCGCCTCCTTCTTGCTGGCCCAGCTGCGCAGGGTGCCGTCGCGCAGGGCGTCCACCGCCGCGCGGTGCTCGGCTTGCTTGGAGAAGCGGTTGTACGAGAGGAGCTCGAGCGCGCGCAGGCTGCGCTCGCGGTCGAGCGTGAGGTTCTCCGCGAGGGACCAGGCGGGGTAGCTCTCGAGCAGCGCCACGAGCCGGCGGCGCCACGACGTGGGGAAATGCTCCTGCGGGCCGATGCATGCGCGCAGGTGCATGATGAACTTGATGACGTCGCCCGGATGCGCGGCGAAGTGCTGCGCGCGCTGCACGTAGGCCTCGACCGGGGTGTGCTTCGAGCTGCGGAGGGCCTGCTCAAGCAGCATGAGCGCGTTCTCGTGGAACACGATCTTGCTGCCGTCGGCGTCGGCGGGGATGGGCAGCGACGCGGCGAGGCGCACGTCCGAATCGGTCCGCCGGTCTTGGTCTTCTCGGTCTCCTCCACCTTGGGGAGCCAGCCCTCGCGGACTTCGCCCGGGATGCCGAGCGCGGCGGAGATCTGCTCCACGCCGTAGGTCGAGAGGTAGTGCAGGCCCTGGTGCAGGCGGTAGGTGGCCTCGTCCATCGACATGACCTGCGTGGGGAAGTCGGGGTACATGGGCTTCCACGTGGGCTCCTTGAGCCACGCGGCCGTTATTGTCGCGGGGTCGCAGAAGGTGCCGGACGCGTAGAGCTTGGCGAGCGCGAGGAGCGACTGCTCGTCGAGGCGGTAGTTGTACGCCGCCAGGCGCGCGTTGGCCGTCAGGGCCATGCGGTAGGCCGCCTGCTCGTCTTTGGGCTGCTCAGCGGGGGTGAACTTGCGCATGGACGAAGGGCCTAGGTAGAGCACGGACAGGCGCTCGAACAGGTGCGTGCGCTCGAAGGTGCCGAAGTTGGCCTTCTGGCTGGTGCTCTGTGCGGTTGTCTCGGTCATGGCGTGCTCCTTGCGGGGTGTGGGGCGCGGGACGGTGCGGGACGCGCGGGTTTGGGTTGCTATAACCACTATACCGCGCCGCTCGTGGACATTGGGGATACTCCCTTTTGTCCACCGCACGACTGGTACAAAGGACCGTCGGATGTTTGCACCAGTTGGTGCATAGGACCGTCGGATGTTTGCACCAGTTGGTCCACCGCCGTCGCCCGTGGACAAAAGGGAGTATCCCCAATGTCCACCACCGCGGGAGGGCCCTAGCCTTGCGTCGGGAGCACGCCGGCACGCGCGCCGGCCTCGGTATCGTCGCTCTCGTCGAAGGAGTCGTACGGCGCGTCAGCGGGATACGGCCTGCACTTGCGGAACACGTTGCGCGGCTTGTCGGTGTGCGCGAAGGCGAAGTCGAGGTTGCGCGTGGTGCCCGTGTGGCCCGTCACGATGAGCGGCTCGATCCCGCGCCCGCGCAGGAACCCCTCGAGCTTGGCCAGCGAACGCACCGAGACCTTGTTGCTCTCCGCAAGGCCGTTGTTGAAGGCGTAGCCGCCGTCGCAGTTGATGGCGATGGTGTCGCCGGTGAAGAGGTACGCGTCGTCCACGAGGTAGACCATGTGGCCCCAGGTGTGGCCGGGCACGAGCAGGCACTCCACCTTGATGTCGCCAAGCTGCAGCAGCTGCCCGTCCTGCAGCAGCACGCGCTGGTTGTGAATCTGCGGGATGGGCAGCCGGTAGGAGCCGAAGTAGACCTTGCGGCGCGGCTTGCCGGAGAGGTAGCGGTTCTCGATCTCGCTCAGGTAGATGGTCGCGTCCTTGAAGAGGAGCTCGGAGTCGTCCTCGAGCGCGCCCACGTGGTCGGTGTCGCAGTGCGTGATGAGGATGTCGCTGATGCTCGCGGGGTCCACGTCGATCCAGCCCATCTTCTCGGCGAGGCGCGGGTAGTTGTAGCCAGCGTCGATCATGATGGTCTGCGCGCCCTTGGTGTAGAAGAAGATGTTGGCGCACATTTCGCGCACGCAGCGCACGCGCTCGTCGATGATGCCGGTGTTGAGCGGGCGGAAGATGCCTTTGCCGCGGTACGACCGCGACATCACTTTGTACTGGAACTCGGAGTCTTTGCGCGCCATGGTTGATCGCCTCGGTTCGTGCCCTGCGGGCCTGTCGGTTGTGCGTGTAAGTGTTAGACTTATCTTACTCTTTTGATGGGGTCTGCGTGCGCTGGTGCAAAGTACCGTCGGATGTTTGTGCCAGTTGGTGCAAAGGACCGTCGGATGTTTGTGCCAGTTGGTGCATAGGACCGTCGGATGTTTGTGCCAGTTGGTGCAAGGCGGCGCCCGTGGACATTAGGGATACTCCCTTTTGTCCACCCTGCGGGAAGCGGTGCACCAGCGTACCAGCCGACGCCAGGGAGGCGACGATGAACGAGACGAAGAACCACCTGCTGCTCCTCGGGCTGCTGGGGTGCCTCTGCTACGGCGCGGGCGACTGGCTCATGCTTTACGGCGACCCGACACCCCTCTCTACCTCGTATTATTGGCTCACGCAGGGCGTGCTGCAGATCGCCCCGTGGCGCAACGCGCTCGCCATGGCGCTCGCGTTCCCCGGCATCGTGTGCTACGGCGTGGCGCTCTTCTCGCTGGAGCGCTACATCACGGGCCCACGGGCGCGCACGGCGTACCACTACCTCAACGTGTTCGGGCTCACACCGTGGATGGCGCTGCACCTCTTCTACGTCATGGCGCTCTACCTGTTCTGGCACCTCGGCAATGCGGGCGACGTGGCCCTCGCCGCGCGGACCACGGAAGCGCTGCTCGACCACCTCATCTGGCTGGTGCCCGTGAGCGAGGCGCTGATGCTGCCGCCGTTCGTGTACTGGCTCTACCTCACGGCGGCGGGCAAGACCACGCTCCCCCGCCGGACCGCAGCGACAAACGTGCTGGTCATCTATGGTGTGCTGTACGGGGTGAAGATGCTGCTGCCGGTGAGCGCGTTTCGGCTGGGGTTCACCAACGGACTCATGAGCGAGAGCATGGCGGTGTTCTTTGTCGTGCTGTACGTCGTGGGGCGCGGGGGTGTTGCGGGCGGCGAGGGCCGCGCGGGCATTGCGGGCTAGCTGGTGCGGGGGGCTTCGGCGCGGGCATCGTTGAGCTTGCTGGTTGAGTCTCGCTTTGGACCCAGTCTGACTTACCTTCCGTAAGTCCAACCCGACCCAACCTCAACCGTGGACAAAAGGGAGTATCCCCAACGTACCAAGCCAGCCCCGCCCCTCCCCCGCGCACTATAATGTCCCATAACGCCGTCATCGCGCGCGGGCCCTCGCCCCGCGCCGAGCACAGATGGGAAGCGATCCGCATGCAGGCAAAAGAAGCTCCCGCCGCAACGCCCCTCAGCAGAAAGACGTGGCTGGTCATCGTGCTGCTCGCCCTCGTCGGGCAGATCGCCTGGGCCGTCGAGAACAACTTCTTCAACCTGTTCATCCAGGACGCGTTCGGCGCATCGCTCGCCGACGTCGCCCTCATGGTGAGCGCCTCGGCCGCCACCGCCACGGCCACCACCCTGCTCGTGGGCACGTTCTCCGACCGCGTGGGCAAGCGCAAGGTGTTCGTGGTCGCCGGCACCCTCATCTGGGGCATCTCCATCTGTCTCTTCGCAGTTTTGCAGCAGATTTCCGGCGCGCTCGCCCGCGACGCTGCCGCAGCTGCCAGCCTCGGCATCACGCTCACCGTGGTCGCTGACTGCATCATGACGTTCTTCGGCAGTTTCGCCAACGACGCCTGCTTCAACGCGTGGCTCACCGACATCACCGACGAGACCAACCGCGGCCGCGTGGAGGGCGTCAACTCCGCGATGCCGCTGCTCAGCATGCTCGTGGTCTTCGGCGGCGCGATGTTCCTCATGATCGTGGGCGACGACGGCTCGGTCACCTATAACTATCCGCTGTTTTTCACCATCATCGGCGGCGTGGTCATCGCGACGGGCATCATCACCGCGCTCTGCATGGACGAGTCGCACCCCGAGCCGCGCAAGGGCGAGGGCTACTTCGCCGAGCTCGCGTACGGCTTCAAGCCGTCCTCGATGGCCGACAACCGCATGCCCTACCTCGTGCTCTTCGGTTACTGCATCTTCGCGTGCGCGATGCAAGTATTTATGCCGTACTACGTGCTTTACCTGCGCCTTCCCTACATTCTTGGCGAGAACTACGTGTTCGTGATGGCGCCGTGCATCATCATCGCGTCGGTCTTCACCATCCTCTACGGGCGCCTCGTGGACACGCGCGGGTTCTCCGCCACGGTCACGCTGCCGCTGCTGTTCTTCATCGCAGGCTGCATTCTGCTCACGGTGTTCTCCAACGCGGTGGGCGTCTTCATCGGCAGCATGCTCATGCTTTCGGGCTACCTCGGCGCCGTGGCGTGCTTCTCGGCCGCCATCCGCAACCACACGCCGGCCGACCGCGTGGGCCTCTACCAGGGCGTACGCATCTTCATGGTGGTGCTCGTGCCGATGCTCGTTGGACCGTGGATCGGTTCTTCGGTCAGCGCGTCGTCGGGCGTCGTGGGCTTCGGCGTGGTGGGCGACGGTTTTGCGCCGAGCTCGCTCATCTTTGCCGCGGGAGCTGCCGTATCGCTGCTCACCTTCGTGCTAACCTGGCTCATCCGCAAGCAGGAACGCCTCGAAGCTGCCGCATAGGGAACTGCCAGGACTTTTCCGACAGTAATGACCCCGCAGCTGTCGGATTGGTCCCGCCCGCCGGACTTTCCCGACAGGAATGACACCGCAGCTGTCGGGTTGGTCCCACCCGCCGGACTTTCCCGACAGGAATGACTCCGCAGCTGTCGGATTTGTTCCACTCGCCGGACTTTCCCGACAGTAACGGCCCCTCGGATTTGTCCCACCTGCCGGACTTTCCCGACAGGAACGGCCCCCGAACTGTCGGAAAAGTCCCCTCCACAGAAGCAAACCGACAGCTTCGACGAAATGATGGGGCTGCCACACCGCCTTACGGGTATCGTAGAAATGTTGCAACCCAAGGAGGACCCATGCCCCTGCATTCGAAGGCGCTGACGAGCGCCGCAGCCATCCTGCTCGCCCTCTCGCTCGCAGGCTGCGGCTCGTCCAACTCCGACAGCGCAGATTCCGAGCAGAAAGCTGACCCCATCGCCAGCCTCTTCGCCGACGACTACGGCACGCGCGATTACGAGACCTACACCCTCGGCACCACGGACGACGAAACTGCACCCACGCTGACCGTCGTTCCGCCCGACTGGGTGATCGGCGTCGCGCCGGACCAGGCCAGCGAAGACGACCCGAGCCACGGCATGGACCACCTCACCTGCACGTTCGAAAACGGCAACTTCTACTACACCTACGTCGCCGACGACGCGCGGAGCTACGTCGAGTACTACGTGAGCGAGGACACCATCATCACCGACCACCTCTTTGGCGGGCGCTTCACCGAAATTGAGCTTGGCCCCATCACGACCGAGGAGATTGGCGGCCACGAGGTGCTGTGGGGCAGCTACACCTACAAGGACGAGTACGATCGGCCCAACTGCGCGTATGTTGCCGCGTGCGATGTGCGCGACGGCATCGTGATCACGCTCACGGCCACCGAGTCGATCCCGCGCGATGCGGCAGCGGACGCCACCTTCTTCCTGGATGGCGCGCGCTTCCGCGAAATCTGGGAGGCGCTGAGCTGGTAGCGGCCGGCTCGGCACTGGTGCAAACATCCGACGGTCCTGTGTACCAGTTGGTGCAAACATCCGACGGTCCTATGTGCCAACTGGTGCAAACATCCGACGGTCCTATGTGCCAGACCGCGCCGCCCGCAGCAAAGCTACCTTGTGCTGATGCTGTAGAACTCGTAGTCGCTGACGTGCCGCGAGATCGAGTACTCGAACGGGGTCCCATCCGCCAGATAGGCCACCTGGCGCACCTCGAGAAGCGGCTCCCTCTCCCCGATCTCCAGCCACGCGCGCTCGTCGTCGGTGGGCATGACGGCCTTGATGACGCGATGCGCACTCCCAATCTTCAGGCCGAGCTCCTGCTCGATGAAGCCGTAAATCGAGGCATGCAGCGTGCTTTCGCGCAGGTCAGGGATGAGTTTGAGCGGCATGGAC
>CACYAX010000134.1 GCA_902772435.1 uncultured Coriobacteriaceae bacterium | reverse complement strand
ACGATCCATGCGGCTGCCTTCCGCGGGGTGCTGGGCGTGGTCTATCTTCTTTTAAGCTGCTACCGCTCACCTCGGAGTTCTTTGCGCAGATTCACGAGCATTATCGCGGCGACGATCGTGCTGGCGAGCGTTGCGGCAGGCAGGTTGAGCCAGAGGCCGTTCAACCCGAGGGGACTCAGCAATACGAGGGCCGCAAGCGGGGCGATGAGCACGGAGAAGAGGGAGAAGGCCGACGCGGGCTTGGGTCGCTCGATGGCGGTGTAGAAGGCCTGGGCGGCCATGGGAAGCCAGCGCAGGAAGTAGGCGATGGAGAAGAGCCTGAAGGCGGGGCCGGCCATGGTGAGGATGGTCTCCGAGGCATCGGCCATGAACAGGAGCGTGAGCTCGCGCGGGAAGATGAGCATGGCGGTCGCGAGGGTGACCGAGATTGCGGCGCACGCGACGAAGATGCGCTTCTCCAGCTTGACCACGCGGTCTATGCGGCCCGCGCCGAGGTTGTAGCCCACGGCGGGCTGCAGGGCGTCGCACGTGCCGTAGAGGAGCGGGAATACCACGCCACTCGCGTACATGAGGACGCCGTAGACGGCGACGGCATCCTCGCCACCCTGCGCGAGCAGGGCGGCGTTCAGCAGCACCGAGGTGACGCGGCCGGCGACGTTGTTGAGGAAGGCGGGCATGCCCGCGCTCGTGATCTCGCGCACGAGCTCGCCCGTGACGTGCGGGCGCACGAAGCGCAGCTGGTAGCGGCTCATGAGGAACGGGGCCATGCCGATGAACGCGCTCACGCCGAGCGCCAGCACGTAGCCCAGGGCGGCACCGAGGACGCCGAGGTTCGCATAGCGCACCAGGCTGTATTCGCAGATGGCGCCGAGCACCGCCATGAAGACGTTGAGGGCGAGGCTCCCGCGGATCTTGCCGCAGATGCGCAGGAAATTGTCGATGGCGAACATCATCGAGGTGACGGGCGCTCCCACCGCATAGACGCGCAGGAAGATGACGGCGTCTTCGGCCAGTTTGCCCGTGGCGCCCATGGCGGCCATGATGACGGGGGCGAGCGCCCAGAACACGGCTCCGAGGGCCGCCCCCAAGAGGAAGATGCCGAGCACCGCGCAGGTGAAGACGTTGTTGGCGCGCTCCTCCTCGCCTGCGCCGAGCGCGATGGCGATGGGAACGGACGAGCCCACGCCGATGAGGTCGCCCACGGCGAAGACGAGGATGACGAACGGCATGGCGAGGTTCACGGCGGCGAAGGCGGTGGAGCCGAGCAGCTGCCCGACGATGACGCCGTCAAGCACGTCGTAGAGCGCCGACGCGAGCATGGAGATAGCGCCCGGTGCGGCCGCCTTGAGGAAGAGGTGCGTGGGTGCGGTCGCGAGGTAGAGCTCGCGCAGCTCGTCTTCCTGTGACAGTTTGAGCTCAGCCATTGAAGCTGCAACCTTCCGTAAAAAAGGCCGAAGAGACGGTGCTGCCCAAGCGCGTCTTCTCCGGTCTTCGTGACCCTCCGACTATGTCGCCACCAAAACGTGATGACGTTCTTGGATACCTTGGCACATGCGGCATACAGCGTCAACAGGAGCGGCTGAGTTCACGGTTACGCCATGCGGTTCTCCTCACGTTCAACTTGCTTCACCGCACCAAAGTGTAGGGGCGTGGCACGCCTTGTCGCGACAGAGCGTAGGATATGTCCGCGTGCCCTTGCCTGCCATGCTGTGAGCAGGTCATGAGGCGTCCGCGAGGGGCGCCCGGAAAAGGAGGACACCATGGGCTATTCCGTCGACGACAAGTGCAGGAAACTCGCCAAGAACCCCGAGGCCGCGGCGATCATCACCGAGTACTCTGCGGGCTTCACCACCGACCCCCAGATGAAGATGGTCATGGGCCTCACCCTGCGCAAGCTCGCGAGCTTCCCGCAGGCCAAGGAGCTGGCAGACAACCTCGACGAGATCGATGCGCGCCTGAAGGCCATCGAGGGGTAATCACCGCTTCATAGTACGTGCGCGGGCCGTCCGGGATGCCGGGCGGCCCGTTTTGGTGGCGTCAGTGCAGGCCCTGCCAGATGGTGAGCGCCTTGAGCACGATCTGAAGGCGCAGGCGCACGTCGGGATCATCGAGGTCCTCACCGAGCTCGCGGCGGATGCGCGCGAGGCGCTCGAGCAGGGTCGAGCGGTGCACGTAGAGCTCTCGGGCGGTCTTGGTGGCGCTCATGTTGTTGTCAAGCAGCGCGCGCAGGGTCTCCACGTAGCTGGTCTGCGAAGCCTTGTCATGTTCCACGAGGCGCCTGAGCCCCTCGGGGAACAGCATGTCGAGTGGCATGTCGCCCATGGCGTTCACGATGAGCCCCGCGAGCGCGTAGTCGCGGTACTCGTAGATGGAGGCGTCCGGGTCGATGAGGGAGCCGTTCTCGAGCGTGGTCGAGGCCTGCAGGAAGTAGAGCCGGGCGCGTCCCAGGTCGCGTACGGGGTCGCTGAAGGCAGCCTTCGCCTCTATCGAGGTCACGAAGGGTTGCAGCCTGCGCACGAGCTCGGCGCGGTAGTCGCCCTCCGGGCCGCGCAGGGCGTCGGTGTCCACAAACGCCACCACGGAGGTGCGATGATGCTCGAAGGCGATGCTTTGGGGGAAGGCGTTTTCCACCATGGTGCACACGTAGCCGATGGGGAGCTGGGAGAGGCGGTGATTGAGCCTGATGCGCACGCAGACGAAGGCGCGTTCGTGGCTCTGCGCGTCGAGCATGGTGCGTTCGCGGCTGTCGAGGGCGATCTCGTCGACGAGGTCGATCAGGATGCGCTTGAGCGACGTGCCCTCCTCGCCGGGAAGCGAGGAACGCCTGCGGATGGCGCGTACCAAAAGCGTCGCGAGATAGCCGGCGAGCTGGGTGTCGCTGGGGCGGTGGTCGCGGTGCTCGTAGTACACCGTGAGGCAGCCGAGGTATTCGCCCCGGTCGAGGAGGTTCGCGTTGAGGGTCTTGGTGCCGAGCAGCTCCAGGACGAAGGGTTCCGAGACGTCCATGGAGAGGTCCCGGTTGGCGATATAGGTGCCGAAGTCGCGCGGGTCGAGGATCGAGCTCGCGTCGAGTGCCGCGAGCTGCGCGTGGTCGGACGCGATCTCGCGCTCCCACTGTCCGACATAGCGGAACTGGGCGTCGATGACCGTGAGCGGGTTCTCGAAGATCTGCCCCGAGCACTCGAGCATGGCGTCGATGCTCGCGTCGCCGTTGATGATCTCGTTGAGGACCATCTCCCACACGTCGTAACGGTCAAAGATGTGCTGCACCGCGTTGAATACGGCGTAGAAGTCCGCGTCGGGAATCTGGATGACGCAGCAGCGCTCGGAGAAGTAGCGCATGCGGTTCCCGGGGCCGATGCAGACGATGACGGCCCGCGGGCCTATCGTGACGCGCTGGGGGAGGCGCTCCTCCCGCACGACGTAGAGGTGGTCGTCACGCAGCTCGTGCATCGACCTCTCGAGGAGCTCGGGCCGCATGAGCGTGAGTCCCGCATGGGGAGTGCCGAGCAGGTGCGCCCTGAACGAAGCGGGGAGGTTGTCGAAGACGACGTCCGCACTGAGCCTCATGGTTGGTCTCCCCTCAAATAGGGCAATATCAAATTGTATGGTTTGAGCGCACGTTCCATACATAGCCAGCTTCATTATGCCTGTGCCGCGTGCGCGGGTCCTCTATAAAACGCCATATGGATGGCTATGACCGTTCACCTTCGTGCTGTTTAAGGGTGACCCTATACATTGTAGGGCTCGTCTCGTTCTACACCATCACATTGCACGCTAGGCCACGCGCGCTTCCGCCTTGAGAATGGTGACAACGGTACCTTGCGACACGTGTGTCGCGAGCGCTTGGCAACCCAAGGGAGTGAGAAGGGGGAGAGGACATGGCACTGCTTGCGCACGTTGACACCCACCGTGGTGTCGAGACGGCATTCGGCAAGATCATCCCGGAGAAGGAGGCATACAGCTACTGCCTGCGCACGATCGCGGCGTTCTCGGCCAACATCTTCCAGGTGATGCGCGTCCTGAACGACGACTGGGAGGACCGCACCTCCCAGATCTGCGAGATCGCGAACATGATGAACTGCGCCGCCTGCTCGGGCAGCGAGGACGAGCTGTTCGACTATCTTGACCAGTTCTACACCGACTGGAACATCCCCGAGCTCGTGAAGCGCGCGGCGTGGATCGGCGGCATCTGGGGCGACTACGGCGACGAGGCCGAGGACATGGCCGGCCGCGTGGTCCAGTTCACCGAGAACCGCGTGGAGAAGGAGCTCGACACCTGCCCGTGGGACATCGTGGGCTCCGAGATGTGCAACATGACGACGGCCATGTTCACGGCCAACTTCGACATCGCCGCAGGTGGCGAGCATGGCGCGATCACCAACGACGTGGCGCTCAACATGTGCGAGGCCCGCGGCTGCGGCAACCCGCACTGCCGCGTGGTGGCCGAGCGCCTCGACCACTTCAAGCTCGAGCACCAGGGATGGCTCGACCACCGCGGCCAGCCCGCCAGCCCCGTGCACGACACGCCGCCCGAGCGCCGCGTGCAGCATGCCCAGGGTCTGCGCAACGGCCAGTACGTACAGGCCTTCGGCGAGGAGAACTCGCTCGAGTGGCAGTACAACTGGGTTGCCCAGATGGGCTGGGTCTGGTCCATCAGCTTCCCGCTCATCGCCATCCGCGACATGGCCGATGACGACGACGAGTTCGAGCGCATGCTGCGCATCGTCTTCGCGACCGCTGGCAAGAACGCCTTCGTTGACCCGTTCGCCCGCGAGGGGCTGCGCACATGGCTCGACATCCCGCGCTCCATCGGCGACAACGACCCGCGCGTCATGGGTGCCTACATCGGCGCGATGCTCGGCTGCCAGCTGGTCCCCTTCGAGTGGGAGGCCTTCGATGGCGAGGGTGTCGAGATCCGCGTGAGCCAGGAGGACTTCGAGGGCCGCTTCGAGATGGCGCCGCTCGAGGAGATCACGATGGGCTACGAGGCCCAGTGGAACGGCTCGTGCCACACGCTCGTCTCGCCCGAGTGGTCGGTCTGGATTGACGAGGACGACGACGATTACATCATCACCGTGGGCCGCAAGATCGACGACCGCGCGCTCTAACGAGGGGAGTGACAGACATGCTGTTCAAAGAAGACGAAGTCGCGCGCGCCGAGGCCAAGGCCGTGCGCGAGAACGCGGGTTGGTATCGCTGGACGCACGACCTGGTGGTCGTCTCTGGCGAAGATGCCGAGAAGTTCCTCGACTGGATGCTCGTGAACAAGGTCGCCGGCACGCCCGTCGGGCGCGGCAAGTACACCACGATGCTCAACGAGAAGGGCCTGATCATCGACGACCTCATGGCGTTCAACCGCGGTGAGGTCTGGTGGCTCTCCACGCTCTACGGCCCGCATGCCGTGCGCTGGTTCGACGCGCACAGCGCGGGCTTTGACGTGGCCTACGAGGACGTCACGCAGGCTTGGGACATGTATGCGGTGCAGGGCCCCAACTCCGCCAAGGTCATGGACGCGCTGCTCGACGTGGCCGTCGACGACCTGAAGCGCTTCCAGATCGTGGACGCGCACGTGGGCGACGCTGCCGTGGTCGTCGAGGACTCTGCCGCCGTGGCCGAGGCCATCGCCGCTGCCGCAGGCACCGTCGACGCGCCGCGCCTCACCACGCTTGAGGTCTACGTGCGCTCGCTTCCCATGGAGAAGGGCCTGGCGCTGCGCCAGGACTACTTCGGGCTCACGCCGTACGAGGCGAACCTCGGCTGGTCCGTGCACCTGGACAAGGACTTCTTCGGCAAGGAGGCGCTCGTGGCCGCGCACGAGGCGGGAGAGAAGCGCGCCTTCGTGGGTCTCGAGATCGAGCGCGAGAGCTACGAGGACATCGCCCAGAAGGAGATCATCTACAAGCGCGGCGTGCCCGTGGGCTACACCCCGGCCTTCATCTACGGCTACACCGTCGACAAGAACATCGGCTTCGGTGTGGTCGACGCGCGCAAGTGCCCCATCGGCACGCGCGTGACCATCGGTTGCAACGACAGCCCGGCCATCATCGTCGAGCCGAAGTGGTGCTAGCCGTGGACAAAAGGGAGTATCCCCAACGTACCACGTGGACAAAAGGGAGTATCCCCAACGTACCACCGCGGCGTGACGGCTGCGTGCTCTCATGAGAGGAGACAACATGTCAAGTAACGAAGGCAAGGTCATTCTGGTCGTGGGCGGTGCCTGCGGCATGGGCGCGGCCACCGTCTGCGAGCTCTATCGCCAAGGCGCCAAGCTCGTGGTGCTCGACCTCAACGAGGAGGCCTGGGAAGAGCTGGTGGAGGACGAGGAGCTTGAGGACGGTCCCGGCACCATCGACTTCGTGGGCGGCGACGTCTGCGACGCCAGCGTGCGCCAGCAGGCCATCGACCTCGTGCGCGAGAAGTATGGCACCCTCGACAGCCTGCTCTACATCGCGGGCGTGCTCGACCTCATGTGCCCCGCGCACAAGACCGACGACGAGCTCTACGACTACGTCATGGACGTGAACGTCAACTCGTGCTTCCGCATGTGCCGCGACTGCCTGCCGCTGCTCTGGGACCATGAGGGCCTTCCTGCGAACATCGTCATCGTGGGTTCCGTGGGCGGCCAGGTGGGTTCCTCAGCCGGCGCTGCCTACATCACCTCCAAGCACGCGGTGCTGGGCCTAGCGCGCAACCTGGCGCACAGCTACCGCTTCCGGAACGTCCGCGCTGCGTGACCGACATCCTCGGCAACGCCATGGAGAAGTGGCCCGACCGCGACATCATGGACCTCGAGGGCAACGAGGTCTACAACGTGCGCGGCGCGGTCGCGCTCGGCGTGGACTGGGAGGGCAAGAACATCACGGGCTTCCCCGAGGACATCGCCAACGCGATCCTCTACCTCATCAGCGACGAGGCACACTACGTCAACGGCGCCCAGCTCAACGTGGATGGCGGCTGGACGAGCTTCTAGGCTTGTTGGTCTCGGCAGTTCTGTAGAGAGCTTGCCGACGAGTGGCGGGTGCTGGTGTGTATTCCATGCCAGCACCCGCCGTTTCATGTTCCGCAGTCGGTCATCGAAACCCGTCGGCCTCCTCCTTCGCCCTCGCAGGCGGTGGAGGTAAAACCATCTGATACGCGCTATCATCGTCTTGTCCGCCCCGACGAGGCAAGGAGAGACCATGACAGACCTGACCGCGCTTCTGGACTGTGAGCTCTTCCTCTTCGACATGGACGGCACGCTCTACCTGGGAGACGAGGTGTACGACGGCGCCATCGAGCTGATGGAGGACCTGCCCCGCCTCGGCAAGCGCTACATCTACCTCACCAACAACTCGTCACGTGCGGGCACCGACTACATCGCGCGCCTCCGCAAGCTGGGGTTTCCCTGCGAAGCCGAGAACGTGTTCACCTCGAGCATGGCCTGCGGGCAGTACCTCAACCAGACCCATCCCGGGGCATCGGTCTATCTTGCGGGCACGCGCGCGTTCTACCGGGAGCTCGTGGACTTCGGCATCGACCTGGTGAACGACGAGCGGGGCCACACGGACGTGGACACCGTCGACGTGGTGGTGCAGGGCTTCGATACCGAGCTGGTCTACGAGAAGCTCGACCGCGCCTGCCATTTCCTGCGGCGCGGCGCCGCCTTCGTGGCGGCCAACCCCGACTGGGTCTGCCCCATGCCCGCAGGCGAGGTGCTGCCTGACTGTGGCAGCATCTGCGCGCTGCTCACGGCCTCGACCGGCGTCGAGCCGTTCTACATCGGCAAGCCCAACCGCGCCATGATCGACGTCATCGCGCAGATGACGGGCGTTGCGAACGAACGCATCTGCGCGGTGGGCGACCGCCTCTACACCGACATCGCGGTCGCACAGAACGCGGGCAGCGTTTCGGTGCTCGTGCTGTCAGGCGAGACGACGCGGCAGATGGTTGACGAGGCAGAGCGACAGCCCGACTACATCTTTGCTGACGTAGCCGGGCTGCATGAGGTGCTTAAGGGCGCGAGTTCGGGCTGCTAGACGCTTAGTACGCGGGCTCTGCGCGGGAGTAGCCCTCCATGTCCTTCTTCGCCTGCTCGAGGGCATCGGGCAGAACCTTGAGGAACTCATCGACCTCTTTTTCGGTGTTGTAGATGCCGAAGCTGACGCGGATCATGCCGGCGGTGTTCACGTCGACGCACTCGGCGAAGCCGTGCGCCTTCTCATCGGAGATGTCCATGAGGCGCCACACGTACGGGTGGGCGCAGAATGCCCCGCGCCTGGTGGCGATGCCGTACGACGCGGCGAGGCGCTGTGCGAGCACCATGGTGTTCACGTCGCTGAAGTTGAACGTGACGACGCCCACCTTGTCGTCGATCTCGTCGGTGTCACCGTAGACGATGACGTTGGGCTGCTGGAGCAGGCCATCGATGAGCTTGCGGTTGAGGGCCTGCTCGTGGGCGGCGATGTTGTCGAAGCCCACCTCGGTGAGCACGTCCATGGCCTTGCCCATGCCGACCACGCCCAGGTAGTTGGGGGAGCCCGCCTCGTA
>CACYAX010000133.1 GCA_902772435.1 uncultured Coriobacteriaceae bacterium | reverse complement strand
ACGGCCTCATTCTGGACAGGCTGATCCTCCGCGCTTAGGTCAGCACCGGCAGCATCTTGTGCCTTGGTCTCGGCCGGCTCCCATCCGGGGCGCCCAGCGCCACAGAATCTGCAGTAGTTCGATCCCTCAGGCAGCTCTCTGCCGCATTCAGAACACTTCATGACGAGGCCCTCCCTGTAGTGAGCAATGACATGCCACGAGCGTCTCTACCTCCTCGTATGGTATGCCTTTCCTGAAAGCCCAGCCTCCTATTTTGGAGTCGAATCCCCCCAGCGCATGCCTCGCACAGGGTAGGGACGATGGTCCGCAATGCGCGTCACCTGCTGATCTCGTGCGTACTTCCTTGCCGTCATCCCGTGAGCGGGCTGTGTTGTCGCCCGTCCGTTGCAGCGACGTCCCAGCTGGAAAGGCCGTTACCCTGCCATACGAGGAGGGGAGTGCGGCAAACGCGTATGCGAACGGTCGGCAGGCCCATCAATGATGCAAACATTCCGATGCGCGTGGGAAGTGCGCCCACGCTTGACGCGCCCGCGCTCCACCCTTACCATGACCAAACGGCGTTTCGGAACGGAGGGCTCCCATGGCATGGTACGACGAGGCGGTTTTCTATCACATCTACCCGCTGGGCCTTGCGGGTGCTCCCAAGAAGAACGACTACGGTGAGCCCGTCCACCGCCTGAACGCGCTGCTCCCGTGGATCGACCATATCAAGCGCCTCGGCTTCACGGCCCTCTACATCGGGCCGCTCTTCCAGTCCGTGGGCCACGGTTACGAGACCACCGACTACCGCACGCTCGACTGCCGCCTCGGCACCAACGATGACCTCGTGGCCTTCGTGCGCGCGTGCCATGACGCGGGCATCAAGGTGGTCTTCGACGGCGTGTTCAACCACACGGGCCGCGACTTCTTCGCCTTCCAGGACATCTGCGCCAAGCGCGAGGCCTCGCCTTATCGCGACTGGTACTGCAATGTCAACTTCTGGGGCGACAACGAGTACCACGACGGCTTCTCCTATGACAACTGGGGTGGGTACGACCTGCTGGCCAAGCTCAACCAGCGCAACCCCGCCGTGCGCGACTACATCTGTGACGTCGTGCGCTTCTGGATCGAGACCTTCGACGTGGACGGCATCCGCCTCGACGCGGCCGACGTGCTCGACTTTGACTTCATGCGGGCGCTCCGCAAGACCGTCGACGCGGCCAAGCCCGACTTCTGGCTGATGGGGGAGGTCATCCATGGCGACTACTCCCGCTGGGCAAACGAACGCACGCTACACAGCGTGACCGACTATGCCCTGCACAAGGGCCTTTACAGTGGCCATAACGACCACAACTACTTCGAGATCGCCCACACGGTGCGTCGCACCATCGGCATGGTGCCCGCGCACATCAAGCTCTACAACTTCGTGGACAACCACGACGTGGAGCGCATCAGCACCAAGCTGCGCAACAAGGCCCACTACCTGCCGGTCCACATCCTGCTGTACACGCTGCCCGGCATCCCGTCGGTCTACTACGGCAGCGAGTTTGGCATAGAAGGCAGGAAGGAGCGCTTCTCCGATGACTCGCTGCGCCCCTGCATCGACCTTGCCGCGCATGCGGACGACTACGAGAGCAACCCCTGCACCGAGCTGATTGCGGCGCTGGGCTCGATCCATGCCGCGTATGCGGACGACCTCGCTTGGGCGCCGTATCGTGAGCTTTGCCTGACCACGCAGCAGTATGCGTTCGGGCGGGGGAGGCTCGTCATCGCCGTGAACAACGGTGATGCGGAGGCGGAAATCGACGTGCCCGTCGAGGGGTCCGCGTACGTGGGGCTGCTGGGTGGCGCGCGCCTCGAGGCGTCGGATGGGCGCCTTGCCATCAGCCTGCCTCCCTGCGGGGGCGAGATCTTCGCGCCCGAGGACGCGCAGGCCAGCGGGGCGGGCGCTTCGACGCGCCTTACGTTCGCGGCGCAGCATGACCCGGCGAAGCGCGCTTCTGCGGAGCCCTCGGCGAAGCCTGCCAAGAGGGGAGACGCCCCTTCGCTGCAGGGCGTCGTGGCAGAGCCCGAAGCCGAGGAAAAAACGCTCGACCTTGAGGGGATTGAGATTCCCAACATCCCCTACGAGCAGATGAGCGTGGAGCAGCTGCAGGCCGTGATCCTCGCCAAGATGGCGAAGAACGGCCCCGTGACCGACCAGATGCGTCGCGACGTGCGGGCCAACGTCTGGCTGAACTCCCTCGTGAGCTGGGCAAAGAGCTTCCGGTAGGTTGTGGCACGATCCGCGGCAAGGCGCGCGGGCACTGCGTGGTTGCCCGATGCGCCCCGCCATTGTTTGTCGCGCCGCCACATTGTCGCGCGCGGCGGGCGCTTCATATGCGATAGTCAGCCATCGTGCGTAAGGGCATCGCCGCGCACAAACGAATAGCTGGACAGGTGTTCTTGATAACCACCTCAAAAAAACAAGGAGTTGTTGCCTCATGAAAAAGGCGTTTTCCGAGCTCAACAAGCTGCTCAGCAAGGTCCATCCCCTCATCCTCACGCTTTCGGTGCTCGCTGCGGTGGGCATGAACCTCTTGGCCAACAAGAGCGTCGACACGGGCCTGTCGTGGCTCGCGCTCGATTGCGGCATCCTCTTCTCGTGGTTGGCCTTCCTCTCCATGGACGTCGCGACCCACTGCTACGGCCCGCGTGCCGCAACGGCCATGTCGCTCGTGTCCCTTGCGCTCAACCTCGTGATGGTGGCGGTATTCTTCGTGGCCGCCCACATTCCCGGCGTGTGGGGCGAGAGCTTCGTCACGGGCAGCGAGCAGGTCATCAACCAGGCGCTCGACAACACCTTTGGCGGCACCTGGTTCATCATCTTGGGCAGCTCGATTGCCTACGCCGTCTCGGCTGCGCTCAACAACTTCCTCAACTGGGGCATCGGCGAGCGCCTCGAGCACGACAACAGCTTCGGGACCTTCGCCCTGCGCAGCTACGTGTCCACGTTCGTCGCCCAGTTCACCGACAACATCGTCTTCGCCCTGCTGGTGAGCAGAACCTTCTTTGGCTGGACGCTGCTCCAGTGCGTGACCTGCGCCATCACGGGCGCCGTGCTCGAGCTGCTCTTCGAGGTCTTCTTCTCGCCCATCGGGTACCGCATCTCGCGCGGCATCCTCGCGGGTGACAACGGCAGCGCTACTGGTCTGGAGCGTGCGGCATGAGGGTCCTCGTGACAGGTTCCAGCAGCGGCATCGGCCTCGCCACCGCAGCGCTGTTCCTTGACAAGGGATATGAGGTGACGGGCATCGACATGCGGCCGTCCGCCCTTGACCATCCTCGCTACGAGCATGTTGAGGCCGACATCCGCGATTGCGATGGCACGAGTCTTCCTCGTCCCCAGATCCTCATCAACAACGCGGGAACCCTCGAGGAGTCCGAGGCGCTTGCTGTCAACCTTGAGGGGACCATCCGCTTCACCCAGCAGCTCCTCGACGGCCCTGACCTGCGCTCGGTTCTTTTCATCGCCTCGGCGTCCGCGCGCAACGGAGCGGAGTTCCCGTGGTACGTGGCCAGCAAGGCAGGCCTCGTCGGCTACATGAAGAACCTCGCCCTCGCCCTGGCGCCGCGGGGCATCACGTGCAACAGCATCTCGCCGGGAGGCGTGATCACCCCCGCCAACGAGCACATCCTCTCGGATGAGAGCCTCTATGAGGCCGTCAAGCAGGAGACGCTTTTGGGCAAGTGGGCCGACCCGGAGGAGATTGCCGAGCTGGCGTACTTCCTCACGGTAGTGAACCGCTCCATCACGGGCGAGGACATCCTCATCGACAACGGCGAGATGCTCAAGTCGAACTTCATCTGGTAGGGCGTTCGGGGGTCGCTGGCGGCCCCCGAACGTTGTTGTGGCTAATCTCTGATTGAAAGATCGATCATGAGGTCCTTGTCACGCCTGAAGTCGCCGTCCAGGATCGTCGCGTCGAAGGTGGCGAGCACCATCGACTGCCAGAGCCCCCAAAAGCCCTCAGGCCACTCACCGTTACCCTGGCTCACGAACACGCTGCCGTCGCGCATCGTGAGTACGAGCTCCCAGCTCCCGGCATCGTCGACCATCGACCAGTACCAGCGCTTCCAGCTGCCGACCTGGTTGCACTCAAGCGACCTCTTGATCGTGAAGTCCGCATCGTCGTTCGCGGTCGCGGAGGCGAGGGGCTCCTCATAATAGACGCCCTGGCCCACGTCGATCCTGCCGTTGGCGTAGGTGAACTGCCGACAGCTCTCGATGGGCCCGTAGGCGCGGCGTGAGAAGCGGACGCCGACCACCTGGGAGATGTCGATGGTGCGGTCCTGCACCATGCGGCGCGGTATGAAGCGGTCATCATAGAGCCGCTCGAGATAGAGGCCCTTCTGATCGGCGAGGTCGTCCAGCTCGTAGCCCAGATCGTCAACCGGGACCTCGTCATCCGAGCCTTCGGCTTCCACTACCCAATAATCGCCGTAGGCGTCCCGCGTGAAGCCCTCGCATCTGGATGCCAACTCGTCAAGGCTGGTTTCCTGATTGAGGGGCGTTGCCAGCAGGGCCTCGAGCAGGGCGTTCAGGGCGGCTTCTCTCGTGCTGTCGTTCATGGTGTGCTCCTTTGCGTCGTCGCGTGTCGTTATGGGTATTGTGCGACGCGGGCGAGGGAAACAGGTCAACTCGCAGGCTACAAATGAGCATCGTGGACAAAAGGGAGTATCCCCAACGTACCACGTGGACAAAGGGGAGTATCCCTTTTGTCCACGGTGCTCCAACTGCGCTTCTTGCGCGCGGCGTGAATGAAGCCCAGGGCGATCATCATCACGGGCAGCACGAGACAGAAGAACGCGTAGCGCCCGTACGCGGCCGCCCCGATGCCGAGGATGCTCGAGCAGTAGATGCCGCAGGTGTTCCAGGGGATGAGCGGGCTCGTCACCGCGCCGCCCGCCAGGAGCGTGCGCCCCAAACCAAGGCGCGACATGCCGCGCCGGTCGTATTCGGTGCCGAACATCTGCCCCGGCACCAAGATGCCCAGGAACTGGTCAGGCAGCACGATGTTCATGCCTATGCAGGAGGCGACCGTGATGGCGGTCACGCCGCCCTCGGTCTTGATGCGCGGCATGAACGGTCCGATGAGCGCCTGCATCTGTCCCGTGCGCTCCATGAGGCCACCAAAGGCCATGGCGATGAGGATGATGGTCACGGCGCCAGTCATCGACATCATGCCGCCCGCCGTGAGCAGCGTGTCGAGGAGCTCGTTGCCCGACGTGCTGATGAAGCCCTCGAAGCAGGCGTCGATCACCGTGGGGAGGCTGGTGCCCTGCACGCCCCAGGCCACCAGCATGCCCGAGATGATGCCGAGCAGCATGGCGGGGATGGCCGGCAGCTGCAAGACGATGCAGGCTACCATCACGGCCATGGGCAGAAGGCAGAGGGGCGAGATGACGAACGACTGGTCAAGGCCCTTGAGAATGGGGTCGATGTTGCTGGCGATCGCCCCCGAGCCCTGCGTGTCGAGGCTCATGCCCAGGGCGAAGTAGGCAGCCTCCGCCACGACGAAGGCCACGATGGCCAGCACGAGGGTCTTGCGCATGAGGTCGAAGACACTCTCGCCGATGACGCCTGCCGTGAGGTTGGTGGCGTCCGAGAGGGGAGAGATGATCTCCCCGCAGCACGCGCCCGAGACGATGCAGCCCGCCACGTACGGGGCGGGAATCT
>CACYAX010000132.1 GCA_902772435.1 uncultured Coriobacteriaceae bacterium | reverse complement strand
GCGGGCAGCTTGGTGGCCAGCATGAAGGAGACCTGCGGGCCGAGCAGGGCCACATCGGCACCAGCGACGCTCTGGTCCATCTGGCCCGCAGGGAACGACTCGATGACCACATCCAGCCCTTCCTCAGCGGCGGTCTTCCTCATGCTCTCGACGAGGAGGCTGGTGGACATGCCGGCGTTGCAGAACAGGCGGATGGTAATCATGGAGGGCGCCCTTTCCGAGGTCGTGGATTTGTGCGTGTTGGTCATCAGCATTGTACGTCTGTTCAGGCATAACGCGCGCCGTGACCCGCGGCGAAGGCCATGCATCGCCCGACGGCAGGAATCTGAAGGTCCTGAATGCGTGTAGAATAGCAACGTTGGACTAAGACCATGAATCGGGGGGTTGTCATGGCACAAGAGGAAAACGCGCGGGCCGTCGACCTGAAGAAGGCCGAGAACAATCGCGAGGCGGCCATCGTGCGCACGGGCATCATCGGCATCGTGGCGAACATCGCCCTTGCCGCGTTCAAGGCGTTCGTGGGCCTGGCATCGCACTCCATCGCCATCGTCCTTGACGCGGTCAACAACCTCTCCGACGCGGCGAGCTCCGTCATCACCATCGTCGGCACGCGCCTGGCGAACAAGCAGCCCGACCACAACCACCCGTACGGGCACGGCCGTGCGGAGTACCTCACCACGATCGTGGTGGCGGTCGTGGTGCTGTGGGCGGGCCTCTCTTCGGCCATCGAGTCGGTCAAGAGCATCCTGAACCCCGCCACGCCGGACTACAAGCCCATCACGCTGATCATCGTGGCCGTTGCCGTGGCGGTCAAGCTGGTGTTGGGCATCTACGTGAAGGGGCAGGGGGAGCGCTTGGACGCCTCATCGCTCGTCGCCTCGGGCGAAGATGCCCTGACCGACGCGCTCATCTCCGCATCCACGCTCATCGCGGCGTTCGTCTACCTCGCCCTGGGCGTGCAGCTCGAGGCGTGGCTCGCCCTCATCATCTCGTTCGTGATCATCAAGAGCGGCTACGAGATTATGCGCGATGCCCTCAGCAAGGTGCTCGGCGAACGCGTCAGCGCCGAGCTCGCGCAGTCCGTCAAGGGTGCGGTCTGCGAGGTGGAGGGCGTGCATGGCGCCTACGACCTCGTGCTGACCGACTACGGCCCTCAGCGCCTGCAGGGCTCGGTGCACGTGGAGGTCGACGAGGACGTCACCGCGCGCGAGATCGACCAGATCACGCGCCACATCCAGCTCTCCGTCCTGCGCGAGACGGGCGTGATCCTGCACACCGTGGGCGTCTACTCGGTCAACACCTCCCTCGACTCCGTGGCGGGAGCGATGCGCGAGGCGCTCATCCAGATCGTGGAGGAGAACGAGTACCTGCTGCAGGCCCACGGCCTCTACGTGGACGAGCAGGCCAAGGCTGCAACCTTCGACCTCGTGGTGAGCTTCTCGGCACCCGACCGCCACGTAGAGCTCGAAGATGCGGTGGCCAAGATGCGCGCCCTCTTCCCGGGCTACGACATCATCGCCGCGCTCGACGCGGACATCTCCGACTAGGCTGGCGTCACGTTTGGCGGGCGCGCTGCGGCACCGCAAGCAGCAGCCCGTCTACCACTTAGGCAGAGCCAAAAAGCGAGGGTTGTGCGTTTCGCACGGCTCGTTCGCGTATGCTACTAAGGTCAGGCTATTAGAAATGGAACCGAGAGGGGGGCGCATGGCAGACGACAGGCCGATGAGCCCCCTCGAGAAGGCCTGGCACGGCCTGGGCAGGTTCATAGCCACGCACATGATGATCATCGTGCCCGCGGGCGTCCTGCTCGGCATCCTCTGGCCGGAGCTGCTGCTGCCCATAAAGCCGTACGTGTTCATGCTCTTTGCGGTGATGAGCTTCCAGAACTCCCTGCCGAACGACTTCAAGTCGCTGGCGCGGGCCTTCACCCAGCCCAAGATGCTCGTCGTCACGCTGCTCACGGTCCACGTGGTTGTCCCCCTGATCGCCTTCGTGCTGGCCAACCTCATCTTCGGCGCGGGATCGCCTACCGTTGCGGGCGTGGTGCTCGAGTACACGGTGCCCATCGGGGTCTCCACCGTCATGTGGATCGCGATGTTTGGCGGCGACAGCGCCCTGGGGCTCGCGGCGCTTCTGCTCTCGACCCTCATCTCGCCGTTCAGCATCCCCTTCACGCTGCAGCTGCTCGTGGGCACGACCGTCGAGGTCGATGCCCTGGGCATGATCAAGGACATGCTGATCATGGTGGCGATTCCCTCGCTCGCGGCTACCGCGGTGAACGAGCTTTCGCACGGCAAGGCCAAGCGGGAATGGTACCCGCGCAGCGAGCCGCTCTCCCGCGTGCTTTTGCCCGTCATCGTCTCCACCAACGCCACGGGCATCTCGGAGACCATGCACAACCTCACGCCCACGCTCTTCGGCATCATGCTCTTCATGTTCTGCTGCGCGGTGGGCAGCTTCGTCATCGGTCTTGGGATCGCGCATCTGCTGGCGAAGGACCGCGCGAAGTTCGTGTCCACGGCCTTCTCCTGCGGCATGCGCAACGTCTCGGCGGGCGCGGTGCTCGCCACGCGCTACTTCACGCCCGAGGTGATGTTCCCCGCGGTCATCAGCACGCTCTTCCAGCAGTTTTTGGCGGCGGCGTTCGGCAGGGTGATCGAGCGCCTCGTGGGCAAGCGCGAAGACGGGGTGCCTGGGGGAGAAGGGCCTCGCGACGAGCAGATGCCCTCCTCATTGTGATTGCGTGTCCTGCTGCCCCGCAAGGCCATGAGCCGGATGCTTTGGGATCTTTGACGTAGACAAGCCGTACGTGTGTGGGCGGACCCTGCCTGCTGCCGCGCGGCCCGTACCCGCCCGCATCCTTTACGAAGTGTGCGCATGTTCTGCGCATGGCCCCGTATGCCGATTGTCACCCCGATAGGTAAAATTGTTATCGCAAAATAAGGACGTTGGCAATTTTGTCATGAAAGGGACGGCAAGGGCGATTCGGTGATCGACCACTGCATCGGTGGCGTCTTCAACCAGCAGAAGCGCATCACCATCGAGATTGACCCCAACCAGCTCTACCCCAGCCATGAGGCCATCGACTTCTACCATCACTACGAGGAGGACATCGCCCTCTTCGCCGAGATGGGCTTCAACTGCCTGCGCACCTCCATCAACTGGACGCGCCTCTACCCGACGGGCCTCGAGGACGAGCCGCTTGAGGCGGGCATGGCCTTCTACGACCGCGTCTTCGACTGCTGCCTCGCACACGGCATCGAGCCGCTCATCACCCTCTCGCACTACGAGCTGCCCTACGAGCTCGTGCGCCGCTACAACGGCTGGGCGAGCCGCGAGGTCATCGCTGAAGCTGTGGCTGACCTTCAACGAGATCAACTGCGCGACCGCCGAGATGGGCGCCATGTACGGCACCTCCAACCTGCAGGGTTTCGAGGGTGGCCGCGACAAGCTCTACGTGGGGCCGCAGATCCGCTTGCAGTCGCTGCACCACCAGTTCGTGGCGAGCGCCAAGGTGGTCAAGTACGCCCACGAGCACTACCCCGACTTCAAGATGGGCTGCATGACCGTCTACCTGCAGACCTACCCCGCGACCTGCGATCCCAAAGACCAGCTCGCCAATCAGCTCAACATGCGCACGCGCGTGTTCTACACCACCGACGTGCAGGTGCGCGGCTACTACGGCTGCTACGCCCAGCGCCTCTGGGACGAGCAGGGCGTTACGATCGAGTGGGCCGACGACGACGCCGAGATCCTGCGCGAGGGCAAGGTGGACTTCCTCTCCTTCAGCTACTACATGACCAACCTGATCGGCACCCACGACGACCTCGAGCAGACCGAGGGCAACATCGTCGGCGGCGGCAAGAACCCCTACCTCGAGGCGAGCGCCTGGGGCTGGCAGATCGATCCCGACGGCCTGCGCTTCGCGCTCAACGAGATGTACGACCGCTACCAGGTGCCCGTCATGGTCGTCGAGAACGGCCTCGGCGAGTTCGACAAGAAGGAGGAGGACGGCAGCGTGCACGACGGCTACCGCATCGACTACCTGCGCAAGCACGTGGCCGCCATGCGCGAGGCCGTCATAGACGGCGTGGACCTCATGGGCTACACCTGGTGGGGCCCCATCGACCTCGTCTCCCACGGCACGGGCGAGATGCGCAAGCGCTACGGCTTCATCTACGTCGACAAGTACGATGACGGCACCGGCGACCTCAGCCGCTCCAAGAAGGACAGCTTCGACTATTACAAGAAGGTCATCGCGAGCAACGGCGAGGACCTCGACTAGCGGGCGAACCGTTGGGGGCGCCCGGCGGCCCGCGCTTGGCCGCCGGATAGCCCTGGGCGAGGACCTCGACTAGCGGGCGAACCGTTGGGGGCGCCCGGCGGCCCGCGCTTGGCCGCCGGATAGCCCTGGGTGAGGACCTCGCGTAGTGAGGGCCGGGCTGGGATCTGTGTCCCAGCCCGGCCCCTGTTATCGTTCTTGCCGTTCGCCGCTACTAATCATTCCTGCGGCGGATGATGAGGGCGACAACCACGGCAACGGCGCCCGCCGCTGCGATGCCAACCATCACGGGCACGTTGGTCGGGTCGTTCGTCTTCGGGAGACGCTTAGAGGACGGGGTGTGCACGTTGGTTATAGTGGTGGTCGAGCCTTTCGTGGTTACGCTCTTGAGCTTGTAACCGTTCGGCAGCCGTTCTTCCGTCCACATGTAGGCAATCTCCTTCCCATCCTTGAATTTCGGCAGGTTGCTCACTGTTGCCGTCCACTTGTTGCTGGGGCTGAGCGTGACTGTCGTGCCGTCAGAGAGCTTGACCTCGAGGGTCTTGGGGCGGATACCGTCCTTGTCGTTCTCGTCGTCCCAGACCTTGATGACCGTGAGCGATATGGTCTCAGGATCGGGTTCGGGCTCGACCCGGTACGTGTTGGTGAACGCCGCCGTCGCGACCTCCGCCGAGATGGTGCCCCTCTCGCCGGAGGAGGTCACCTCCCACGAGCTGCCCGCGTCCCGCTCCGCGACCTCGTAGGTCGCGCCCTGCGGGATGCCCACGATCTTGGCCACCTGGCCGTCGGCGAGGGAGAGCGTCCCGCCGTCGGAGACGGTGCCGGAGCCGCCCGTCTTCGAGCCGTCCGCGTCGTACACCTCGTACGCGTACGCGCCCGTGAGTGGGGTCGCGCCGTCCGCCTCGCGCAGGCTCACGGCGAAGGTGAAGCTCGGCAGGGGAGAGGGCGCCTCGGCGCCCTCGGGGATCACGACGGCCTTGCTCACGTCGAGCTCGCCGGTCTTAGGCTTCAAGGTGTTCGTTACCGTAACCTTATCCGTCCACTTCTGGGGGCTAATGTTTGCGTCATTGTCGGTTCCGCCCGTGCTGTCCGAAGTGGTGATGCGCGTGAGCACATAGGTATCGAACTCTACAGGATTGGTCTCGACATCGGGAAGCTCGGTTCCCTGCTCGTCAGCGACCTCCCATACGCCAAAGGTCTTGTCGTCCACGTCCACGAAGTAGGCCTTGCCCTCTGGGATACCGCCTTCGACCTTGATGGACTCGACCCAGATGTTGCCGTCCAGGTCCTTCTGGTAGGCTTTCTCCGCATCGATCCACAGCGCGAAGTAGAAGGTGCCGTCCACATCCTCTTTGACGAGGCCGTCCTCGAGGACGAACTCCTTGCTCACGACGACCGACTTCACGGGGTAGAGGTAGTAGTTGTCGGAGAGCTTGTCGTCAGCCGCGTCGAACTGGACGTTGCGTTCAACCACATGGGATTTGTCATACTCCTCGGTCGTGCATTTGGAGAAGTAGCGGCCCTCGCCCTCGCCGATGCTCTCCTCGTCAGTGAAGACTGTGTAGACGCCAGCCGCCTCGACGTCCGTCGCGAAGCTGCGATAACCCTCGGGCATCTTCGTGAGCGTCTTGGAGGCGTCCGTGCTGTCGTTGGTGACCTGGATGCTCTTGAGGCCCTCGGGATTCTGCGTCTTGCCGTCATCTTGCGTGTACGCCTTCACGAACGTGCTCTGCAGCAGGTCACCTGTGACGTTTCGGCCCTCGGTGATGGAGGTCGTGCTACCGTCGTCGTTGAGCTGGCGCGTGTCGATGGCGAACTTGGTGCCGTCTGAGTAGGCCTCGAGCGTGGTGTTGGAGGCGTCGATGGTGATGGACGTGGCCGTCTGGTTCTTGGCGCCTGACCCGATACCCGATGCGCCCCAGCTGCCGATAGCGAGCACGTCGCCGCCCGTGATGGAGACAGAGGTATCGGTGTTGACCATGCAAGGGACTGCGCCGGATCGGCGCGCTGCTGCTGTCGGCGCTGCTGATTCTGGGCCAGCTGGCTGCCCTGCCCGCCGCGCTGGCTGAAATGCCCGCGCCGCCCTTGGGCCCGCCTGTGGCCGTCACGGCGCCGCCCGAGATGGTGACGGCGGTGCTGCCGCAGGTGGTTTTGCCCGTGCGGGAGCTGCTGCCGCGAGCGGTGCTGCTGTTTGGCGCGGCACCCGACCCGATGCCCGCCGCCGCGCCGCCACCTGTGGCCTTTACCGTGCCACCGGTTATCGTGACCTCCGCATGGGCGAGGTAGCCGCCTCCGATGCCAGCGCCTCCGTGGTGATAGTTGTCGTTCTGGTAGTTGCCGATGGCGGTGACGTCGCCGCCCGTGATGGTGATTATGGCGTCGGAATACATGCCGCCGCCGATGCCCGCTCCGCTGGCCCCGTCGTTGGCCTTGGCATAGACGGTGCCGCCGTTGATGGTGACGTCTGCGTAGTAGTAGCCGGGGCCCTTCTTGCCGTCGGCGTCAGGCTTGCTGCGTAATCGTGCCACCGTCAATCGTGATGGAGCCCCAGCGATCCGTGACGTACTTGTACGAACCGCTTGAGGTGCCGTTTGCCGGGTTGTCAGATGAACCGATTCCTGCCGCATCAGTCGCACCGTTTGCATTGATGGTTCCGCTCTTGATGGTGATGTTGCCGTAGACACCGTTGCGTGCCTTGCTGCCGCCGATGCCCGCGGACCTGGTGCCGCCCGTGGCGTTGAGCGTGCCGGTGCCGTTGATGGTGAGATCTGCCATGGTGACGGTATCACCCGACTTGTTCCACGCGGGCTCCACCGCCGCGTATCCGTCGCCCCCCGTGAGCGAGTTTTCTCCCGAGAGCGTGAGCGTTGCCGTGACGCCTGGCTTAACCAGGAAGGCCGCCTCATCGCTTGCCTCGATGGACACATCGTCAAGCGTGACGGTGGCATTGCTTGCAACGACGATGCGGTTTGAGGTGCTGGTCTTCCCATCTGCCATGCTTACTTGGGCATCGCCCGTGATGGTCAGGACGCCATCGGCGTAGCTCCCCGTCGATGCGGGCGTCACCTCGAAGTCTCCGAGCGGGTCGGCTGAAGCGAGTTGGGGATAGAGGACGAGCGTGAGGCAGACCAGCAGTACAGCTGCGAAACGCTTCATGTTCCGTTGCATGATTTCATCCATTTCGTGAGACGGTGCCTGTGGGTGAGCGTCTACTGTTGCGATATATTTGCTTTCGCGGAAGAGTATAGCAGTGTATATGCGAGAAAACGATTCGCTCCTTCCGAACGAAGCGTTCTGTGCTGCCATGCGTCGGGTAATCATTGATTACCGCCTTTTGGGTTTGCGTTTTGCGACCGTCACTGAAAAGCTGGGGCAACGGTGTATCCTAAACAGGTGGTTGTTCGCTGGTGTTCGACTTGATGAAGGAGTGCGATATGGAAATCATTACGACCAACTGCCCGTCGTGCGGTGCCGTCTATGGTGGCAATATTACGAGTCGGTTCATCACCTGCGAGTACTGCGGCACGCGTTTTGCCCTTTCGGAGGACGAAGCCAGGGCGCTGGGAATCATCGAGGGCGCCAACCTAGAGCCACAGCCAATCGTCGATCCTCCCGCTCCTGCGGATGCCGTGCCCATGTACGTGTTTGCGCGCGATGCCTGCGAGAAGTTCCTCAAGGGCGTGGACGAGGACAGCTTCGAATCAACTGCCAAGATCGTGCGTGGCCTCGGCATCGAGGACGAGGAGATCTATCTCATCCATGACGACACGTTCTTCAAGAGTGGCAAGAACGGCTTTGCCATCACGTATGGCGGCTTCTACTGCCGAGAGATGAGCGACAAGAAAGCCCATTTCGTGAGCTGGGAGGATTTCGCCGACCGCATTGACCCGGAACTGGGCGTTGATGGCTACATCCGACAGGATGGCGTAAGCATCTGCTACTTCACTGATGACGATGACGTGCTTTGCAACCAACTCATCTCGCTCTACCGGAGGCTCTACACGTACGCGACGACGGGCAGGTAGGTTCCGCACCGATTTGCCGTTCTTTTTGGAAGACCTTTTGCGCGAACCTCCGCTCTTTTCCGTGCGGGGGTTCGTTCTTTTTGCTCTCTAAAGGGCTTGCAGAAAAACTCGCCCGCGTTAAGGGCGCATATATGTACAAATATTTCGAGTTTTTGCCACGAGGCCAATTTGAGGGGACAAAACCGCAGGAAACAGCTCCCTCCAGAAGCAGGCATCTCTTATGAAGTACATATATGCGCCCTTAACGCGGGCGAACTTGCGTTAAGGGGCCTTTTCGGGTCCATTTGGCCGCAATGACAGTCAAACATATGAGGACGAAGCGGTATGCCGTCTCCCTTTACGGTTCCGATGACAGGATGGGCGGCCTTCAGCCCGTCGCATGGCTACTTGCGACGGGCTGCTCTCTGTGCAACAGAGCACTTGTGCGCAGTTTCGGCGCACGGACATCTCGGAGTATGCAAAGCGTCTCTTCGAGCTGGTCGGGAAGGCATGCGCCGGATGAGGCATCCATATCGCATGTAGCGTTTTTTCCTGCTTGTTCGCCTGATGGGATACCCGTATACCAACCTGATTCGTGTTCGCCCCGCGCGCCTACCGCACGAATGCCTGGTTCACGCTCGCCTTGGGGCCGGGCGGGCATCCCGCTACGCAGGCGCGATGCGGTAGGCAACCATGCGCTGCTGTATGAGTGGCCCTACGCGACAGAAGAAGATTCGTCCCGTGATGGGGGAGACCATGCGCTCTCGCACGTGGGCGTCGAAAGCGTCGAGAACACGCCCGAGCCCCTGGCCCTTTCTCACGCGTTCGCCAGGCTCGACGAGGCTATCGAGGTAGCCTGAGGAGGCTTCGGTACGTATGTCTACCAGCGCAGACTCATCCAATCGCGTGCTCTCGTCCCCACGCGAGACCCGTTCCACGACCATTCCATGCGCCACCAGAAACCTCATGATGGCGCTTCCGACCAACTCGGCGCTGGGCCGGTCGATGCGGTCGGTCGTCTGGCTGTACAGCGAGAAGGTGTGCGTGCCCCATTCCTGCCAGCTGTAGTTGAGCGTTCCCGTGTCGAAGGGCGTCGGATCGCGGGAAACTATGCAGGGCAGCTCGAAGTCCCTTGCCATGAAGAGCGACTCGTCGCTCAGCGTACTGACGCGCGTGACCCGCACGTGCGGCAGGAAGTCGCCCTGCTGGTTGAAGCTTGCGAGCTGGATGCCATATTCGCTTCCCCTGACCGCCGCAAAGATGCCCGCGGCAACGCGCTCGGTGGTCTCGCCATATGCATCCCCCGGAAAGCAGCGGTTGATGTCGGTGCCGTCGGTGGGCCAGAAGCGGCTGTCGATGTTCATGGAGAGGGGGTTTGCGCAGGGGATCTCGAGTCGTTGAAGCCGTTTGACGACGTGCGCGCAGACGTACGCCTGCTGGACCTCGTCTCCACGTGTGGAACCCACGATGGCGCAACGGGGCAGGCCCATGCGCTCGCCGAACTCGAACCCCTCGACGCGCAGGGGTTCGCGATAGGGAATCTCCAGCTTGAACAGGGTGAGCCTTCTCATCGGACACCTCCTTGTCAAGATCGTGCGCACGGCACGCTTCCGCCGCGTGGGGTGGCTTCGCCTCGTTAGGATGCGGCTTCGCGTGAGGCAACTCTGGGCGGGATGGGGCTGCTGAAACCCCCGCTGCACGCCGGCGCCGTCCCAATTTTGCGCCTTAACGACATTGTGAAGCTGCGCACCTACAAACTGTTTCGGCTTTGCTTCGGCGCGAAAACAAGCCCGTGTCCCGTGCGTGACGGTTGGATGGCCTGCAGGTAGAAGGTTTGGTACCACATGCGCCGCGAAATGCCATTCGCACGTACCCTTTCCAAGACGGCGTGTGACGCTCAGCGTCGCCGAAAGCTGCACCAAAAGGAGGAGAGGAAATGGGACGAGTCGAGGACCGCGGGCTGTACCGCCCTGAGTTCGAGCACGATGCGTGTGGCATCGGCGCGCTCGCACACCTAAAGGGGGAGCGCTCGCACCGCATGGTCGATGACGCGCTCAGCGTGTTGGTCAACCTCGAGCACCGTGGCGGCAAGGGCCTTGAGGCCAACACGGGCGACGGCGCCGGCATCCTCTTCCAGGTGCCGCATCGCTTCTTCCGCAAGGAGGCCCAGAAGTGCGGCCACCTGCTGCCCGACGAGGGTGACTACGGCGTCGCCATGCTCTTCTGCCCGCAGGACGAGCGCGGCGTGGCCGATGCCCGCCGGATCTTCGAGGACGGCTGCGCAGCGGAGGGCGTGCCCGTGCTCTTCTGGCGCGAAGTGCCCATCGACGACCACGACCTCGGGGCCACGGCGCGCGCCTGCATGCCGACCATCCTGCAGGCCTTCGTGGCGCGTCCGATGGACGTGCCCGCAGGCGACGACTTCGAGCGCAAGCTCTACGTCTGCCGCCGCACCATCGAGAAGCGCGGCGACGCGTCGCACGAGCTCGACGGCAAGATCTTCTACGTGTGTTCCATGAGCGCGCGCACCATCGTGTACAAGGGCATGCTCGTGGCCACGCAGATGCGCCGCTTCTACCTCGACCTGAACGACGCCGCGGTGGAGAGCGCGCTGGCCCTCGTGCACTCGCGCTACTCGACCAACACGACGCCCAGCTGGGAGCGCGCGCACCCCAACCGCCTCATCATCCACAACGGCGAGATCAACACGCTGCGCGGCAACGTCAACTGGATCCGCGCCCGCGAGCCGCACCTGTATTCGCCGATCCTCGGCTCGGACATCAACAAGGTGCTGCCGGTGATCAACCGCGAGGGCTCCGACTCGGCGATCCTGGACAACGTGCTGGAGTTCCTCGTCATGAACGGGCGTGACCTCGCGCGCTCCGTGACGCTCATGATTCCCGAGCCTTGGGAGCGCAACGGCCAGCTCTCCGACGCGCGCCGCAGCTACGACGAGTACCAGTCGATGCTCATGGAGCCCTGGGACGGTCCCGCGGCAATCGCCTTCACGGACGGTAACCGCATGGGCGCCGTGCTCGACCGCAACGGCCTGCGTCCCGCGCGCTACTACGTGACGCGCGACGAGCGCCTGATCCTCTCGAGCGAGGTCGGCGCCATCGACATCGGCGCGTCCAACATCCTGCAGGCGGGCTGCCTGGGCCCGGGCGAGATGCTCGTGGTCGACCCCGCGCAGGGCCGCGTGCTCTTCAACGACGAGCTGCGCGACTCCTATGCGCGGCAGAAGCCCTTCCGGAACTGGCTCGACATGGAGGCGGTGAGCGTCGGCGACCTCGACCTGCCCAAATCCACCGCCCGCAGCGCGGGCGACGACCTGCCGCTCAGCCAGCGGCTCGCACGGCACGGCTACCACTTCGACGACGTCGAGGAGGTGCTGCGGCCCATGGCCCAGAGCGGTTCGGTGCCCCTGGCGTCCATGGGCACCGACGTGGCGCCCGCCATCCTGTCGCGGCGCACGCGCTCGTTCTTCGACTACTTCCACGAGCTCTTTGCGCAGGTGACCAACCCGCCCATCGACGCGCTGCGCGAGGACCTCGTGACCTCGGGTGTCCTCTACCTCGGCAAGCACGGCAACCTGCTGGAAGACAGCCGCGACGCCTGCCGCCTGATCAGGCTCTCGGGTCCCATCCTCTCGGATGACGACTTCGCGCGCATCGAGGGCATCGCGCGCGTGGGCTTCAGCGTGGCGCGTTTTGCGGCGACCTATCCCGCGGGAGGCGGTGACGGCGCGCTCGAGGCGGCGCTCGACAAGCTGGACCACGCCACGGAGGCCGCGGTGCGTAGCGGTGCGAACATCATTATCATCAGCGACCGCGCGGGTGAGGGAGAGGTTCCCATTCCGTCGCTCCTCGCGCTGGGCAGCGTGCACAACCACCTCATCCGCACCGGCATGCGCATGCGCACCGACATCGTGGTCGAGACGGGCGACGCCATCTCTCCGCACGACTACGCCGCCCTGGTGGGCTACTCCGCAAGCGGCATCCATCCCTATCTCGCCCATGCGTGCATCGAAGCGCTGGTGGAGAAGGGCGCCCTGAGCGCTACGGCAGGGGAGGCCAAGGCCAACTACGACCGCGCCGTAACGGCCGGCATCGTCTCCATCATGAGCAAGATGGGCATCTCGACCATGCAGGGCTATCACTCCGCGCAGATCTTCGAGGCCGTCGGCCTGGCCGACAGCCTCGTGACGCGCTGCTTCACGGGCACCACGAGCAGGGTCGGGGGCCTTGGCGTGGACGGCGTCCAGCGGGAGGCCGACGCGCGCTACCGCGAGGCGGTCGCCTTGGGCGCATCCCCCTCGCCCAGCCAGCTCTCCAGCTCCGGCATCACCAAGTGGCGCCCGGCGGGGGAGGACCACCTCATCACGCCGCAGGCCATCTACCTGCTGCAGAAGGCCTGCCGGGAAGGCGACTTCGGCATCTTCCAGAGCTACAGCGAGCAGATCCACAGCGCGGGGCGCACCATCCAGCTGCGCGACTTGCTCGAGCTGGTGCCCCTGTCCACGGGCCCCGTGCCGCTCGACGAGGTGGAGCCCGCGTCGTCCATCGTGAAGCGCTTCAACACGGGCGCCATGAGCTTCGGCTCGATCTCGCGCGAGGCGCATGAGTGCTTGGCCATAGCCATGAACCGCCTGGGAGGCCGGTCTAACACGGGCGAAGGCGGCGAGGACCCAGCCCGCGAGACGCCGCTGCCCAACGGCGACACCAAGAACTCCGCGATCAAGCAGGTCGCGTCGGGCCGTTTCGGCGTCACGAGCCGCTACCTCTGCAGCGCGCGCGAGATCCAGATCAAGATGGCCCAGGGTGCGAAGCCCGGCGAGGGTGGCCACCTTCCCGGCCGCAAGGTGTGGCCGTGGGTTGCCAAGATCCGCAACTCCACCCCGGGCGTGGGCCTCATCTCCCCGCCGCCCCACCACGACATCTACTCCATCGAGGACCTCGCCGAGCTGATCTTCGACCTCACCTGCGCCAACCCGCAGGCCCGCATCAGCGTGAAGCTGGTAAGCGAGGCGGGCGTGGGCACCATCGCCACGGGCGTCGCCAAGGGCGGCGCGGCCAAGATCCTCATCTCCGGCTTCAACGGCGGCACGGGTGCCGCCCCGCGCGACTCCATCTACCATGCGGGCCTGCCGCTCGAGCTCGGCCTCGCCGAGGCACAGCAGACGCTGCTCATGAACGGCCTGCGCTCCCGCGTGGTGCTCGAGGCCGACGGCAAGCTCATGGACGGCCGTGACGTGGCCGTGGCGGCGCTCCTGGGCGCCGAGGAGTTCGGCTTCGCGACCATGCCGCTCGTGGCCATGGGCTGCCTCATGCAGCGCGACTGCCACCAGGACACCTGCCCGGTGGGCATCTGCACGCAGGACGAACGCCTGCGCTGCCGCTTTGCCGGCAAGCCCGAGCACGTGGTCAACTTCATGACCTTCGTGGCCGAGGACCTGCGCCGCCACATGGCGCAGCTGGGCTTCCGCACGGTGGACGAGATGGTCGGCCACCCCGAGTGCCTGCGGCAGCGTGAGGTGCCGGGCCATCCCAAGGCCAACAGCTGCGACCTCTCCGCGCTGCTCTACCAGGCCGCGCCCCAGCTGGCCGAGGCAATTCCCGGAGCCGACGGCGTGCGCTTCCTCCCCGAGATGGCGGCCGACCTCCACATCGACACGACCCTCGACGCGACGCTCTTCGTGCCCTATACGGCCAGCGCGCGCGAGCACATGGTGCCCGTGCGCCTGCACGCCGACATCGACAACGTCAACCGCTGCGTGGGGACCATGCTCGGCGCGACCGTGACCAAGGCGCATCCCGACGGCCTTCCCGAGGAGGCCATCACGATCGACTGCGAGGGCTCGGGCGGCCAGAGCTTCGGCGCGTTCCTGCCGCGGGGCATCACCCTGAACATCGAGGGCGACGCCAACGACTACGTGGGCAAGGGCCTCTCGGGCGGCGTGATCTCCGTGCGCCCGCATGCCGAGGCAAGCTACAAGTTCGACGAGAACGTGAGCGTGGGCAACGTGGCCTTCTACGGCGCCACGGGCGGCAAGGGCTTCGTGAACGGCCTTGCCGGCCAGCGCTTCGGCGTGCGCAACTCGGGCGCCACGCTGGTCGTGGAGGGCGTGGGCAACCACGGCTGCGAGTACATGACGGGCGGCGTGGCCGTCATCCTGGGCGAGGTCGGCGCCAACTTCGCGGCGGGCATGAGCGGCGGCGTGGCCTACGTCTACGACGAGCTGAGCACCCTTGACGGGCGCTGCAACAAGGACATGGTCGAGCTCCTCAAGCCCACCGAGGTGGAGCTGGAGCAGGTGCGCATCCTCGTGGAGGAGCATGTCAGGCGCACCGCCAGCCCGCGCGGCATCAAGCTGCTCTACCAGTTTGCCGAGGCGCGCAAGCGCTTCGTGAAGGCCGCCGCGGCGCCCGCATGAGTACCGCGTGATCATGGAGCGCGCGGACCGTGAGCAGGCGAGCGGCGTGAGCCGCGAGGAGGCCGTCGAGCTGGCCTTCGAGTCGCTCAGGAAGGAGGCGTAAGGACCATGGGAAAACCCGGTGCCTATCTGGACGTGACGCGCCGCGAGCATGACGTGCGTGCTGCCCATGCATCCGTCCGAGACTATGGGGAGCTGGCCCTCCCGCTTTCCGCTGACGAGCAGTCCGCCCAGGCAAGCCGCTGCATGTACTGCGGCGTGGCGTTCTGCCAGGCGGGCGTGAGCTTCGGGGCCGCCCGCGCCTCGGGCTGCCCGCTGCACAACCTCATTCCCGAGTGGAACGACCTCGTGTTCCGCGGGCTGTGGGACGATGCCGCCGACCGCCTGGCGCTCACCAATCCCTTCCCTGAGTTCACTGGGCGCGTGTGCCCGGCGCTCTGTGAGGCGGCCTGCAACCTGGGCCTCCACGACGGCGCGACCACGATCAAGGACAACGAACGGGCCATCTCCGACCACCAGTGGGAGGGCGCGAAGCGACCCCAACCGTTTGCGAAGCCTTCCGAGGATGCTCCGAAGGTCGCGGTCATCGGGTCGGGGCCGGCGGGCCTTGCGTGCTCGTGGGAGCTCGCGCGGCGCGGTGCGCGCGTGACGCTGGTGGAGCGTGATGACCGGGCGGGCGGCCTGCTCATGTACGGCATCCCCAACATGAAGCTCCCCAAGGAGGTCGTGGAGCGCCGCGTCGCGCTGATGCGGGACAGCGGCATCGACGTGCGCTGTGGCGTTGACGCGTCCGAGGCGGGCGTTGCCGAGGAGCTCCTCGGCTCTCACGACGTCGTGGCTATCACGGTGGGCGCACGCAAGGCGAGGGGCCTGAGCGTGCCCGGTGCTGACGCGCGCGGCGTCGTGTATGCCGTCGACTACCTCACGGGCGCCACCAAGTCCGTGCTCGCGGGCGGGGAGCCCCAGGTGAGCGCCCAGGGCCTTGACGTGGTGATCGTCGGCGGCGGAGACACGGGTACCGACTGCGTGGCCACGGCCCTCCGGCAGGGTGCCCGCTCTGTCACGCAGCTCGAGTTTCTGCCCGAGCCGCCCGCGCACCGCACGGCTGCCAACGCGTGGCCGCAGTGGCCGAACGTCCGCAAGGACGACTATGGCCAGCTCGAGGCGGCGGCCCTCTTCGGCCGCGACCCGCGCCAGTGGGGCGTCGACACCCTCGAGGTGCTGACGGATGGTGACGGGGTGAGCGGCCTGCGCGTGGCGTCGCTCGACTGGTCGTCCGGAAAGCCCGTGCGCGTGGAGGGGAGAGAGCGCGTGCTGCCTGCGCAGCTCGTGCTCCTCGCCATGGGCTTCGTCGGGCCCGAGACGGATGTCTACGACGCCTGTGGCGTGCCGTGCGCCGATGATGGCCGGCATCTGCCCGTCATGCAGGCCGGCACGCATCGCGCCGCGGGCGAGCAGGTCGTGCCCGTCTTCGTTGCCGGCGACTGCCGCACGGGCTCGTCGCTCGTGGTCAACGCCATCGCGGACGGTCTTGCCTGTGCGGGCGAGATTGCCGAGACGCTCGGGCTCTAGCGGCCATGACGCGTCTGTCGCACGAAATCGGGTTATCCCGCGACCACCAGGCGCTTGTAGACGTCGAGGCCAAGCTGCAGGACGGCCTCGTCGAAGTCGAAGGTGTCCGCGTGGAGCGGGATGCCCGTGCCCGTGCCCAGCAGGATGTAGAGGCCCGGCAGCTGCTGCTGGTACCACGCGAAGTCATCGGCGATCAGCAGCGGTTCGGGCAGGGTCTCCAGCTCGGGGACGGCCTGCGCCGCCAGCGCGAAGAGCGCGCTGTCGTTCGCGACGACGGGGTCGCCTACCGAGAAATGCACGTCGGCGCTGCAGCCGAGGCCCTCGGCAGCCTCGCATGCCGTCAGGCGGATGGTCTCCATCGCGGCCCTGCGGTCGTGCTCGCTGAAGGTACGGAGGCTCCCGTGAACCTCGCCCGACGCGGCGATGGCGTTGCGGACCGTGCCGGCGCGCAGCGCGCCGAAGCGGAGCAGCACGGGCTCTTCCGTCACGAGGGCGTCGATGCGCTCGTAGATGCCCGCCGCGAAACGCGCGGAGCAGAGCAGGGCGTCGCGCCCCTCCTGCCATTTGGCGATGTGCGACCCGCGTCCCGCAAACGTCACGTCGACCTCGTTGCTCGAGGCCAGAAGCGCTCCAGGCCGGCTGGCCACCTGGCCAAAGGGCAGGTCGGGCCACAGGTGGAAGCCGAAGATCCGGTCGACGCCGTAGCGCTCGAAGACGCCGCTCTCGCAGATGCCGCTCGCGCCTCCCTCGGTCTCCTCGGCGGGCTGGAAGACCACCATCACGGTGCGGGGGAGCTCGTCGCGGTGGGCGGCGAGCCAGCGGCAGAGGCCGAGTGCCATGGCCATGTGGCCGTCGTGGCCGCAGGCGTGCATCCTGCCCTCATGGCGCGAGGCGTACGCAGCACCCGTGCGCTCGGTCACGGGCAGCGCGTCCATGTCGGTGCGTACGGCGGTTGCACGCTCGGTGCCGCTGTCGAACACGGCGCAGAGCGAGCTCTCGCAGGGCGTGACCACGGTGCAGGCGTCTCCCAGCTCTTCCAGGCGGGCGCGCACGTAGGCGATCGTCTCGGGAAGGTCCTTGTCGAGTTCGGGAATGCGGTGCAGGTCGCGGCGGTAGGTTCGCAAGAGCTCGGTTTCCGTCATGTTTGCTCCTCACGAGAAATCGTCGTGTCGTGCACAGGGTATCGTAGACTTGCAAACGGCGTATGGCCCCCACGCTTCGAACGTGTAACCAACGATTTGCCAACGCGCGACGCGTGGCACCCCCGGCAGCAACGGAGCCCCGAAAGGAACGAGACGTGAACGACAAGACCCCGTTCGTCACCAAAGCGCAGCTTGAGGCGCTGGCCGAGCACTATCCGACGCCGTTTCACCTGTACGACGAGGCGGGCATGCGCGCGACGGCCGATGCCCTGCTCGAGGCCTTCTCGTGGAACCCGGGCTTTCGCGAGTACTTCGCGGTGAAGGCCAATCCCAACCCTGCCGTCATGCAGGTCCTGGCTGACCGCGGCTGTGGTTTTGACTGCGCGACGCTGTCCGAGCTCATGCTCGCCGAGGCGGTGGGTGTCCGCGGGCACGACATCATGTTCTCGTCCAACGACACGCCTGCCCGGGACTTCCGCCGGGCAACGCGCCTCGGGGCCTTCCTTAACCTCGATTCGCTGGACATGATCGAGTACTACGAGCGCACGGTGGGCGCGCTTCCCGACGTCGTGTGCCTGCGCGTCAACCCGGGCGGCGACTTCGTGGGCACCAACACCATCTTCGACACGCCCGAGGAGTCGAAGTTCGGCATGATGCCCTCACAGCTGGGTGAGGCCTGCCGCCTCCTCGGCGCGCGGGGTGTGCAGGCCATCGGCCTCCATGCGCTGCTCTCGGGCAACACCCACGGCAACACGTACTATCCCACGCTCGCGCGCCTGCTCTTCGAGGAGGCCGTGCGGCTCAACCGCGAGACGGGCATGCGCATCGCCTTCGTCAACCTGTCGGGTGGCATCGGCATCCCGTACGCGCCCGAGGACGAGCCGTGCGACATCCGCGTCATCGGTGAGGGCGTGCGTGCGGCATTCGAGGAGATCCTCGTGCCCGCAGGTTTGGGCGACGTGGCCATCTACACGGAGCTCGGCCGCTACATGGCGGGCCCCCACGGCTGCCTCGTCACGCGCTGCCTGCACCTCAAGCACACCTACCACGACTACGTGGGCGTGGACGCCTGCGCGGCCGACCTCATCCGTCCCGCGATGTACGGCGCCTACCACCACGTGAGCGTGATCGGACAGGAGGGCGGCCCCGACAAGACGCTGGCACCCGCCACGCACACTTACGACGTGGTGGGCGGGCTCTGCGAGAACAACGACCGCTTCGCCATCGGCCGCAAGCTCCCCGAGGTCGCGGTGGGTGATCTGCTGGTCATTCACGACACGGGCGCGCACGGCCGCTCCATGGGCTACAACTACAACGGCCGCCTGCGCAGCGCCGAGGTGCTGCTGCACGCGGACGGCACGCACGAGCTCATCCGCCGTGCCGAGACGCCGGCTGACTACTTCGCCACGTTGGACGGCACGCCGTATGCCAAAAGGCTCAACGACGCCATGGACGAACAGGACTGATTCACCAGCCACGAACCCCGAGAGGATGCCTTATGAACACCCAGGAAGTCATCGACTTCATCTCGAACGCGAAGAAGACCACGCCCGTGAAGGTGTACGTCAAGGAGCGCCCCGGCGCCTCGATCGACTATGGCTCGGCGAAGGTCTTCGGCGCAGCGGACAAGGTCGTGTTCGGTGAGTGGGACGAGCTCGCCCCGCTCCTGCAGGACCATGCGGACGCCATCGAGGACTTCGTCGTGGAGGCCGACCGGCGCAACACGGCCGTGCCGCTGCTCGACCTCAAGCCCGTCAACGCGCGCATCGAGCCCGGTGCCATCATCCGCGAGCACGTGGAGATCGGTGACGGGGCGATCATCATGATGGGCGCCATCGTCAACATCGGTGCGGTGATCGGCGAGGGCTCCATGATCGACATGGGCTGCGTGCTCGGCGGCAGGGCCGTCGTGGGCAAGCACTGCCATATCGGCGCAGGTACCGTGCTCGCGGGCGTCATCGAGCCCGCAAGCGCCACCCCCGTGGTGGTGGAGGACGACGTGCTGATCGGTGCGAACGCCGTCGTGCTCGAGGGCGTGCGCGTGGGCAAGAACTCGGTGGTGGCCGCAGGCGCGGTCGTGATCGAGGACGTGCCCGAGGGCGTGGTGGTGGCAGGCTGCCCCGCGCGCGTCATCAAGCAGAAGGACGAGCGCACGGCGGGCAAGACCGCCCTGGTAGACGCCCTGCGCTCCCTGTAGGGACGGGCTCCCATCCAGAGCGTGCTCGAGCCGCCGCCCGCATCATACGGGCGGCGGCTCTTGTGTGCGGGCGCAGCAAAAAGCGGGGCGCGACCCGACCGTCGCGCCCCGCCGGAAAAGGGAAGGGCCCTGCTTGGGGCAGCATGCGCTACACGTAGAAGAGCATCTGGTTGTAGCTCGGCACGGGCCACCAGTCCTCGCCACAGAGGCGCTCCATGGCGTCGACTTCGGCACGCAGGGCCTCCATCGCGGGGATGACGTCATCGCGGCAGAGCGCGCAGCACTCGGTGGGGTTGGCCTTGTCCGCGGCCTTGGCGGTGACCTCCTCGAGCTTCAGGGTGAGCCCGTAGATCGCGTCGGCACCGGCGGAGAGCTGCTGCACGGTGGCCTTCTCGGCGGCGGAGACGATGCCCAGCTCAGCCTTGGCCACGAGGCCGTTTGCCAGGTCGCCCGAGTAGCTCATGAGGGCCGGCAGGTACATGTGGCGGACCATGTAGGACATGGTGTTGGCCTCGATGTTGATGAGCTTGGCGTACTGCTCGGCCTTGGCCACGTAGCGGGCGTGCAGCTCGGACTCGGTGAGCACGCCGTACTTCTCGAAGAGGGCGATGTTCTTGGCGTCCATGAGGGCACCGAGGGCGTCGGGCGTGGTCTTGAGGTTGGGCAGGCCGCGGCGCTCGGCCTCTTCCTCCCACTCGGCGGAGTAGCCGTTGCCATCGAAGATGATCCGCTGGTGATCGCGGAAGGTGTGGCGCACGAAGCGCATGGCGACCGCCATGAAGGGCTCGTCGGAGCGGTCGGC
>CACYAX010000131.1 GCA_902772435.1 uncultured Coriobacteriaceae bacterium | reverse complement strand
AACCCGCCACGGCCATCTCGTATGAAGCCGGCCCGTCTCCCAACAGGCCCTTCTCGCGGGGGACTTCATACGACAGGCCCCTCAGGGACAGAATCAACCCGCCACGGCCATCTCGTATGAAGCCGGCCCGTCTCCCAACAGGCCCTTCTCGCGGGGGACTTCATACGACAGGCCTCCTGCGGGACAAAATGGCCCCGAAGGGCTCCCTCGTATGAAGTCCGGGCTCCGCTTAGCAGGCGTTTCGCCCAGAAACCTTCATACGACAGCCCCCTCAGGGGCAGGATCGACCCCCGACGTCCCGCCCGTATGAAGCAGGCTCGCTTCGCAACGGGCATTTGCCTAGGTCACTTCATACGACTGCGGCCTAACCGGCAGAATCAAACCGCCAGGGCCATCTCGTATGAAGCCGGCCCGCCCAAGGTGACGGGTTTCGGCCCCAACCAACGACTTCGGCCCCAACCAGCGACTTCGGCCCGAACAAGCGACTTCGGGCTAAACCCGTCGCCCCACGGCACAAAAAAGGCCGCCCCCTGCGACACGATAATGAACCCACCTCCATAAGGTGGGTGCCCGTACCGCGCGTTCCGGCTTCCTCAACAACGGAGGATACCCGTACTGAACACGAGATCGGGGCTCCCTGTAACACACTTGTCGGTTCACCCAGTTTGCGTCGCAGGGGAACGACAACCTCACTATACGGTCAGAGTGGCACCTTTACCAGTCTTGACTTATCGACCCCAAAGAGGAAAATTATGTTTTGCGGCCCCGTTCCACGACGGAACACGGTCGTTTTTTCGTCTGATATCCGTGACTTGGCCTTCGTGACCCGATGTGCTGCTATCATTTATGTGTTTATGCCGATGCACGCGACGCACGATGAAGGGAGGACCGCATGCCGAATCCAGCCTCATGGATCCCTCCCCTCTGCCTTTTCGTCGCGGCTTTCGCAACGACGCTCGCCGTCACGCCCTTGGCCCGCATCATCGCGTGGAAGCTCGGCGCCGTTGACTACCCGGGCAACCGGCGCATCAACCGTTCGCCCGTTCCCCGCATGGGCGGCATCGCGGTCTTCTGCGGCATACTCGCCGCCGTGGGCGTCCAGGCGTTCGGGTCGGCGCATCTCGGCTGGCCCATCGTGACCAGGCCCGGCGTGCTGAGCGTCAACTACCCCCTGCTCGCCCTGGCGTTCGTCATCATCTTTGCCACGGGGGCCATCGACGACGTCGTGGGCCTCAAACCCAAGCAGAAGCTCTTCGGGCAGGCGCTCGCCTCCGTCATCGCCGTGTTGGGCGGCCTCGTCATCCACCGCGTAGTGAACCCGTTCACGGACCAGTTCTTCGAGCTGGGCTGGTTCTCGTTCCCCCTCACGGTCGTCTATCTCGTGGCCTACACCAACATCATCAACCTCATCGATGGCCTGGACGGCCTCGCGTCGGGCATCACCTGCATCTCGAGCATCACGATGTTCGCGCTCTCCGTCAGCTCGGGCTACCCCGACGCGGCGACGCTCGCCATCGCCATGGCCGGCTCCACGCTGGCCTTCCTGCAGTACAACTTCCATCCTGCCTCGATCTTCCTCGGCGACTCGGGATCGCTACTCCTCGGCTTCGGCCTGGGCACCATCTCCCTGCTCTCCGTCACCCGCATCGCGAGCCTCACCACGCTCATCGTGCCCCTCGTCATCGTGGGCATCCCCATCATCGACACGCTTTCGGCCATCATCCGTCGCCGCCGTGCGCACGTGAGCATCGGGCAGGCTGACCGCGGCCACATCCACCACCGCCTGATCGACGAGGGCTTCGACCAGCGCCAGGCCGTGATCGTCATGTACAGCTGGACGGCCATCCTCTCCGTGGGTTCCATCGCCATCACGAAGGTGGGCGTCGTGTACCGCATCGTCATCTTCTGCGTGCTGGTGGCTGCTTCCGCTGCCGTGGCCTGGCACCTCAAGCTCTTCCAGCCCGTGCTGCTCCACCACGTCGACCCCGAGACCGGGGACGACGAGCTCATCGATCCGCGCGACCCCAGCTTCGAGGAGGAGGAGCAGCGTCTCGAGGAGAACGAGCCGCATCTGTTCCACCACTCATAGGAGGCATCGTGCCTAAGACGCTCTACCTCATGCGCCATGGAGAGACCCTCTTCAACACCCGCCACATCATCCAGGGCTGGTGCGACTCCCCGCTCACGCCCCGCGGCATCGAGCAGGCGAAGCTCACCCGCGACTACATCGAGCAGACGGGGATCACGTTCGACCACGCGTACTGCTCCCCCGCCGAGCGCGCCGCCATGACCCTCGAGGTGGTCACGCGCGAGAAGCTCCCCTACGAGCGCATGCGCGGGCTGCGCGAGTTCTGCTACGGCAAGCTCGAGGGATGCTCCTACGACCTCTTCGAGGCAAGCCCCTACGGCAGCCCCTACGAATGCTATGGCGACTTCCTGGTCGCGTACGGCGGCGAGACCGAGGAGGCCGTCGGAGAGCGCATGGCCAAGACCATGACCGACATCATGGAGCGCGAAGGCCATCAGAACGTCTTCGTGGTGAGCCACGGGGCCTGCATCAGGCGCTTCACCACGCTCTGGGACGAGCGCAACCTCATCCACGTGCGCGCCGTCACCAAGAACTGCTCCCTCGCCACGTTCAGCTACGAGGACGGGGCGTTCACTCTCGTGGACCTCTTCGAACCCGATCTCTCGCAGCTGGACTAAGCCCCCGCGCTCCCCCACCAGGTCGCAGGCACAGCACGCTTCTGCCCGGCCCAAGGCCTCTTCCCACAAAAAAGCCCCCGTCACCCTGCGGTGACGGGGGCTTGCCATGTGTGGCGTGAGAGCTTACTCAGCGTCAGCGAGAGCCTTCTTGGCGACCTCGGCGAGGGCGGCGAACGCGGCCTCGTCCTCATAGGCGACCTGAGCGAGGACCTTGCGGTCGAGCTCGACGCCGGCGAGCTTCAGGCCGTACATGAACTTGCTGTAGGAAAGGCCGTTCATGCGGGCGGCAGCGTTGATGCGCTGGATCCAGAGAGAACGGATGTCGCGCTTCTTGTTGCGGCGGTCACGATAGGCATACTGGCCAGAGTGCTGGGCCTGCTCCTTCATGCCCCTGAACGTACGGGAACGAACGCCATAGTAACCCTTAGTGCGCTCGACGAGGGTATTGCGCTTCTTGTGGCCGGCGACTGCGCGCTTAACACGTGCCATGTATCATCAACTCCTAAAACGTGAATCTGTGCTAGACAGTGGCGCGAGCGCCTACTTGGTGCCCATACGCTGGGACACGGTCTTGACGTCGGCCGCGGCGAGCTCGGTCTCCTGACGGAAGTTGCGGATGCGCTTGGGCGACTTCTTGGTGAGGATGTGGCTCTTGAAAGCCTTGGCACGCATGATCTTGCCGGTGCCGGTGCGGCGGAAACGCTTTGCCGTTCCCTTGTGCGTCTTCATCTTGGGCATGCTGATTCTCCTTCTACTCGGCGTCGCCCTCGGTGTCCTTCACGTCGAAGGCACCCTTGATAGGGGCGACGAGCATGTGCATGTTGCGGCCTTCCATCTTGGGCTGCTGCTCAACCGTGGCATACGGCTTGAGGTCTTCTGCGAGGCGATCGAGGACCTTGAGTCCCTGATCGGGATGAGCCATCTCGCGGCCACGGAACATGATCGTGACCTTCACGCGAGCGCCCTTCTTGAGGAAGCGGAGGACGTGGTTCTTCTTGGTCTCGTAGTCACCCATATCGATCTTGGGCCTGAACTTCATTTCCTTGACCTCGACGCGCGACTGGTTCTTGCGCGCGGCCTTGGCCTTGCGGTCCTGGTCGTACTTGTACTTGCTGTAGTCCATGACCTTGCACACGGGAGGCTCGGCGTTGGGGGCGATCTCCACGAGGTCAAGGTTCTGCTCGTTGGCAATGCGCAGGGCATCGCGCAGGCCGAAGAGGCCGAGCTGCGAGCCGTCTACGCCAATCAGGCGGCACGTACGAGTTTGAATCTCGTCATTGATGCGAGGACCGTCTTGCTTAGCTATCTTAGTCACACCTTCCTTCCTGCGCGAGGCCGTGGCCCCACGTTCCTGTGCGGCGCTGCCGCGTTGCGTTGTGGCCGAGGCCACAAAAAAACTCCCGGCACGCATGAGCATCCCAGGAGACAGGCACCGCCCGCAGGCGGAAAGCTACGTTGTCTGACCAGGCAGCTGCTCATAGGCGCCACAAGGTGGGGGCACACGTTCTGCCCCACTTCGAAAATCACAATTGTTAATATTAGCGCATCACGCGCCGCTGCACAACATCTTCAAGCCGTCAGCCGCAAAAAACGTGCGGCCACACAGCTTGGCCACGATAGCCGGACGAACGAGCGCCGTATGCCGGGACCGTCCCGCACACGGCGCGTCACCTGCCGTCGGGCACCTAGACCTGGATGCCGATGTCGGCGAGCATGCCCGCGAGGCCGCGATGGTGCTGACTCCTGTCGGGCAGCTGCGGGAAGTCGTAGGCGGCGAAGTGGTTGCCCTCGATGATGGCGGGCCCGTCCTCCAGGATGGCCACGTCCCAGCCGATATAGCCCACCGTGGGCACCACGCCCGCGGCCTTCTTGACCATCTCGCAGGCCTCCTGGAAGTGCGGCACCTGGAAGCCCTCGAAGGCCACGCCCGTCATGGGGTGGGCCTCCACGAGCACCTGCGTGTTGGTGTGCCCCGGGCCCGTGACCACGCCCGTCTCGAGGTCCATGTGGCAGGCGTAACCACCGTTCTCGAGGTTGTCCACGAACTTGCCGTGGTTGCCGGTCTTGAGCACGGAGTAGAGCAGGTGCGCCTGGCCCTGCCACCACACCGTCGCCATGCGCATGCAGTTGACGGAATGGGGGTAGAGGCGCGCCATCTCGTGGTGCTGGACGAGCAGGTCCTCCACCACGCCGAACTCCTTCTCGGGCTGGCGCAGGTAGGCGCAGGCGGCCTCGGGGCCACCGAGCTCGCTCACGCTCAGCTTCTCGATGCCATGGCCGCACTCGCCGTCGTTGGGCTTGGCGATGATGGCGTCGCGGCCCGCGAGGAAGGCCACGAGCTCCTCGTCGGAGGTCTTGGCGAGGTCGCGCCAGTCGCGGTGCAAAAACTCGGAGAAGTGCGCGTAGAACTGGCTCTTGTCGTCGAAGATCACGCAGTCGTCGGGATCGTTGATCATGTTGTCGAAGCGCTTGTTGCGCACGCGCGTCATGTAGGTGGCGCGCTCCTCGTCGTTCATGTTGTAGAACTCGAAGATGAGGTAGTCGAAGTAGCCCGCGCCGAACTTGCGCGCGCAGTGCAGGATGTCCACGAAGATGGCAGCCTTGGGCTTGCCCGAACGCTCGTGGGCCAGATTGATGCAGTCAGTCAGTTTCTTGAGGCGCATGCCGGATGCGACCTTGAGTGCATATGAAAGCTTGCTCATGGGAAACCCTCCAAGCCGGTGGCCCGCGGGACGGGCCGGAAACGATCACTATACAGGGTGCCTCAAGATGGGCTTGAGGTGCCGCAGCGTGAACCTGAAATGAAAAATACCACAATAGCGCACGTGGCAAAACTCCCGGCCCCCGCGGGGTCTATACTGAATGAGTTGCAGAAACGAACCCAGCAACATGAACATGCACAAAGGAGCTTAGGCATGAACGAAATCATCGAGCAGTATGAGTCAAACGTCAGGTCGTACTGCCGCAAGTGGCCCGCCACCTTCCAGACTTCCAAGGGCCCTTTCATCTACGGTGAGGACGGCACGCGCTACATCGACTTCTTCGACGGCGCTGGC
>CACYAX010000130.1 GCA_902772435.1 uncultured Coriobacteriaceae bacterium | reverse complement strand
CGCACATACTCAGAGAGGTCGTCGAGCAGGAAGGTGCGCAGGCCCACGGGCCCGATGAAGCAGATGCCGTCGGAGTCGGGCTTGGTCTCCACGCCCAGCCCGCGCTCGGCGCACATGCGCCTGACCTCGGCTTTGTTGGCAATCGTCCCCACGGGGAAGAGCGTGCGCGCGAAGGCGTCCTCGCCCACGCGCCAGAGGAAGTAGGTCTGGTCCTTGTGCTCGTCGAAGGCCCGCAGCAGGTGCGTGCGGCCCGCGGCGTCGCGCTCCGCCCGCGCGTAATGGCCCGTGGCGATGAGGTCCGCACCCTCGGCGAACGCCCGCTCGGCAAAGCTGCCGAACTTGATGGTCTGGTTGCACATCACGTCGGGGTTGGGTGTGTAGCCGCGCGCGTAGGAGTCGACGAGGTAGTCAACCACGGTGGCCTTGTACTCCGCCTCGCAGTCCCAGACGGCGAGCTCGATGCCGAGCGTCACGGCCACGCGCTCCGCGTCAGCCAGCTCATCGGCCCAGGGGCAGTGGAAGCCAGGCAGGTCGCGCGACCAGTTGCGCATGTAGATGCCGCGCACGTCGTAGCCCTGCTCCACGAGCAGGGCCGCCGCCAGCGCCGAGTCGACGCCGCCGCTCATGCCCAGGTAGACCTTCTCGCTCATCTGGCTCCTTTTCCGCGTGGGGCCCGCGGCCTCACGATCGTCATCGTCTTTGCCCAGGGCGCGGCTTGCCGCGCAGATCCTTGGACGTTGCCGGCGCTAGGCAGGCTCGCCGGTGTGGGCGCCGTCCGCCAAGCCGTTCCGTGGACGTTGCCCGCGCTAGGCAGGCTCCCCCGTCCGCGCGTCCAGCCCGAGCCGCGCGCACTCCTCACGCACCACCGCGGCGATCGCCTCGCCAGCACAGCGCACGTCGTCCTCCGTCGTGGGGCGTCCGAGCGAGATGCGCAGGCTCCCGCGCGCCGCGGCCTCGCTCACGCCCATCGCCTCCAGCACGTGGCTCACGCGCATCTTGGAAGCCGCGCAGGCGCTGCCCGTGCCGACGCTCACGCCGCGGCGCTCGAGGAGCACCACGAGCCGGCGCGCGTCGAGCCCGGGAAACGAGATGTGCAGAAGCCCTGAGAGCCTGTTTTTGGGATTTCGCGGCCCAGAGACCTGTAGCCACGAGAACTCCCCCGTAAGGGCCCTCAGAAGCCCGTTGCGGAGCTTCTCAAGGCGCTTGGACTCCTTGGCGCGGCCCGCGGAGGCAAGCTCGAGCGCCCGCGCGAATCCCACGGCACCCGCCACGTTCTCCGTACCCGAGCGCACGCCGCCCTCCTGGCCGCCGCCCAGCACGAGCGGGCGCAGGCACACGCCATCGGCCGCCCAGACGAGGCCCACCTGCTTGGGGCCGTACACCTTGGCCGCCGAGAGCGTGACGAGGTCGGCGCGCAGCTGGCTCACGTCGACCGTGCGCGTGGCCGCTGCCTGGCTGGCGTCGGTGTGCAGGTAGAGCGGGGTCTTCTCGCCGGCGGCGAGGCGACGGTCGCGCTCCTTGGCAACCACGGCCGCGAGCTCGCGGATGGGCTGCACGGCCCCCACCTCGCCGTTTGCGAGGGCCACCGAGACGAGCTCGGTCTCGGGCGTGAGGGCCGCCTCTAGCGTGGATGCGCTCACGAGGCCCTCGGACGAGACGGGCAGGAGCTGGCCGCCGCGGGCCTGCACGGTGGCGAGCACGCTTTCGTGCTCCGTAGCTGCGGTTATGAGGGGGCCGGTGACCGTGGCCAGCGCGAGGTTGTTGGCCTCGGTGGCGCCGGCCGTGATGGTGACGTTGCCCGGCTTGGCGCCGATGAGGTGCGCGAGGGTGGTGCGGGCCTGCTCGTAGCTCGCGCGGACCGCACGGGCGCGGGCGTACGGGGCCGAGGGGTTCTCGAAGAGCTCGGTGAAGTACGGGAGCATGGCCTCGATGACCTCAGGTGCCACGGGCGTTGCCGCGGCATAGTCAAGGTAGACCTCGCGCGGGGCGCGGGGGACCTGGGGGGTGTAGGGGGCATCGGTCATGCGGGATCCTTGCGTGGGGTGCGGGCTTGGGGCGCGGCGCGCTGGTGTGACGCGCGGCGTATGGGCTGAGCTGTAAGGATAGCGCATGCGCGTGTGGAGTTGGTGCGCGGAGGGGGTGCCGTTTGTCGCCAGTTGGGGGCGGAAGTGGCGACATCCCGCCCGAGGGGGTGCCGTTTGTCGCCAGTTTCTGGCCGAACCAGCGACATGTCGCCCGAACGGCCACCCCATACACAAAGAGGCCGGAGCGAAAGCTCCGACCCCGGAAGATCGTGGAGGCGACGTCCAGATTCGAACTGGAGATAAAGGCTTTGCAGGCCTCTGCCTTACCACTTGGCCACGTCGCCGTCTATGAAAAAGGCCGATCCTAGAACCGGCCCCAAGAATGCCTGGAGCGGGCTACGGGGTTCGAACCCGCGACCTCCACCTTGGCAAGGTGGCGCGCTACCAACTGCGCTAAGCCCGCGAACGCAAGGAGTATTATGCGCCTAGAATCGCCAAGATGCAAGAAGAATTTTGAAAAAGTGAGGACAAATCTTGAAGACCGCAGGTCAAGAGGGGTGAAAATACGACCGCAGGGACACGCAGCCAAAAGCCGCCAGACCCGTGGCGCCTCGCCCGCGCCTTACAAGAGTTTCCGCACTTCCCAGCTGCTTACGGCACACAGCGCGGGTCGCGTACGGCTCCCGTCTTCCGCAATCCCGGCTGCCCCGCTACCCGTTCAGCAGCTTCACGATCCGCACGAGGGTACCCGTGCCCGAAGGCTTGCGCTCGATGGTCACCGAGTCGGCAAGCAGGCGCATAAGCGCAATCCCGCGCCCGCGCTCGCCGTCGGCAGAGGCTTCGGGTAACTCGCATTCGCCCAGCTCAAAGCCGCAGCCACAATCGGTCACGTCGACGATTGCCCGGTCGGGATAGCACGAGACCGTCACCACCGAGCACCCCTCACCGTGATCGACCGCGTTGCCGATGGCCTCGCCCGTGGCCAGCGTGAGGTCGAACACCGCGTCTTGCGAGAGGCCCATGCGGCTCAGCAGCCGCTCCACGCTTCCCCGCGTCTCGTGCAGGTCATCGGGGTCGATCCGCAGCGACGTCTGCCAGAGCGGCTGCGCGCTCGCCTCGAGGCGCGGCACGCTCGGGCGTGGCCCCGCAACCGACACGGGCACGAAGTCCACGATGCGCGCGAGCGACAGCGACCGGAAGACGCGCTCGCACACGTTGGTGAGCGAGAGCAGCCCGCCGCGCTCGTGTATGAGCCGCGTCTCCCCAAGCACGAGGCCGATGCCCGCGGAGTCGATGTACTCCGCGTCTGCCATGTTGAGGATGATGCGCTTGCAGCCGCTGCGCACGAGACGGTCGATGGTGCGGCGCAGGGCTGGCGTCGTCGTGACGTCAAGATCGCCGTTCACCGGCACCAATGCTATGTTAGTCTCCCCATTCATACTGGGGTTTGTTCCCAAAAGCCCGCGGCGCTAACGCGAGAAACCGATATGGCAAAAATGGCGCGGACAGACGCGCGCAATCGTGGGGTTAATCGCAGGGAGCGCGGGCACGCACGGCGCAGCGGCGCGGCACGGAGCGGCCCCGTGCGGATACGCACGGCGCGGTTCCATGAGGGGAGCGGGCTCCGCGGACACGTACGGCCTAGGCGCACACGATGCAGGCTGCAGCGCAGAGCGTGCCCCGAGGGCGCACACCCCGCACCGGCACGCAGCATGCGCGCCGGCACGCGAGTCCCTAGCCTAGCGCCGTCCTATCCCACCTCGTCGAAGCGCAGCGCCACGATGGCGACGTCGTCATCGAGATGGTTGTCAGTAAACGCGTCGAGCTCCGCCAGCAGGCGGTCGCACGTGCCCTCGAAGCCGTGGGGCGCGATGCGCATGATGGCGTCGCGCAGGCCGTCCTCGCCGAAGAAGCGGCCGTCGGTCGCGCGGGCCTCAGTGGTGCCGTCGGTGTAGAGCAGCAGCTGGTCACCCGAGCAGATGCGCATGCGTCCGTCGCGATAGCGCATGTCGGAGAAGGCCCCCACCACGCCCGACTGCACGTCGAGCGACTCGAGGGCGCCCGTCTCGGCACGAAGCAGGAGCGCAGGCGGATGGCCTGCCGAGCAGTACGTGAGGCGGCCGTGGGCCAGGTCGGCGATGCCCACGAAGAGGGTCGCGAAGGTCTCGAGCCGCGAGAAGCCGAGCAGGAAGTCGTTGAGCAGGCGCACCATGTGCGCGGGACGCAGGCCCTCCCAGGAGTAGGCGGCAAGCGCCGTGCGGACGGCCGCCGAGACGGATGCCGCCTCGACGCCCTTGCCCGAGACGTCGCCCATGATCACGCAGGCGCGGCGGTCGGGCAGCCGGATGAGGTCGTAGAAGTCGCCGCCCACGAAGGCCGCGGCGGTAGCCGACGAGTACAGGCCCTCGGCGGAGATGCCCCGCACCTTCTGGAGCTCGTTCTTCATGCCCGTCTGCAGCGCCTGCGAGATGCGCTTGTCGGCCGAGCGCTCCTCCACCCCGCGCGCAGCGCTCGCGAGGTCGCCCGCCACGTCGGACAGGAACGCGAGCTCGAGGTCGTCGAAGGGCTCCGCGTCGTGGTCGCGCAGGAAGAGGCAAAGGAGGCGCGCACCCGCGAGCTGGCCCGCGTCCAGCAGCGCTCCGATGGAGGGTTCGCCCAGCTCAAGGAGCCAGTTCGCAAGGTCCGATTCCTCGTTCACGGCCAGCACCTGGGGTTCGTCGCCTTCGGCGGCCGACATCACGAGGTCGGATGGCACCGAGTGGACGCCCGTCACGGGCAGGTTGGCCATCACGGTGTTCTGGTGCGGGTTCTCGCGCATGGGAACGGCGGTCGCGGCAAGCTCCGTGGCAGCCCGGCCCAGCGCCTCCTCCACGGCCTCCCTCGTGAGCTCCTCGTGCTCGAGCAGCTGCACGCGGATGCGCGACGCGGCATCGCGCAGGCGCGCCTCCTTCTGGGAGCGCAGCGCCGAGAACGCGCCCACAAGCTGCACGGACAGGTAGCGCGCCACCGCGTCGAGCAGCTCGGCGTCCTCCTCGCGCAGCGGATGGGAGCGCGACCAGCCGACCTCGATGAGCGAGACCACGTGCCCGCCGAACCACACGGGCACGGCATAGAAGCTCTTGAACGGCGGCAGCACCTCGGCGTCGACGCGGTGAGTCTCCTTGGAGCTCTCGTCCTGGACCATGCGCGTGGTGAGGCGTCCCGCACGCAGCTCGGACCCCTCGGCGGGAAGCACGCGCAGGCGCAGCGCGCCACCCGCGCGGGTGGCGAGCGTCTCGATGCTGCGACCGAAGGCGATGAAGCGCGGCACGTGGCGGGCGCGCAGGCCCTCGCTCTTGCCGCGGAGGTGGTACCCGTCGGGTTCGGCCAGGTAGACCACGGTGCCCTCCGCCGCCATGGTGGAGGTGATCTCCTCGAGCACGCGCGAGAAGAGCGTGGCCACGTTCTCAGAATCGAGGGTGTCGAGCACGATCTGGAGCGTGCCCGAGAGACGACGGTTCGCGCGGCGCAGCTCTTCTACCACGCGCTCGTGTTCCTCGCGGCTCACCCACTCATCGTGTGCGCCTGCAGGCATGGTCGCCCCTTTCGTGTGCGTGCGGTCCAGCGCGGCGCGCTGGATGGTGATGGTGCCGTGGCGGCCGGGCCGTCGCGACGGGCTGCCGGATGCGGCAGGCTGCCGGGTGGAGCCGTGGCGGTGGGCTCGTGCCGGCGGGCTCGTGCCGGCGGGCTGCCGGGTGGAGCCGTGGCGGTGGTCCGTCCGTCGGAGCCGTGTCGGCGGGCTCG
>CACYAX010000129.1 GCA_902772435.1 uncultured Coriobacteriaceae bacterium | reverse complement strand
TTTGGCTCAAAGCAGCCGTATTTGGCCGACCTCGGCGTGACCCTCATCAATCTCGCCCGCGAGCTTGCGTGTCCCTGCCTGGTCCCCATCGTGGTTGATGCCGATGGGATGCCCATGGCTGAGGTGGTGCTCGTGGACGACGGCTCGGCAACCCCTCTGCGGTTCTCTGCCTTGGCGGGCGACGCGTCTGGCGGTGGGCGCCCTGGCAATGCCACGGAGCGCATAGCGACCGTTGAGATCCTCGGGGAGCGCATCGCCCTTGCTTTCAGTTATGAAGATCTCGATCTCATCTCCTCTCCGGAGTATCTCGGCCAAGCAGATGTGGTTCTCTTCTTTGTGGGATACGGGTATGCCGTGGATGACGCATCCTCTGCGTTGGGTTCGGCGCTTGCCCAGAACCGTTTTCCCGGGTATGCGCGTTCTTGTGGCGCATGGCTCGTCGCGGCATCCGCTGCGGGTGGCTATGGGCATCAGGTCTTCTGCGGATCGAGCTTCGTCCTTGCGCCCGATGGACGTCTCGCCGCTTGCGCCTCGGCCTTCGAAGAAGAGCTCTTCGTGGCCGACATAGGTCATGACATTCGCCTTTCTGCTGGTAGTGAGCTTGCCATTGAGATGTATGACGAGCGTGTCTTTCTCTGGAACGCCCTTTCGCTGGGCTTGCGTTCCTATGTCGAGAAGCTCGGGGAGACCGACGTGGTCATCGCGCTTGACGGTTCGCTTTCGTCCATGGCCCTTGCGGCCTTGGCGAGTGATGCGCTGGGTCCCACGCGGGTCCATGCGCTTGACTGCGTCCCACGCGGACATCCCCGCTCCCTGATGCCTGCGGTACTGGCGCGCACGCTGCGCATAGACTGCCGCGAGCTCGATGGCGCCTGGGCGATGCTGGCCCATGGTGACGAGGCGTTGCATCGTGACGTCGCCCAGGCCTACGTGGTCGAGCTGGCTCGAGAGGTCGGCGGTATGGTCCTCATGACCGAGGATAAGACGGAACTCTCGCTGGTTCCGCGCACGCACAGGGTCATGGCATCGGCCTTCGCCCCCCTTGGCGACGTGTATCGCATCGACGTGTTGGATATCTGCCGGACGCGCAATGCCATCTCGCCGGTCTTCGACCGCGTGGTTCTGTTCACCGAGGACCTGCCGCGCGTGAGCGGGGCAAAGGCCCTCTATGCGAACGAGGTCCTGCTGGAGCGCATCGATGACGTGCTCTCGATGCATGTGGAGGGCGGCAGTCCCCTGTTCGAGGTAGGGGAGGCCGTGGGCGATGCGTCCCTTGCCGAAGCCGTGCTGAGGCAGTTCGCGATGACGATGAGATCGTCTGCGGTGCCTGAGGTGCTTACCATGACGACCTGCCCGCTCGAGGACTATCACCTTCCCCATGGCTTTGCGTGGTCCGATTCGCGTGAGGCTGAAGAACAGCGTCGCCGTGATGAAACGCTCGAGGCCCTCTTCGGCAGCATCAGCGCCCCATCAGCACCTGAGGCTGAGGGCCAGCGCCTGGCCTTTGACGTCCCTGCCGAGATGGTCGAAGGCTCGAGCGAACTACGCGAAGCGTTGGACCTCCTGCGCGACCTCTCGCTCGGTACGGGCGCCGACTGGCGCAACCCCTTCTCCGAAAACTAGCGCACGCGCGGCGCGTGTTGGTGCCGTATGCGGCGTGTGATGTGATCCAGCTGCGCTACGCGTTCATGGTGACGCGACAACGTGGTATCGTCAGGTGGTGTCACCGCACAAGACCAAACGAATTTTCTAGTCTCCTCGGTGACAGGCCCTTTGGGGCATGCTATATTAGAACGAGCGTTCTTTATCGGGAGGAGGGAAGATGATCATTCTCGGCATAGATCCCGGTCTGGCACATACTGGCTGGGGCATTGTGGAGACGCGCGGGTCCCTGTGCCGTGCGCGTGCGTACGGCTGCGTGACCACCTCGTCCTCCCAACCCATAGACCAGCGCCTGGGCAAGATCTTCGACGAGATCAGCCAGGTCATCGAGACCTACAACCCCACGCAGCTCGCCATTGAGAAGGTCTTCTTCGGTGAGAACGTGCGCTCGGCCATAGCCACGGCTCACGCGCGCGGGGCGGCCATCGTGGCGTGCTCGCGCGCCGGCCTCCTGGTGGGGGAGTACACCCCCATGCAGATCAAGCAGGCCATCGTGGGAACGGGCTCTGCCGACAAGCGTCAGGTCATCTACATGGTGCGCAACGTGCTGCAACTCGACCACGACCCGCGTCCCGACCATGCGGCGGACGCGATTGCTGCGGCCGTGTGCCATGCCAACCTCAGCCGCACCAAAAGCGTCGCGTACCAAAACGCCACGAGCGCCATGGCAGAGGCGGAGCGTGCTCAGGCAGAGCAGCGGCGCCTCGAGGCGCTCGAGGTCACGGCAGCAGCGACGGCTGCCAACAGGGCCCGTCGCCAACGCAGCGAAGCCAGGAGGTCATAAACCGTGATTGTTCAGCTAACGGGCACCCTTGTCGAGGCCATGCCCACCTACGCGGTCCTCGACGTGAACGGCGTGGGCTATGAGATGGGCATCTCCCATCAGACGGCGGCTGAGCTGCCGTCCGTGGGCTCTGCGGGCATCACGCTGCTCACGCGCCTGGTGGTGCGCGAGGACGCGATGGAGCTCTATGGCTTCATCTCCCGCGAGGAGCGCGCGCTCTTCGACAAGCTGGTGGCCATCACGGGCGTGGGGCCCAAGCTGGCACTGGCCGTGCTCTCCACCTACAAGCCGGCGGCGCTTGCCACCATCGTGGCGACGGCGGACCTCAATCGCCTCGCACAGGTGCCTGGCATAGGAAAGCGCAAGGCCCAGCGCCTGCTCGTCGACCTCGAGGGCGTCTTCCAGAAGGACGTGGAGCTGCGCAGGCTCGTGGGGGCAGAGCTCCCCGATGTCGCCCAGACCGCAGCCGCGCCGGGCGCGGGCGTCCGCGCCGAGGCCGAGTCCGCCCTCCTCTCGATGGGCTTCACCACGCAGGAGATCGCGCTTGCCCTCGAGGGCGTCAGCGAAGACGCGTCCATCGAGAAGATGCTGGCATATGCCCTGCGTAGGCTCGGAGGTGGTGCGTGATGTGGGAGGCCGATTCCGACGACCTGTTTGCCGACGTTCCGCAGAAGCGGGCCCGTGGCCCGCGTCGCGTGACGGGCGAGCTCACGTCTGACGACCTAGACGTCGAGCGCACGCTGCGCCCCAAGACGCTCGACGACTATTGCGGCCAGCAGCGCGTGCGTGAGAACCTCCGTGTGCTCATCCAGGCCGCGCGCGACCGCAACGAGCCGCTTGACCATGTGATCTTCTCGGGCCCCCCGGGTCTTGGCAAGACCACGCTCGCAGGCGTCGTCGCCAACGAGATGGGTGCGCGCCTGCACACCACGTCGGGCCCTGCCATCGAGCGCACGGGCGACCTCGCGGCCATCCTCACCAATCTCGAGGAGGGTGACGTCCTGTTCGTGGACGAGATCCACCGCCTCAACCACCAGGTCGAAGAGGTGCTCTATCCCGCGATGGAGGACTTCTTCCTCGACATCGTGATCGGCAAGGGTCCTGCTGCCCGCTCGATCCGCCTCGACATCCCTCACTTCACGCTCGTGGGCGCCACCACGCGCACGGGCTTGCTCACCGGTCCGTTGCGCGACCGCTTCGGTATCTCGTATCGCCTCGACTACTACAGCGTGGGCGAGCTCACCCAGATCGTTTTGCGCTCAGCCACCATCCTGGGCGTCGAGATCGACGAACAGGCGGCTGCCGAGATTGCCTCGCGCTCGCGTGGCACCCCGCGCCTCGCCAACCGCCTGCTCAAGCGCGTGCGCGATTACGCGCAGGTCAAGGCCAGCGGGGCCATCACGTGGGAGATTGCCGCCGAGGCCCTCGCGTTCTTCGAGATCGACGAGCTGGGGCTCGATTGGATGGACATCAAGATCCTGACGGCGCTCACCAAGACCTTCCGCGGGCGTCCCGTGGGGCTGACGACCATCGCGTCTGCCGTGGGCGAAGACCCTTCCACGCTCGAGGACGTCTACGAGCCCTATCTCCTGCAGACCGGCCTCATCACGCGCACGCCCCAGGGTCGTCAGGCCATGCCCGCCGCTTTCGAGCACCTCGGCATCGTGCCGCCAGCAAGCCAGAAATAGCAGAAAGGTTGCCCATGCTGCACCGTGACTACATCCTTGACCTCATCGATCAGTTCATGATGGTCGTGCTCGAGGCGCTGCGCCACGCCCTCCAACAACATGACCAGCAGTCTGCAGAGGAGGCGGAGGAGGCCATCGCGAACCTGCTCGACCTCGACCCAGAGTTCGCGCTCGACCTCGCGCCCGATTCCCTCGTGACCATGATGCTGCTTTCAGGCATGGCAGACTCAGTCGCCGACTACGTGGGCTTCACGCTGGAGAAGCTTTCCGAGGCCTATGAGGGCATGGGCGCCGAAGACCTCGCCAGGTTGCGCCACGCCCAGGCCGAGGCGGTCGCGGAGTCATTTGGCTGCGACCTCCAGACCCCTCCCGAGGGCCTCGAAGGACTCGCCAACTAGCTGCGCCAGGCGCATGCTGCACCCAATCAGGGGCCTCATGTTCATGAGGCCCCTTTTTAGACCTTGGGAAATGCTGTGTATGCCGTGTTCTTGTGTCAAACTAAGCCTTACATGTCACGATTGGCAGCGAAAACGAAGGAGGGGGTATGGCATCTCATATGGCTCGCGGAAGCGAGGGAGAGAACATGGCGTCGCGCAAGGCTCGCGGAAGCCACTTTTCCCCTAATGCGACGTTTGACGAGACTGATGAGTTCGAAGTCCCCGTGACTACAAAAGCCATCAACAGCGCCGACAGCCTGTATGATTACCAGGACGCTGATTTCTACGATGATCCCGATGCTCAGAAAGGCAAGAAGCGGACGGGCTGCATCGTTGCCATCATCTTGGCGCTGGTACTGCTCGGCGTCGGTCTGGTCGGTGGCTACTACGGCAATCAGCTCTATAAGTCCGCCCTTGGCGTGCAGGCCGAGGCCAAGGAAGTCATGACGACGGTCAATGACATCAAGGCTGCCATCAAGAAGGGTGACTCGGAGCAGTTCAAAAGTGTTGCCCAGGAGGTCCAGACTTCCGCGTATCACATCCATGACGAGGTCAATACTGACCTCTGGGACTACGCCACGATGATTCCCTTCTATGGGAGTGACTTCAAGAGCATACGCGTGCTTGCCGACGTGCTCGTTGACCTCTCGGACAACGCGCTCATGCCGCTTGCCAACAATGCCAATGTCATGAACCTCAAGGACGTCTTCACGGACGGCGCCATCAACGTCGAGGTGCTCCAAAGCCTCACGAGTGCCATGGATGAGGCTGGTCCCGTGCTCTCGCGTTCCGCGGCGACCATCGAGGCCCTCCCCGAGGCGCGCATCGACCGCATCAATACGGTTCTCGTAAAGCTCAAGGACGGTCTGGGCGAGGCGGATGAGATGCTGACCAAGGCCGAAGAGGTCTTGCCGTACCTGCCGCAGCTGCTTGGTGCCAATGGCCAGACGCGCCGCTATCTCATCGTGGCCCAGAACAACGCCGAGGCGCGAAGCACGGGTGGCCTTCCCGGTTCGTGCGGCGTCCTCTCGGTGACGGACGGCCACTTTGACCTGGGAGATTTCGAGTCCATCCTGCATCCCGATGGGGTCTCACTGCCCATCGACCAGGCGGAGTCCTCGTTCTGGCGGACCAACTACAACACTGATCCCGCCCAGCTCACCTTCATCGCTGACTTCACGCGTGTCGGCACCTATTTCAAGCAGTTCTGGTCGGTCCTCAAGGAAGAGGAGGTCGACGGCGTTATCGCCATCGACCCGGTGTTCCTGCAGCGCATGC
>CACYAX010000128.1 GCA_902772435.1 uncultured Coriobacteriaceae bacterium | reverse complement strand
GTCGAACGCCTTGAAGAGGCCGTAGTTGCTCATCACGGTGGGAACCACGGTGTCTTTCACGAGGCGGCCGTACTTGGAGAGGTAGCGCCCGCAGATGTAGAGGATGAGGTCACCGTCCACCACGTGGCCGTTCTCGTCGACCGCGATGCAGCGGTCCGCATCGCCATCGTAGGCGAAGCCCACGTCAAGGCCGTTGCGGACCACATAGGTCTGCAGGTTCTGGATGTGCGTCGAGCCACAGTCGACGTTGATGTTGAAGCCGTTGGGGGCATTGTTGATCACGTGCACCTCGGCACCGAGCGCGTCGAAGACGGGCTTGGCGACCGACGAGGCAGCGCCGTTGGCGCAGTCGAGGCCCACGCGCACGCCCTGCAGCGAGAAGTTGGCGCTCGCGATGAGGTGGGCGATGTAGCGGTTGCGGCCCACCATGTAGTCGACGGTCTGGCCGATGGCGTCATCGATGGCCAGGGGCACGTCGATCTCGCCGTCGATGTAGGCCTCGATCTCCTCGAGGACGTCCTCGTCCATCTTGTAGCCGCCGTTGTTGACGAGCTTGATGCCGTTGTCGGTATACGGGTTGTGGCTCGCGGAGACCATGATGCCGCAGTCGAACTGCCCGTCCACGACCTCGAAGCACACGCCGGGCGTGGGGATGACATGCAGCATGTACGCGTCGGCACCGCTGGCCACCAGGCCCGCCACCAGCGCGGACTCGAACATGTAGCTCGAGCGACGCGTGTCCTTGCCGATGACGACGCGCGCCTTGCGGTCAACGCGCGCACCGTAGTACCAACCTACGAACCGTCCGATTTTGAATGCGTGGTCGACATCGAGGCCCTCGTTGGCACGTCCGCGGAAGCCGTCCGTTCCGAAGTACTTCATAGTGATACCCCCTTTGGAAGATCAGGGCGAATTGACACATTCGTTTTATTCTACCAACGTAGCGGAAAGGCACCCCACCTGTTAGGTAGACGGAACCAAAAGAACAGTATGACAACGCACGAAGCCGCGCGCCATACCACAAGCTATGGTGTTCGCCCGCCGCGGCGGAGCTACGCTGCGATGCGCGAACGGCGACTGATGATGAGCGCGAACAGCACGAAGGCGATGAGCGGCGCCATGATGAGCGTGAACGCGTCGTAGGAGCCCGGCTTCTCGCGCACGAAGGAGATGATGGTGTCCAAGAGGGCATCGGAGAGCACGAAGGCCATGAAGATGAACGCCCAGAACCCGCTGCGCGCGCGGCTTGCCTTGGCATCGCCCTCGAGGTCTGCGTGCGCGCTCGCGAAACGGATGCCGAAGAAGCCCGCCAGAATCTGGAGCACGCCGGACGCGAGGCCATATATGCGGTAGAACCCGCCGGCCTCGGCGATCGAGAGCCTCATGCCGAACTCGTAGAGCTGCCCGGGCAGCTGGTCAGCAATGATCTGCGTCGCGTCAAAGTAGAACAGCAGCGACATGAGCACGGCCATAAGCCCCGTCAGCAGCGTGAAGATGCTCAGGATCTTCAAGATGATGCGCTCTGCCTTCATGTCCCTCTCCCTGTGAGAAGCTTCCTGTAGCCTGCAAACCGTCCGCGCGCTAGCCAGCGTGCCTGCCCCGCGGCTGGTGCCGCCTCTTGCGGAGCCAGCGCGTCACGAACTGGCCCGCGACGATGAAGACGAGCGCGACGACCAGCACGAACCCCATGGCGCCCAGCGCCGTGATGTGGCCCAGCGAGAGATGGAACACATTGACGTTCTCGAGGCGTGCGATCACCGCGGGCGAGTAGGACTGCCCTTCGCTGAACACCTCGCTCGTGTACGTCGAGGTCGTGACAACGTCCTCGCCAGCCGTCGCCTCTGGTGACCAGATGACGGCCACGGCATCCTCTGGCGTAACGTTGTTGACGTCGGACACCTGCGCCTGGAGGGCGTTGGAGGCGTAGTCCATCAGGACGTACGAATACCCATCCTGGTCGGAGATGTCCCGGCACAGCACGAGATACGTGCGGTCCTTGGGAATCGAGACGATGAGCTGCTTCCCGCGCGCATAGGCGCTGATCTCGGGGCGCTCGTCTTCTCCCATCAGCTCCAGGCTGAGCTGGCCGTCCCCGTCGCTTGGCACCGGGGCGACATAGGACTTGGTCCCGTCGGAGCGGATGGTCTCGGCAAAGCGCCCCTCACCGTCGTAGATGTCCACGTCGACCCCACCAGTGAAGATGACGTGCAGGTAGCCACAGGCCTGGCCGTAGAGCTCCTCCGGGTCGTCGGTCGAGAACATCCACGACAGGTACACGTCGGGCGAATGCTCGATGAAGTAGTTGCCCTTGAAGCCCATGGAAGAGGTCCACCCCGAAATCTGCCCCGTCGCCGCACGCTCTGCGGTCAGGCTCAGCGTGTCCGTGAGGGCATTCATCTGCGAGACGGCCTCTTCATCGGCGAGGCCAACGTCCTCGAGCGTGTCAGCCATGCGGTCAAACGAGCCAAGGATGTCCTCGCTGTCCCAGATCTCGTAGGTCAGTGGCTGGAGGTATTCGCAGTATATGGACGGCGTGCTCACCACCGCGCCAAAGAGGTCGATCATGGAGCGCATGGTCTGGTTGATCTCGGGGAGGTTCGAGTACGCGTGACCCGCCAGGTTCTCGTAGAAGGCCGACATCGCGGCCTTCTTGCGCACGTAATCGCTGTCGGTCTCCTGGGCGGGCGTGAGGATGGTGGTGCCGTAGCGCTCGTATCCCCACTTCTTGAGGGCGACCGCCGTCACGGGGTCAAACTGGCCCACGATGTTGAAGATGGGATAGTCCGCCCAGTTCTCCGCGCGCGTGTTGCGCGGCGTGGCGAAGGTGTAGGCGTAGATGCCCGCCTTGAAGGTGCGCTCGTCATAGAAGTCGGCGGCGCAGAGATTGGTGACCGCCGCCGCGCGGCTGAAGCCCGCGCACCAGAGCTTGAGGTCGTCCCTACCGCTCAGCCCCTGCTCCTCGAGATAGAGCGCCATGCGCTCCTCGACAAGGTGGGCCGCCGAAGGCACAGCCCACGGTGTCGATGGCGGTCTCCTGGTCGTACCCGTAGGTCTTGATGGAGCCGAAGCCCGCCTGCTCGAGAAACGAGGTGACGCGGTTGTCGCGGTCCTCAGCTGCCAGCGTGTTGTCCCTGAACGACGCCATGGCGAGCGCAATCGAGGCCTGGGCGAGCTTATGGCTGTAGAGCCCCTCCTCATGGACGAAGAGCCTGTCGGAGAACGGGACCTCGAGCGACACGGAGCCGTAGCGCATGTCGGAGTTGAGGCAGTCGAGCATGATCGTTGCCTCGCACTCGCCGATGTCAGGCGCCTGCTCGACATGGAACGAATCGAGACCCGCATAGGCCGGCGTCACGTTGCCGAGCACGAGGGCAAGCGCCAGGACGGACGAGAGGACGAGCCTGAGGCCTGCGCGCAGGCGGGTCACGCGCTCAGACTGCCCCGCGGGTAGCATACAGCTGCCAGGGGTCTTGGGGCACCGCGCCCCATGAGCCAGACTGCTCCGCATTGTCATGACCATCTCCCACACGACCAAGTCCCACAAAGCGCCGACGCATGACCTCGAAAGGGACGGCGCAGCACGTCAGGTAGCTGGGACATCTTTGCCAGCACGTACGTTGCTTACATTATGGAACAAGCTGGTCTCTCGTAAGTGGCAGGACGCGTGAAAGGTTTTTATCGAATCACGGCACACATACGCCCTTGATAAAAGCACAATCCGTGCGGCATGCGATACAATGACAGTATATGAACGAGCAGCAAGGAACGTCCTTGCCGTACAGCACAGGCCAAAGGGGGCCCTTCAATGGAACTCACCACCACGATCGCAGACGCCAAAGCCACGATTCAGGTCGTCGGCAAACTCTCCGTTGCCACAAGCCCCGAACTCGAGTCTGAGGTCACCAAGCTTCCCGAGTCGATCACCGAGTTCGTGCTTGACCTCACCGACCTCGAGTACGTCTCCTCCGCCGGCCTGCGCGTCCTGGTCATGACCCAGAAGCTCGCCGCGCGCCGCGGCGGCACCCTCACGCTGCTCAACACCACTGACGACGTGCAGGAGGTCCTCGAGATGACGGGCCTGGCGGACGTCTTCGACATCAAGCGCTAGCCCGCTCACCACGAGCTGTCACGGCCCCTTCCGCCCCGGCGGGAGGGGCCGTTTTCATGCGCGCCGCGGCGCAAACCAAAAAGACCCGCTGGGAAACCAGCGGGTCTCGTAGGTGCATATACCCTGAAGCTTAACGCTTGGAGAACTGCGGGCGCTTACGGGCCTTCTTCAGGCCGTACTTCTTGCGCTCGACGGCTCGGGCGTCACGGGTGAGGTAGCCGGACTTCTTGAGGTCGGCGCGGTAGTCGCCAGCCTCGAGGAGCGCACGGGCGATGCCCAGGCGCAGGGCGCCAGCCTGGCCGGTGACGCCGCCGCCATCGCAGTTGGCATAGACGTCAAAGTGATCGACGGTGTCGGTCACCTTGAAGGGAGCCAGCGCGTTGTCGACGAGCTGCTGACGGCCAAAGTAATCCTTGGCGTCGCGGCCGTTGACGATGACCTTGCCGGTACCGGGGATGAGGCGAACGCGAGCGACGGCCTCCTTACGACGGCCGGTACCCATGTAGACTGCGGTGTTATCAGCCATCGGTTAAGCCTCCACTTCGATCTTGATGGGGTTCTGGGCCTGATGCGGATGCTCGGGGCCAGCGTAGACCTTGAGCTTCATGCCCTGCTTGCGGCCGAGGGTGGTCTTGGGGAGCATGCCCTTGATGGCGTGCTCGACGACCCACTCCGGGTGACGGGCCATGGCCTCCTTGTAGGTCTCCTTCTTGAGACCGCCAAGGTAGCCAGAGTGACGGTAATAGGCCTTGTGCTCAGCCTTGACGCCGGTCAGGACGACCTTGTCGGCGTTGATGACGACCACGAAGTCACCGGTGTCGGCGTTGGGGGTGAACTGGGGCTTGTCCTTGCCGCGCAGGATCATGGCTGCGCGCGTGGCAAGACGGCCAAGGGTGAGACCATCGGCGTCGATGAGCACCCACTTGCGCTCGACCTCGCCTGCCTTGGCGTAATGAGTCGACTTAGTCACTTGACTCCTCCATCGAAAACTATTGCGGTTGCCCCTGGACTGGCTTCCGCGTGTGCTTTTTGCTTTTTCAGAGATTACGGGGCTCTGCAAAAGAAGCTGTAAAAGTATACACCGACAAACGCCTGATGGGAACCACTTTTTTGCGCCCATGGCTCGTTCACAGCTCGCACAGATGCGCCATCAGCCAGACCGCCGCCCCTGTAGGCATTCTGGCACGTCCTCCCCCTCCGTTGCGGTATAAACGTTGTTGTACACACAACGGCGAAAGGTGGCGGCATGGACAACGCGCTCATCCTCGAGGGTGGCGGCTTCAGGGGCATGTTCACGGCGGGCGTGCTCGACGTGCTCATGGAGCATGGCATCTACGATTTCACGAGCGTCTGGGGCGTCTCGGCGGGGGCCATCGCGGCCACGAGCTTCAAGAGCCGCCAGATCGGGCGCAGCATGCGCATCATGCTCGCCTTCCGCGACGACCGGCGCTTCATGTCGCTGTGGTCGTTCGCCACGACGGGCGACATCGCGGGCTCGGAGTTCCTGTACGACACCGTGCAGAACCACCTCGATCCCTGCGACTGCGAGACCTTCGAGAACAACCCGCTGCGCATGTACGTCGTGGCCACCGACGTGGCCTTCGGCCAGGCGGCCTACCTGCCCGTGCGCAAGATGCCGGACGATGTGGACCGCGTGAAGGCATCCTCATCGCTGCCGCCCGTCTCGCACATGGTGGAGATCGACGGCTACCGCTACCTCGACGGTGGCACCACCAACGCCGTGCCCTACGAGGTCGCGCTCGGCATGGACACGACGGTTGAGGTCGAGGGGCACACGCCCGCCGACCACGCACTCATCATCCTCACGCAGGAGCGCGCATACCACAAGACGCTCAGCCCGCTCACCTATGAGTACATCGCGCTGAAGTCGCGGCGCTATGAGGGCTTCCCCTACTACTGCAAGGCCCTCGAGACGCGCGCCGACCGCTACAACGAGCAGCGCCAGCACCTGTTCGAGCTCGAGGCCGAGGAGAACTCCCCCGTGCTCGTGATCGCGCCCGAAAAGCCTGTGGAGGTCGGCGTGAGCGAGAAGGACGGTAGCAAGCTGCTCGACCTCTACCTGCAGGGACGTGCTCAGGCCGAGCGGAGACTGAGCGAAATCGAGGCGTTCCTGGGCCGCTGATCGCGCGGCAAAAACGATTCACCACAGAAAGGGGTGCCCCGCCTGCGCCATGCGCACGGGGCACCCCTCTTTTTCGCTGGAACGGTGTCGCTACTCGCCCTTGACCTTGTCGACCAGGCCGGTCACGGCGTCGGAGACCTTCTTGGCTGCTGCCTCGGCGGTCAGCTTGACCTCGTCAAACGTGACCGAGCCATCGCCATCGGCGTCGAAGCCCTTCTTGACCTCGCCCGCCGCGACGGCCGCCGCTTCGGCGGTCTCCTTGACACGGTCCACGACCGCGTCGGCGACTTCCTGAACCTCGACCTTGCCGTCGGCGTCGGCGTCAAGGGCGGCCTTGCCCTTCTCGACCAGATCGGATGCTGCGTCCATGATGCCCATTGTGGCTCCTTTCGTGAATTGACAACCTACGCCTAGTATACGGGCATGATGTTCCGACACCAGTTTTCAGGCTCCAAACGGCCTTTCTGCAGTATGGAGTGGCTCTTTCCCGTCCGAACAGCCGTCGCCAGACAAAGGCGCGCCCCGGGCTGAGACCCGGGGCGCGCCTCGCAGTGCGCTGAAAGCGTGAGGCAGGCTACGAACTATGCCTTGGGATACTTCTCGCGGGCGACGTAGCTCGTGTGCAGGGCGTGGTGCGCCTTGCCCTTGCCATAGCCCTCGGTGAACCACTCGGCGTAGAGCTTCTTGATGGAGGGGTTCTCGTGGGACATGCGCAGGGTCATGGCCTCGTCGGCGTCGTAGAGGGCCTTGGCGCGCAGGGCCTTGATGTCGACGGTGTCGCGCACGGACTGCGGCTGGATGACCTGGCCGCCGCCGTTGACGCAGCCGCCCGGGCAGCCCATGATCTCGATGAAGCCCCAGCCCTCGGGGTTGCCGGCCTTGACCTTCTCCATGACCTGCTGGGCAGCGGAAGCGCCGGAAGCGACGCAGACCTTGAGGTCGATGCCGCCGACGTTGACCGTGGCCTCCTTGATGCTCTCGGTGCCGCGGACGGCCTTGAGCTCGAGGGGCTCGGTGGCGTCGTTGAGCCACGCGTTGGCGGTACGGACGGCAGCCTCCATGACGCCGCCGGTGGCGCCGAAGATCACGCCAGCGCCGGTGTCGTCGGCCATCGGGTCATCAAACTCCTCGTCGGGCAGCATGTCGAACCTGATGCCGGACTTCTTGATGAGGTAGCCGAGCTCACGCGTGGTGATGGAGATGTCGAGGTCGGGCATGCCCGGACCGGCGGCAGCCTGGTCGTCGCGGCCGATCTCGAACTTCTTGGCCGTGCAGGGCATGACGGAGACGGAGACGATGTCCTTGGGGTCGATGCCCACCTTGTTGGCGTAGTAGGTCTTGGTGACCGCGCCCTGCATCTGCTGCGGGGACTTGCAGGTGGACAGGTGCGGGAGCAGACCGGGATAGTAGTACTCGCAGAACTTGACCCAGCCGGGGCTGCAGGAGGTGACCATGGGCAGCACGCCGCCGTTCTTGATGCGGTCGACGAGCTCGTTGGCCTCCTCGACGATGGTGAGGTCGGCGCCGAAGTCGGTGTCGAAGACCTTGTCGAAGCCCAGGCGACGCAGGGCGGCGACCATCTTGCCCTCGACGTTGGTGCCGATGGGCAGGCCGAAGGCCTCGCCCAGCTGGGCACGGACGGACGGGGCGGTCTGGACGACCACGTGCTTGGTCGGGTCGGCGATGGCAGCCATGACCTTGTCGGTGTCGTCCTTGACGGTGAGGGCGCCGGTGGGGCACACGACCGTGCACTGACCGCAGGAGATGCACGGGACATCCCTCAGGAGGCGGTTGAACGGCGAGCCGATGTTGGTGTCGATACCGCGGTCGTTAGCGCCGATGACGCTCACGAACTGCTCGTTGCACGCCGCGACGCAGCGACGGCACAGGATGCACTTGTTGTTGTCCCTCACGAGGTGCGGCACCGAGTAGTCGATCTCGTACGTCGGCTTGAAGCCCTCGAAGGCGTCCTCGTCCACGCCGTACTCCAGGCAGAGCTTCTGGAGCTCGCAGTCAGTGGAGCGCGGGCAGGAGAGGCACTTCTTGTCGTGAGTGGAGAGAATGAGCTCAAGGGTGGTCTTGCGGGCCTTGCGCACCTTCTCGGTGTTGGTCTGGATTTCCATGCCCTCGGCGACGGGGTACACGCATGCGGTGACCATGCCCCTGGTGCCGGTGGCCTCGACGATGCAGATACGGCAGGCGCCGATCTCGTTCTTTTCCTTCATGTAGCACAGGGTCGGAATCTCGACGCCAGCCTTGCGGGCAGCCTCAAGAATCGTGGAGCCTGCGGGCACGCTCACGGCGATGCCGTTAACCTTTACGTTGACCATATTCATACCTACAGGGCTCCTTTTACTGCTTGCTGATGGCCTTGAACTTACAGTTGCTCATGCAGGCACCGCACTTGATGCACTTCTCAGGATCGATGCGGTAAGACGGGCGCTTGTGCCTGGGTGCCACGTAGTCGGTCTGCACGATGGTGTTGACCGGGCAGTTGCGGGCGCACAGGCCACAGCCGATGCACTTGTCGGGATCGATCGTGAAGGTCAGGAGATCCTTGCAGACGCCAGCGGGGCACTTCTTGTCGCGCACGTGGGCCTCGTACTCGTCGCGGAAGAACTTGAGCGTCGCGAGGACGGGGTTGGGCGCCGTC
>CACYAX010000127.1 GCA_902772435.1 uncultured Coriobacteriaceae bacterium | reverse complement strand
CGCCGACGGGACTTCATACGACGGGCGCCTGACGGGCCGATCCGGCCGAGGAAGGGCCGCTCGTATGAAGCCGGGCGACAGGCTATCTGCGGGAACGCCGACGGGACTTCATACGACGGGCGCCTGACGGGCCGATCCGGCCGAGGAAGGGCCGCTCGTATGAAGCAGGGCTGGCCGCCACCTGCGGGAATGCCGGCGGCACTTCATACGACGGGCGCCTGACGGGCCGTTTCTCGTCCCGAAGGCCCGCTCGTATGAAGCCAGCCCACCACGCAGTCCCCGTCTCAAACCATGCGCACGCGCTAAACCAGCTCCGCCATCTCGAGCAGCAGGCGCTCGGTCTTCTCCCAGCCGAGGCACGCATCGGTGATCGACTGCCCATACACGCCCCCGCCGATGTCCTGCCGCCCGTCCACGAGATACGACTCAATCATGAACCCGCGCAGCAGGTTGCGCACGCCCTCCGCGCGCCTCATCGTGTCGAGCACCTCGAGCACGATGCGCCGCTGCTCCAGCGGCCGCTTGCCAGAATTGTCGTGGTTGCAGTCGATGATGACCGCGGGGTTCTCGTAGCGGTCAGCCACGTAGTAGGCAGCCAGGCGCTCGAGGTATTCGTAGTGGTAGTTGGGGTAGTTGATGCCGTCGAGCCCCACGTAGCCGCGCAGCACGGCATGGGCGAGCGGGTTGCCCGTGCTCTGCACCTCCCAGTTGCGGTAGATGAAGGTCTGCGGCTGCTGCGCCGCGAAAATGGAGTTGAGCAGCACGCTGGTGGAACCGCCCGTCGGGTTCTTCAGGCCCACCGGCACGGGGATGCCGCCCGCCACCAGGCGGTGCTCCTGGTTCTCCACCGACCGCGCGCCCACGGCCACGTAGGAGAGCACGTCGTTCAGCACCTGGTAGTTGGAAGGGTACAGCATCTCGTCCGCACCGAACAGACCCGTCGTCTCGGCGACGCGCAGGTGCATGTGGCGAATGGCCTTGATGCCCTCGAGCAGGTCGTCCTTGGACGCCTCGGGGTCGGGGTTGTGAAGCAGGCCCTTGTAGCCCGTACCCTTGGTGCGCGGCTTGTTGGTGTAGATACGCGGCACGATGAAGAGCTTCTCGCGCACGCGCTCCGCCACGCCCGCCAGGCGCTCGGCGTACTCGAGCACCGCGTCCTCGCGATCGGCGGAGCAGGGCCCCACGATCACCGCAAGACGGTGGTCCTCGCCGCGGATGATGCCCGCAAGGGCCTCGTCAAACGCCGGCTTGGCGGCGGCTGCCGTAGGGCTGAGGGGCATTTCCTCGCGGATCTCGCGGGGGATTGGAAGACGGCGTTTGAAGGTAAGGGCCATGATTGCTCTCTTTCTAGTCGCATTTCACGGCGCTTGATTGTAGCGGGCGCGGGCAAAAACTGCCTGAAAAGCGAACCATTTGCCACAGGCACGTTACATACGCCTTAGCATGAGCGCGGAGGGAAGGAAGCCGTCCTAGCATCGCCGTTCCGGAACCGGAGCCTCGGCGAAGCAGCCACCGACGCTGCGCGGACGACAGCGCTATAGATATGCGGATGACGCGCCCTCGCTGCACACGCGCCCTCACCCCGCGCCGCGCCCTCGCTGCGCACGCGCCCTCGCCCCGCGCCGCGCCCCCCGCACAACGCAGGTGAGCCGCGCCCCAAAGGACGCGGCCCACCATCAGTCTCAGCAAAGCGCGCCGCGCGCTACGCCTCGGTCGTCTCCTCAGTCGTCTCCTCGGCCGTTGCACCGTCAGAGGCCGTAGCGTCACCCGTCGTCGCGTCAGAGCTCGACCAGTCCACGTAGGACTGCGCCTGCGCGTACTGCATCTCGCCCACGGAGTACGAACCCGCCAGCACGATGGCGTTGAGGTAGATCACGTCGTCAATGCCCTGCTCGCGCACGAAGTCGGGCACGGAGCGGTCGCTGTAGCGGAAGTCGATGACCCACGTGGTCTGGTAGTCGTCGACCAGCAGCGGCACGAACGCGCAGCCGTAGGAGTCCTTGATCACGAGGCACTGCGAGCCGTCGGTCTTGTCGGGGTTGTCGATGCGCGTGAGCGGGCGGTCGCCCGAGATGAAGCACGCGTACTGCGAGTAGATGCTCCACTCCGAGACATCGGTGATGACGTTCACGTCGAGCTGGTTGCCGTCGGTGTCCCAGACCACCATGTCGTTGGTGGAGTTGGGCACCCAGGCGTCCACGTAGTCGGGGTTGGCCTCCATGGCGTCGTTGCCCACCTCGGAGTAGAACGTGCCGAGGAACGGCTCGAAGCGCATCTTCTTGCGCGCGAAGATGTCGGATGGCTCCACGCCCTTGGCCTTGCAGAACTCCACGTAGGCGTAGTAGGCGCCCAGCTCGGTCCAGTGGTGGTCGGTGCGGAAGTAGATGTACTCGTCACGATGCGCGCGCATGGCGTCGTAGATGTTCACGCCCTTCACGGTATCGTCGTAGAGGCTCATGAAGTACTTGGTGGCCTCGCGCTGGTCGGTGCCGCCGAGGCTTGCCAGCAGGTCCTCGTCGAGCAGCGCGCCGCCGCTCGTGGGGGCAAGAATGGAGTAGACCTGGGCCACGCCCTCGAGGTTCTTCTGGAAGAGGTTGATGGCGTCGGCGTAGAGCTGGACCGACTCCTGGTCGAAGTAGTAGATGTTGTAGGCCGCGTCACCATCGACGTAGAGGCCCTGCATGATCTTGTCCTGGATCTCTTCCGCGAGGTAGTGCGTGGTGGGAAGCTCAGCCGGACCCTCGTCCTTCTTGGCCTCCTCCTCCTTCTTCTTCTCCTCGGCATCCTTCTCCGCGTCAGCGTCCTTGTCGGTCTTCTCGCCTGCCACGGGCAGCTCGTCGGCCTTCACGGCACCGCCCACGAGCTGGGTCTTGGGCTGGATGCCATAGCGGCTCTTCATGGCCTGCGAGAGCCCGACGAGGGTGTCGCGTGCCGGATAGGTGTCGCTGTACCACAGGGCGACGTTGGAGAAGTACGAGCCGTCGAGGAAGCTCGAGACGGTGAACGCGGGGAAGGCCGTGAGGTCGCGCTTCTCCACCTGGGACGTCTTGGGACGCAGGAAGAAGAGCACGCCCACGAGCGCGCCCACGACCAGCACGCCCGCCGAGATGCGCACGCCGAGGGCACGCAGCTGCGACAGCTGGCGGCCGCGCTCGCGCAGCGCCCTGCGCTCCGGGGTCATCCTGGCGGCAGTGCCCCGGCGCTGGCCGCTCGCCTGACGCGAGGCCTGCTGGCCGTTACCCTGACGCGCAGCCCGCTGGCTGCCCGCCTGCCGCGTGGCACTCTGGCCGCTCCCCTGCCGCGCTGCCTGCTGGCCGCCCCCCTGACGCGCTGCCTGCTGGCCGCCCGTCTGAGCAGAGCGGGTGCGCGCCGCAGCGGGCCGCGCCGCACGCTGGCCGCCGTCCGATGCCGCAGCGGGACGCGCCGCACGTTGGCGCATCGGCTGGGTGCCGTCAGACGCGCTCACCCTGCGCAGCTGGGTCGTGTCGTCGTCGCCCGAACTCACGCGACGGCGCCTCATGTTGGTGGAATCCTCAGCCATGGGAACCCCCTCGGGAAAGCCTAGAACTGGAAGTAGATGAACGGGTTGTAGCTGGCGCCGGCCAGCGCGATGACCGCCAGGAGCAGCATCAGCGCGGGCGTCAGCATCTCAGTCACGGAGTAGACGCCGAAGATCGCCCCACCGTTGCGCGCGGCGCGGCTCAGGGTCTTGCGCAGCCAGGAGCCGAACTGCGTGCACGCCACGATGGCGACGATGAGCAGGAAGATGTTCTGCAGGAAGGTCGTGCGCACGGACAGGCTCAGGAAGCCGCCGCCCGCGAAGCCCAGCATGCCCTTGAGCACCGTGAGCATCTCGCCGGCGTTCTCGAAGCGGAAGAGCACCCAGCCGAAGATGACCGCGATGATGGTCAGCGCGCGCTGCACCGGGCTCGGGATGAGGTCGCGCAGCACGAAGCGCTCGAGCAGCAGCAGCGCCAGATAGAAGAGCCCCCAGAGCACGTAGTTCCAGCTCGCACCGTGCCAGAGGCCCGTGAGCAGCCAGACCACCGCCATGTTGCGGATATAGATCGGCGTGGCGCAGCGGCTGCCGCCCAGCGGGATGTACACGTAGTCGCGGAAGAACGAGCTCAGCGAGATGTGCCACCTGCGCCAGAAGTCCTGCACGGACGTGGCGGTGTAGGGATAGTTGAAGTTCTCGAGGTAGTGGAAGCCCACCATGCGGCCGAGGCCGATGGCCATGTCGGAGTAGGCGGAGAAGTCGAGGTAGATCTGCAGGGTGTAGAAGATCATGCCCAGCCAGAAGCCCGTCACCGACTGCGCCGCGAGCGTGGTGCCCCCGATGGGCACGAGGGTGTCGGCCACGGCGGCACAGGAGTTGGCCAGCACGGCCTTCTTGGCGAGGCCACAGCAGAAGCGGCGCACGCCGTAGTACACGTCGCTCTGCGTGGGTTGGCGGTGCGCGATCTCCTTCTCGACCGTCGCGTAGCGCACGATGGGGCCGGCGATGCACTGGTGGAAGAGCGAGCAGTAGAGCAGCAGGCGCCAGTAGGAGCGCTGGGCCGCCACCTCGCCGCGCTTGACGTCAGCCACGTAGCTGATGAGCTGGAAGGTGTAGAAGGAGATGCCGATGGGCAGGATGGGCGCCACGAACGACTTGAGCGCCGGGATGAGGCCTGCGAACGTGGCGGCGAGCCAGCCCGCGTACTTGAAGTAGCCGAGCAGCCCCAGAAGGACCACGCATTCGAGCACGAGGTACAGGCGCTTCTCGCGCGCTCCCTCGGCCGCGTCGATGAGCAGCGCAAGGCCCCAGCTCACGAGCGCCTCCGTCATGAGGAGGATCAGGTACTTGGGCCCGCCCCATGCGTAGAAGAGAAGCGACCCCACGAGCAGGACCACGTTCTTGTAGCGGTCATCCACGAAGTAATAGACCGCCAAGAGCACGGGAAGGAAGCCGAAGATGAAGGCCAGGCTCGAAAAGACCATGGGAGCTCATCTCCTCACGATTCGGGGGCTTAATTAACACACTATTGCATAGTAGCAAACATGCTCATCGTAGCACCTTAGCCTGCGGTATAAGGTTACTTAGAAAATAGTAGCAATGCCGTGGTGAATGCCTGTAGATAAAACGAACCCTTGACAGCTAGGCTAAAATCAACAAGGCAAAACGCTAGATATGCATCAAGGAGAGTTAGCGTGGCACTACATTTTGATGATTCGGCGTCCAAAACGGACGCTTCTAATAGCGCGGCAAATAACGGCACGGCCCCGAAGCTGGGAGGCAAGCTCAACGTCCCCTCGGCCAAGCGTGCCGCCATCATCGCCGGCGCTGCCGTCGCACTCGTCGTGGCGGTCTACTTCGCGGGCAAGCTGTACTTCACGTCCCACTTCGTCCCCGGCACCAAGGTCGGTGGCTTGGACGCCTCCTGGCTCACGACCGAACAGCTCGCCGAGAAGGCCGAGGAGGCGCGAGCTTCCTATACGGACCACGTCTCCGGCGACGGCATCGACCTCACGCTGAGCGCTGACGACCTGGGCCTCACCATCGACGGCACCGCATGGGCCGAGGACGCCCGCAGCCAGATCGACCCGGCCAACTGGTTCAGCGACGCCTTCGCGCACCAGAGCATCACCCCGAGCACGGGCTCGAGCGTCGATGACGCCAAGGTGCTCGAGAACGTCAGCGCCGCCGTCGCGCCCTTCAACGAGACGGCGACCGACCCCACCGACGCGATCCTCACCTACAACGAGGAGACCAACACCTTCGACGTCACCCCCGACGTGCTCGGCACGAAGGTCTCCGCCGACACCATCGCCGCCTCCGTCTCGGAGGATGCCAAGAACCTCGTCACCGAGACCACCCTGGGTAACAAGGAGCTGCTGCGCGCGGGCCTCAGCACCGACAGCGAGGCGTTCAACGCCGCCGTCCAGAAGGCCAACGACATCCTCGCCCTCAGCTACACCCTCACGCTCGACGGCAAGGAGCTGCCCATCGACCCGGTCGACGGCAAGATCACGCACAACTGGATCTCGGTCGTCAACGGCGACAACGGCCCCGAGGTCAAGATCGACGAGCACAACTCCTGGCAGTGGTGGGCAGTGGTGCTTCGACAACCTCAACGCCGTGGTCAACGGCGAGAACGAGACCCGCGTGTGGGAGGTCGAGTCCACCCAGACCGCCGCGCTGCTGCGCGCCAACATGGCCGAGGGCATCGACGGCATGACCGAGGTGGCCACCGTCACCATGGAGACCCGCCCCGAGGAGAGCGAGGGCGCCCACGAGCGCGGCCGCCACATCGACATCAACCTCAGCACGCAGTACGCGCGCCTCTACGACGAGAACGGCAACGTGCTCTGGCGCTCCTACATCGTCTCGGGCGACGTGGGTTGGGGCAACAACACCCCCACCGGCGAGTTCGAGATCACCAAGATGAGCCAGCAGGAGATGATGACGGGCCTCAACGAGAACGGCTACTACCACAGCCTCGCCAACTACTGGATGGCCTTCATCGGCGATTCCGTGGCCCTGCACGACGCCACCTGGCGCTGGGACTCCGAGTTCGGCGGCGAGACCTACCTCTGGAACGGCAGCCACGGCTGCGTGAACCTCCCCTACGACAAGGCGGAGGAGCTCTACGGCCTCATCCACGTGGGCGACGCCGTCTACGTGCACTACTGATACGCGATTCCCGCCACGAACAGCGGGCACTCCGCGGCCTGCGGAGTGCCCGCTTCATGTGGCGCACCCTATCCGAAAGACAGCCTGGCATTCGCATGAGCCGATCCGCTGCCGACGCGCACCGGCCAGAACCGAACAAGTAATAGCGAAGCGATGGCAAACGCACGAGGTGGCACGTCGCCTCACGACCGTCAGCTACAATCTTGCATGCCAAAAACGAACCACTTGGGAGATTGAACGTGACACAGCATTTCGCCCCTGTTGACAAGGCCTCGGAAGAGGCCGAGAAGAACGGCAAGAAGGCCAAGCGCGCGGGCATCATCGCCGGCGTCGTGGCGCTGGTGCTCATCGTCGGTTACGTCGCCGGCAGGCAGTACTTCTCCACGCGCTTCGTGCCCGGCACCACCGTGGGCGGCATCGATGCCTCCAACCTCACGGTCGAAGAGCTCACGCATCAGGTAGAGGACCAACTCGCCGCCTACACGGACCACGTGACGGGCGACGGTCTCGACCTCACGCTGAGCGCGAGCGACCTTGGCCTCTCCATCGACGGGGCCGCCTGGGCGCAGGAGGCCCGCGAGAGCGCCGACCCCAACACGTGGGTGGCGGACCTCTTCGCGCACCGCACCATCGAGCCCACCGTGGGCGTCGACCTCGATGAGGAGAAGCTCGCCACGACAGTCACCGCCGCCGTGGACGCCTACAACCAGACCGCCACGCCCCCGACCAACGCCACTGGCAGCTACGACGAGGAGACGAAGGCCTTCGTGGTCGTGCCCGACGCGCTGGGCACCGAGCTCTCCACCGAGGCCGTCGTCGCGAAGATCACGCGCGACGCCACGCTCCTGCGCTCCCGGACCGTCATCGGCGAGTCCGAGCTGGCCACGCCCGCGATCAACGCCGAGAACGAGCAGCTCCTCGCTGCGGTCGAGAAGGCCAACGGCATGCTCGCCCACAGCTACACCCTCACGCTCGACGGCAAGGACCTGGACATCGCCCCCGTGGATTCCGGCAGTGGTGCTTCGACAACCTCAACGCCGTGGTCAACGGCGAGAACGAGACCCGCGTGTGGGAGGTCGAGTCCACCCAGACCGCCGCGCTGCTGCGCGAGGCCCTGACCGCGGGCACCGACGGCAAGCTCGAGGTGGCAACCGTCACCATGGAGACCCGCCCCGAGGAGAGCGAGGGCGCCCGTGAGCGCGGCCGTCACATCGACGTGAACCTCACCACGCAGTACGCGCGCCTCTACGACGAGAACGGCAACGTGCTCTGGCGCTCCCCCATCGTCTCCGGCGACGCCTCCTGGGGCCACAACACCCCCACGGGCGAGTTCGAGATCAACAGCATGCAGACCAACGTCGCCCTCAAGGGCCTCAACAACGGCGCCACGCCCAACGAGAAGGGCGAGTACGAGGAGAGCGACTACTACACGAGCTTCGTGCGCTACTGGATGTGCTTCCTGGGCAACGAGTACGGACTGCATGACGCCGACTGGCGCTGGGAGGAGGAGTTCGGCGGCGAGACTTACCTCTGGAACGGCAGCCACGGCTGCGTGAACCTGCCCGTCTCCAAGGCCGAGGAGCTCTACAACCTGGTCCACGTGGGCGACAAGGTCATCATCCACGACTAGCTGGGCCACACCACAGCAACGGAATCGCGAAAGCCCCCTTCGTGGGGGCTTTCTTCGTTGGAGGGTTTTGCTGGTGGATCGTGCCGGGCTGTACAGGCAGACTGGGATGGCAGCCCTGCAGGGCTCACCGACGGGCTTTGCGGGCGGATTGTGCCAGCCACCCGCGCTCGCCGGCCCACCCCTGCCGCGCCCACGCACCGACCGAACGCACCGCGAGAAGAAGGCGGCCCATGCCGAAAAGCACGGGCCGCCCAAAGGTACGTGGTGTGTCGGGGCTAGTCGTTGATCTTGTCGATCATCTTGAAGCCCGCAGCCTCGAGCGCCTCGATGGCGACGTCGCGCTCGGAGCCGTTGATCTTCAGCACGTCGATGGCCTTGTTGCCGTCGCTGGCGAAGCAGTAGCCGTACTCAACGTTGGCATCGAGGTCGTCGATGACCTGCAGCAGCTCGGCCAGGCCGCCCGGACGGTCGGGCACCTCAACGGCCACGACCTTGGTCTTGGTCGCACGGAAGTTGCCGGCCTCGAGGGCGGCAAGCGCGGCCTCGGGATCGGGGCAGATGATGCGCACGAGGCCGTAGTCGGACGTCTCGGCGATGGTCAGGGCGTCCATGTTCACCTGAGCAGCTGCCAGGCAGCGGCAGAGTGCGGCAAGACGGCCCTCGGAGTTCTCAAGAAAGACGGTAATCTGGTCAATCATTACTTATCCTCTCCCCTCAGGTCGATGACACGCTTGGCCTTGCCCTCGCTACGCGGAATAGACTTGGGCTCCACCAGTTTAACCCGAATGCCCACGGAGAGCGCGGTCTTAAGCCGCGACTGGATGTCTTTCTGCAGCTGTTCGATCTTGCTGATCTGGTCGAAGTCGAAGTCGGGGTTGACCTCCACCTTGAGGGTGACCACGTCGAGGTGGTTCTTGCGGGTGAGCTCGATCTGGTACCAGCTGGCCACCTGCGGGAAGGTCTTCATGACGTCCTCGATCTGGCTCGGGAAGACGTTGACGCCGCGGATGATGAGCATGTCGTCGGTGCGGCCGTGCAGGCGGTCGATGCGGCGATGGGTGCGGCCGCAGGCGCACTCGCCCGGGATGATGCGGGTGATGTCGCGGGTGCGGTAGCGCACGACGGGCGTGGCCTCGCGGTCGATGGTGGTGAGCACGAGCTCGCCCCACTCGCCGTCAGGCAGGACCTCGCCGGTCTCGGGGTTGATGATCTCGGCGAAGAAGTGGTCCTCGGCGAGGTGCAGGCCGTTCTGCTCCATGCACTCGATGGCGACGCCCGGGCCCATGGTCTCGGTCAGGCCGTAGACGTCGAGCACCTTGTAGTTGAGCTTCTCCTCGAGCTCGGCGCGGAAGTTGTCGGAGAAGGCCTCGGCGCCATGGATGCCGGCGCGCAGGTGGAAGTCCTTCTTGGGGTCGAGACCCATGGAGATGGCCGTGTCGGCGATGTACATGGCGTAGCTGGGCGTGCAGCAGAGGATGGTGGAGCCCATCTCGCGCAGGACGCGGATCTGGCGCTCGGTGTTGCCCGCGCTCATGGGGATGGTGGTGCAGCCGGCCATGATGCCGCCGTAGTGGGCGCCGAGGCCGCCGGTGAACAGGCCGTAGCCGTAGCACACGTGGCAGATGTCCTCGTCGGTGCCGTTGGCATACCAGATGCCGCGGGCGAAGCAGTCGCCCCAGATCTCGAGGTCATGCTCGGTGTAGCCGCCCACGGTGGCCACGCCGGTGGTGCCGGAGGACATGTGGATCTCGCGGATGTCCTTCATGGGCACGGCGAAGAAGCCGTACGGGTAGTTGTCACGCAGGTCCTGCTTGGTGGTAAAGGGAGCCTTCTGGAGGTCCTCGAGGGTCTCGACGGCGTAGG
>CACYAX010000126.1 GCA_902772435.1 uncultured Coriobacteriaceae bacterium | reverse complement strand
GGGCATACGCTTCGAGTCGGTGTGGTTCATGTCGCTGGCCATCTACTCCATCATGGTCACCATGACGCGTGCGGTCATCGTGCGCTACCTCAAGAACGACGCCAAGGACGGCCGCGAGGAAATCGAGCGCTACCGCAGCTGCGGCTACCTGCTCATCATGCTCACCTTCGCCGTGGGGTTTTTGAGCATCATCATCAACTTCGCGGGCGAGCATCCCGTCTACCCCGGCTCCATGATCTACGTCGTGGGCGGGTTTACGATCTACACCGTGTACACGAGCATCTATGACCTCATCATCTACCGCAAGCTGGAGAGCCCGCTCATCTCCGCGAGCAAGCACGTCGCGGTGGCCTGCGCGCTGGTCTCGCTCTACTCGCTGCAGGCAGCGGCCGTGGCGCTCTACCTCGTCGACGACCTCGTATGGCTGCGCGCCCGCCTCAACCTGGCGACGGCCCTCATCATCTGTGCCGTCATCCTCACCTTCGCCATCCACATCATCGTGCGCGCCTCGCGCGCCCTGGCCGGCAAGGAGGACCTCTCCTTCGTGGTGATCGAGAAGAGCAAAGAGATCAACGAGGACAACAACGTCGAGTTCCAGCACTACGCCAACGAGGCCATGCGCCAGCTCGAGTTCTGGCGCAACAAGGACAAGGTCAACTGGCATACCCAGGCGGGCGCCATGCAGCGCCACGACGAGCAGGTCCGCGAGCGCCTGCGTGCCCGCGCCGAGCGCAAAGAGGCTCGCAAGAAGAAGCGATAGTCGCCACGCTTCTGCGCTCGGGTGTGTGTGGCCTTGCGTTCCTTTCCGCGCCAATCCCAAATCAATCGCGCAACTGGACTACAATGGCATGGCTATGCCAATCTGAAGGACAGGAGCTCTCATGGCGACTGAGCACGAATTCGATTCCAACCGCTTCTTCATCGTCGACCACCCGCTGGTCCAGCACAAGCTGCACATCCTGCGCGACAAGACGACCTCCACCAAGGACTTCCGTGAGCTCGTGACCGAGCTCGCCATCTTCGAGGGCTATGAGGCTCTGCGTGACCTGCCGCTCGAAGACGTGGAGGTCGAGACCCCGCTCGAGACCATGATCGGCAAGCGCGTCGCGGGCAAGAAGATCGCCATCATCCCCATCCTGCGCGCCGGCCTGGGCATGGTCGACGGCATCCTGAGCCTCGTGCCCTCCGCGCGCGTCGGCCACGTGGGCATGTACCGCGACCCCGAGACCCACGAGCCCGTGCAGTACTACTGCAAGTTCCCGCGCGACGTCGAGAACCGCACCTGCCTGGTCGTCGACCCCATGCTCGCCACGGGCGGCTCGCTCACGGCCTGCATCAAGTTCCTGCGCGACGCCGGCGTCAAGGACGTGCGCTGCCTCACGCTCGTGAGCTGCCCCGAGGGCGTCAAGGCCGTGCTCGACTATGACCCCGACGTGCTGCTCTACACCTGCGCGCTCGACCGCCAGCTCAACGAGAACGCCTACATCCTGCCGGGCCTCGGCGACGCGGGCGACCGCATCTACGGCACCAAGTAAGCCTGGCGTGGCATCCGTACTGGCCATGATATGCGGCGCGGTCTGCGGCATTGTCGCAGCCGCGCCGCTTGCCATCTGCCTGCAGCGCGATGGGGCCGACATGCGTCGCGGTATCACGGCCGTGGCCTTCGCGTTCCTTTTCCTGCAGTTCGCGATCCTCATGGTGCGCGTGTGGCGGCAGGAGGTGGTGGCGCATGTTGGCGTCACGGCAGCCCTCGTCTTCCTGGCAGTAACTGTAGGATTGATTGTCCAACGGGAGAGCCGCAGGTAGAGCAGGGTAGTATATGCATGGTTGGGGCGATTCCCCCCAACTTTATACTCGTTTATGTCACACGGGTGAAACCGCCCGCCGAAAACGTGACACTATCCTGCGCAATAGCTATAATCACACTGTTTTCTGCATTCTGTGCGGGAGCGCCATGCGCCATGGCTCGAATTCGGCGAGGCAGCCGTCCGCCGTCGTATTGAAGGGAAGTAAGCCTCGTGGGTGATGCGTTCAATCAAGTGTCTGAGGAGATGGGCGAGCTCATAGAGAGCTTCTTCACCACCCCCATCTTTGGCGACACGACCGTGGGCTTCACGGTCACGACGTTCTGGTTCCTTCTGGCCTGTATCCTCATGCTGGTGGTCATCTTCACGTACAAGAAGAAGATGGAAGGCCAGCTCGTGCCGCACGGCCTGTTCGCCAACGGCGTCGAGTACCTTGTCGACTTCGTCAAGAACGACATCTGCAAGGGCACGCTGGGCGATACGTGGAAGGTCCACTTCCCCTTCCTTGCCACGGTGTTCTTCGTGGTCATGTTCGGCGACTACATCGGCATGCTTCCCACGTGGAAGGCGGGCACCGGCACCACGGGCATCACGCTCGCCATCGCCCTCATGAGCTTCTGCTACTTCATCTACGTGGGCATGAAGAAGAAGGGCGTCTTCGGCTACATCAAGAGCCTCGCGCCCGCTGGCCTGCCCGCGCCCATCGCGGCCGTGGTCTGGGTCATCGAGCTCTTCTCGACCTTCCTGCGCCTCGTCACGCTGGCCGTCCGTCTGTTCTGCAACATGTTTACCGGCCACGTGGTCATGGGCGTCTTCGCCATCATGGCGACCACCTTCGTGCAGCCGATGATCGCGCAGTTCTCTGTCGCGGCTCTGGGCACGGGCGCCATGTCCATCCTCTGGATGGTGCTGCTCCTGCTCATCTACGCGGTGGAGCTCATGGTGGCCTTCATCCAGGCCTACATCTTCACCCTGCTTTCGGCCGTCTACATCCAGCTGGCCGAGGCCGAGGGCCACTAATCATCATTGGGCAATAAGCGGGCGAACGCCCGCTGTGCATAGGTTATCCAAGGGACGCCGGGCGGTCCGGCGAACGTCAAAGGAGGAACTGTGAACGTTATCGGATATGGTCTCTGCGTCATCGGCGCCGCGCTCGGCATCGCCATTGCTGCCAACGCCGTCGCGAACTCTATGGCTCGTCAGCCCGAGATGCAGGGCCGCCTGTTCACCGTCTTCATCTTGGCATCGGCCTTCATCGAGGCCCTCTGCCTGATCGGTTTCGTCGTCTCCATCATGTAAGGTGCCGACAGCGGAATCAGTTATCACAGTAGGGGAGAAGCAATGAGACACATCAACACGTGCATACTGCGCGCCGCCGCAGGTGCATCCCTTCTCGTAGCGAGCACGCCCGTCGTGGCCCTCGCGGAGGAGGAGAACACCGGCATGAAGCTTCTGCTGCCCAACATGGCCGAGTTCATCCCCGCTTGCATCGCCTTCATCATCATCTGGATCATCCTCGCCAAGTTCGCCTGGCCCATGGTCCTCAAGATGATGGAAGAGCGCGAGAGCAAGATCCAGGGCGACCTCGATGCCGCTGAGCAGGCGAAGACCAAGGCCGAAAGCGACGCCAAGGCGTACTCCGATCGCCTGGCCGCTGCCGAGCGCGAAGCCGCTGACATCGTCGCCCAGGCCAAGCGTGAGGGCGAGGAGGAGCGTGCCCGCATTCTGGCCCAGGCCCAGAAGGACGCAGCCGCTACCATCGCCAAGGCGCATGACGCCGTCGATTCCGAGCGCAAGAAGGCCATGGCCGAGCTTTCCGGCTCCGTCATCGACCTCTCCGTCGAGATTGCGAGCAAGCTCGTCGGCAACGACCTCACGGATGACCAGCACCGTCGCCTCGCCGAGCGTTACCTCCAAGAAGTAGGTGCAGGCGATGGCAGCAAATAGCGAGCGCAGCAAGGTCGAGAAGTACGCGCGCGTGCTCTTCGATGCTGGCGTGACGGCCGGCCGCGTCGGCGCTGACCTCGTGCAGTGGCGCCACGCGATGAAGTTCTCTCCCGAGGTCATCCGCACCATCTCTGACCTCCAGGAGGCCAGCGACACCGACCTCGTCGAGAGCGTGCAGCGCCGTCTTTCCGAGCTGGTCGACGAAGACGACCAGGTTGTAGTCGCCACCGTCACGACGGCCGTCCAGATGGACAAGCAGCTTCGTGAGGCGGCCATCGCCAAGTGCGAGGAGCTCTTCGACGCGCAGGTCTACCTCGTCGAGCGTGTCGACCCCAAGATCGTGGGCGGCATCCTCATCGAGGGCCGTGGCAAGCGCTTCGACGCATCCGTGCGTGCCCAGCTTGCGAACGTGCGCAAGAACCTTTCGGGAACCTTCATGGGAGGAGGTAACGATGAGTGACATCAACACGACCGCCATCAGCGCCGCTGACATCATGAGTGCCCTGCGCGCGCAGCTTGCCTCCATGGAGATCACGGTTGACCGTCGCGAGTCGTCCTACGTCGTGGAGGTTGGCGACGGTATCGCCCATGTGGCCGGCCTCAAGACCGCCATGGCCGGCGAGCTTTTGCATTTCACCAGCTCCACCACGGGCCAGAGCGTCTACGGCCTCGCCCAGAACCTCGAGGAGAACGAGGTCGGCGCCGTGCTCTTCGGCGACGTCTCCTCCATCAAGGAGGGCGACGAGTGCCGCTGCACCGGCCGCGTCATGGACATCCCCGTGGGCCGCGACATGCTCGGCCGCGTGGTCAACCCGCTCGGCCAGCCCATCGACGGCCTCGGCCCCATCGTGACCGACCATCGCCGTCCCATCGAGTTCAAGGCTCCCGGCATCATGGAGCGCCAGCCGGTGTGCGAGCCCGTGCAGACGGGCCTCATGGCCATCGACGCCATGGTCCCCATCGGCCGCGGCCAGCGCGAGCTCATCATCGGCGACCGCAAGACGGGCAAGACCGCCATCGCCATCGACGCCATCATCAACCAGCTCAAGTCCGACATGGTCTGCATCTACGTGGCCATCGGCCAGAAGGCCTCCACGGTCGCGACCATCCGTCGTACCCTCGCAGACCACGGCGTCCTCGAGAAGACGATCATCGTCTCCGCAACGGCCGCCGACTCCGCGCCCATGCAGTACATCGCTCCCATGGCGGGTGCCGCCATCGGCGAGTTCTTCATGTACAACGACAAGGACGGCAACCCCGCTGACGAGGACCATCCCGGCGGCCACGTGCTCGTGGTCTATGATGACCTTTCCAAGCAGGCCGTCGCCTACCGTCAGATGTCGCTGACCCTGCACCGCCCGCCCGGACGCGAGGCGTTCCCCGGCGACATCTTCTACCTGCACTCGCGCCTGCTGGAGCGTGCCTGCAAGCTCTCCGACGCCAATGGTGCCGGTTCGCTCACGGCGCTCCCCATCATCGAGACGCAGGAAGGCGACGTCTCCGCCTACATCCCGACCAACGTGATTTCGATCACGGACGGCCAGATCTACCTGCAGTCCAACCTCTTCTTCCAGGGCCAGCGCCCGGCAGTCGACGTGGGCATCTCGGTGTCGCGCGTCGGTGGCTCCGCGCAGGTCGCCTCCATGAAGAAGGTCGCCGGCACGCTGCGCCTCGACCTCGCGAGCTACCGTGAGAAGCAGGCCTTCTCGCAGTTCGGCTCCGACCTCGACGAGACCACGCAGTACCAGCTCAACCACGGTGCCCACATGATGGAGATGCTCAAGCAGAAGCGCTATGCCGCCCTCGACGTGGCCGACCAGGTCATCGCCATCTTTGCCGCCAAGGAGGACTTCCTCGACGACATCGACATGGAGAACGTCATCGCGTTCCGCGACGAGCTCGCCGTCTACATGCAGAAGAACCACGACAAGGTTCGTAGCGTCATCCGCAAGGGCACGCTCGACGACAAGACCTCTGAGACCCTCAAGAAGGCCATCGCGACCTTCAAGGAGCAGTTCCTCGAGAAGCATCCCAACAAGGCTCAGATGAACGTCGAAGAGGCTGCAGAAGACACCGTGACCGACAGCGTCAACTCCCTCAAGAAGGCTCAGGCATAACGCATGGCAAACCTCCGCGACATATCGAGGCGCATGAGCTCGATCAAGAGCACCATGCAGGTGACGCGCACCATGGAGATGATCTCCACGGCGCGCATCCGCCGCGCCCTCGACCGCGCCGAGGAGGCCATGCCCTACAAGCAGGCGCTCACGCGCATGCTCGCCAACGTGGCGGGCGCCGCCGTCAAAAGCACGCATCCGCTGCTCGAGGCACACGCCGAGATGAAGCGGGTCCTCTTCATCATCATCGCGTCAGACCGCGGCCTCGCGGGCGGCTTCAACGTGACGCCCGAGCGCCAGGTGGAGCGCGAGATGCGCGCGC
>CACYAX010000125.1 GCA_902772435.1 uncultured Coriobacteriaceae bacterium | reverse complement strand
GAGCTCGCCGAGGCCACCATAATGGTCGTCATGCTGGTGCGTGATGAGCACCGCGTCCAGGTGCAGCACGTGGTTGCGCACCAACGCTGCCGCACAACTGCCATCTGGCCCCGAGTCGACCAGAAGCGCGGAAGGCCCGTCCTGGACGAGGATCGCATCGCCTTGCCCCACATCAAGGACGCAGATGCGGGCAGGCGCGAAGAAGCGCCATCTGAGCAGCGTGACACCCATGAGGCAGGCGGTAATGGCGAGGACCGCACGCACGGGCCGCACGTTGACGGGAGGCCACCAGAAGAGCACCGAGCTTGCCACTGCCAGCACCAAGACCCACAGGAAGGACGCGGACACTTCGACGGGAACCGAGGCGAATGGCAGCCGCACGAGCACGCGCACGATAGCCAGCGCCGCAGCTGCCCAGAAGTCCGCGCAGGCAAGCAAGGCTCTTCCCAGCACTCCTGCCCACGAGAGGAGGATGCCCGTGAGACCGAAGCCCATCATGAGCGTCACGGGCGCCGTCGCGAGCAGGGTCGCGAACGGACCTACCAGTGACAGGCGCGCGAAGAGGGGCAAAGCCAATGGTGCCGAGGCGAGTTGGCAGACGAGGGCGGCCCCGAGTGCCCGCTTTCCCGTCGCCGCACCTTTGCGCACGCGAATGCGCAGCTCAGCAGACACGAAGCGCGGCACAGGCGGCGTGGGGATGAGCGCGGTGACCACGTAGGATGCGTAGGAGCCAAATATCGTGAGCGCCAGCACGCAACTCACGGAGAGCAGATAGCCCACGTTGCCGGATACGCCGGGATTGACAAGCGCCATGCCAAGCGCGACGAGGCACACGGCGGTCGTGCCGTCAGAGCGCCTGCCCACGAGCTGCGCGCAGGCAGCCGAGCCTGACATGAGCCACGCGCGGACCGCGGAGACCGGTGCCCCGCAGACGAGCACGAAACAGCCGCTGCACGCCAGCACCAAGCCAAGGCGCACAGGCGGCTTGAGCCTCCCCTGGGCTGCTACCGCGGTGAGGAGCGCCGCGACAACGCTGATATGGGCCCCAGATACCGCGACCAAATGGGCGATGCCGCCCTGCGCGAAGAGCTCGTCGAGCCCCCGGGCATCGAGTTCGGTCTTCTCGGACAGGACGCAACCCGCGAGGAGCGCGCGCTCGTCTGACTGCGCAGGGCCGACGACGCCAAGCGCCCAGGCGCGCACCCGCAGGGGCAGGGCTCGAAGACCCGAAACCGGCGCTACCCGCAGGACGCGGACCAGCTTGACACTACCGCTGATACCCTCCCTTCGCGACGACGTGCCGTACGCGTCATCCGCATTCGGCGCATACCTACCGATGCCACGCAGGAGCGAACCCCGTGCGGGAAGGTCGTCACCACGGAGCCAGACCGTGCCCGAGACCGCACCTGCCTTGCGCGCCACGGCACGGCACCGTTTTCCGTATACCGTCGTGGTGGGGTCAGAACACACCTCGAACTCCCAGGTGGCCACACTCGTCGAGCTCATCTCACGCGAGAAGGCTACCATGCCCGCGAGCATGATGCGTGTGACCACGAGGGCCACGGCACATGCCATCGCGCAGGCCACGCAGGTGAGCAGCACGGCCCGTCTGCGCACATACCACCACGCGGCTAAGGAGAAGGCGAGCCCCAGGGCGAGCGCGATGGTCCAGAGGGGTGCGCGTTCCGCGCCCAACGCCGCGCGCTCGACGGCCACGACGGCGATCAAGACGTAAAGCGCAAGGGGAATGCCCGGCCTCCGGGGAAGCTCTGCCTGGTTTCTCATGCGTCTTGCACGCTCACACGCATATGGAGTCTTTGATGCGGGCGAACTTCTTCTCCCCTATGCCCGACACCCGCATGACGTCCTCAATGGAGACATAAGGGCCGTGCGCCTCGCGCTCCTCGATGATGGCCTGCGCCGTGACTTCGCCCACTCCCGAGAGCGTCTGCAGCTCCTCCGCACTGGCGGTGTTCAGGTTGACGAGCCCGGAGGAGCCCGCTCCGCCCGCAGAGGCAGCCTGCCCTGAGGCACTGATCCCCGACTCCCCCACCAAAGGCACATGGAGCTTCGCACCGTCCACAAGCGGTGCCGCGAGGTTGATTGCGGAGGTGTCCGCATCAGGCAACAGACCGCCCGCCTGCTTCACCGCATCATCGAAGCGCAGGTCAGAGCCCCGCAATCGATAGACGCCCGGATGGGCGACTGCCCCGTCCACATGGATCACGAAGGTTGGGAGGGTTGCGTTGCCCGCCTGGCCAACACCCTCGACGATGTTGTCTCCAGCAGCGCCGGAGTCCTCCACCCCAGAACCAGCATCTTCTCCATCCGCCGGAGCCTCGCCCTCACGCAGCGCCACCCCAGACGTCCGCAACATCGTGTATCCGTGCGTGCCGCGCATGACGACCACCCCGACCACGGCCGCCACCAACATGAACACGACGAGGCACACGATGGTGCCGCGCCGCGCCGTGATGCCATAGCGCCGCGCGAAGCTGCACCAACGCCTCCCAGTTTCCTTCCTCTGCGCCATGCCGCCATCACCTCCATCCCCTATCGTGAAGGTGTGGAAAGCGCGGTTCCGGGAGAATCAGAACTGGGTTAGCCGCTGTCTGCCAAGCGCCTGCCAAATAGCGGCAGACAAGCGTAACGTGCACAAGAATTACAGCGTTGATGCTGGTAAACACAGCAGTCACCATCAGTAACGAAACCATGGGCAAAAGCGCGCATTGCCAACGCCCACACCCCGCAACACGCAATCGCCACAACGCGCCCATGCCACCACCAAAGCGCTCCACAAAAGAACGTGCCCCAGACCATGTCCGGGGCACGCGTCAACTCGTCTAAGCTGCCACCTTAGGCCTTGCGCGGCCCCAGGTAGCTGTGGTGGGCACGCATCTCGCGCGGCTCATCCTGGTACACGAAGGAAACCGGCAGGCTCGAGGCCTCGTGCACCGCGTCGAGGCGCGCATGGGTCTCGGGCCTGCGCGGCATGAAGAGCGTGCAGCAGTCCTCGGCAGCCTGGCTCGAGATCTCGTGCGTGCCGATCTGCTCGGCGCGGCGCATGATCTCCTGCTTGTCAGAGCCGATGAGCGGCCGCAGGACCGGCAGCGAGACAACCTCGTTCACCGCGGCGATGTTCTCGAGCGTCTGTGAGGCCACCTGTCCCAGTGATTCGCCCGTGACCAGCGCCTTCGCACCCTCGATGCGCGCGATGCGCTCGGAGACGGCAAACATCACGCGCCGGTAGGTGATGATGCGCAGCGACTGGGGCACGGCAAGCGAGATCTCGCGCTGGCGCTCGCCAAAGGGCACCACGTACAGGCGCCCGATGATGCCCGCGGGCTCCAGCGCGTTCACGATGTCCTGGCACAGCCACTCGCTGGTGTCGGCCGTCATGGGACGTCCCGAGAAGTGCACGGGCACGCAGATGGCGCCGCGCCGCCCGACCATCCACGTGGCGACCGGCGAGTCGAACCCGCTGGAAAGCAGCGTCACGACCTTGCCGGCCGTGCCGACGGGAAGCCCGCCCACGCCCACCTGCGAGGCGGCGTACACGTAGACGCTCCCCTGCACCACCAGCACGTGCACGATCATGTCGGGGTTGTGCATCTCCACCTTCTTGTCGGGGAAGGCATCGCAGAGCACGCCGCCCACCAGCTGGTGGATGTCGAGCGTATGCAGCTCGTAGTTGGTGGAGGAGCGCCGCGCATGCACCTTGAAGGTGGAGAACTCCCCCGCCTCGGAGAGGGCCTTCACGGCCGCGCCGCAGTATTCCTGCTCAGAGAGGCTGCAGAGATACGCGAGGGACACGCGCGCCACGCCGGGAACGCGCGCGATGGCCGCCGCCATCTCGTCGCTCACGCGACCGCTTTCGTCCGTCACGAGCAGATGGCCAGAAACGCGACGCACGTCCGCGACCGCATAGCCGCGAAGCGCACGCCGCAAATTGTTTACCAGCTGGTTCTCAAAGGTCGCGCGGTTCTTACCCTTGAGGCCGATCTCGTGATAATGGACCAGGCAAACCCTGTTCGGCATGGTTAGAGGTTCTTGAGAACCTCGGCGTTGGAGCCGCGGATCTCGTCGTCGAAGGCGTCGCGCACGAAGCTCAGCGTGCCTTCCTCGATCTCGTTCATGGCGATGGAGACGGGGTCCTGGCCAGAGGCGACGACGGTGATGTCGTCAAACTCCTGGATGGCCGCAACGCGCAGATGCTGGCCGCGCACCATGTTGTTGATGTCGCAGGCACGCTTGGAGGCGATGCTGCAGAGCAGGAAGGGGTTGTTCTCGGTCTTCTCGAGCAGGGAATCGATCTCGGGGCTAGTCACTGACATGTTCCTCAGGACCTCCAGACGTCTCGTAATGGTCTATCGCAGCCTCAAGCGCGCCCACGGCGACATCGAGGCTATCGTTAATGATAATCGTATCGTAGGAGTCTTTCATAGCCATCTCACGCTTGGCGTTCTCGAGGCGTAGGGCGATGTCCTCCTCGCGCTCGGACCCCCGGCCGCGCAGGCGGCGCTCGAGCTCCTCAGCCGACGGCGGGATGATAAACAGCAGCACGGCGTCGGGATACACCTTGCGCACGTTCATGCCACCCTGGATGTCGATCTCGAGGATGACGGAATGCCCGCGGGCCATGCGCTCGTCGACCTCGCTCTTGAGGGTACCGTAGCGATGCCCGTGGACATGGGCCCACTCGAGGAACTCTCCGGCCTCGACGCGGCGCGTGAACTCCTCTTCGCTGATGAAGTGATACGAGACCCCGTCAATCTCGCCCTCACGCGGCTTGCGCGTGGTAGCAGAAACCGTCAGGTCAAGATCGTGATGCCTCTCTCGCACGAGCGAGACCAGCGTTCCCTTTCCTGCACCTGACGGTCCGGAGATGACGAAGAGTCGGGGTGTGCGCGCCACTACTTGTTGAGAGCCTCAAGCAGCTGCTCGCGCTGGCGAGCGCCCAGGCCCTTGACGCGGCGGGTGGAAGCGATGCCCAGCTCGTCCATGATCTTGGCGGCCTTGGCCTTGCCATAGCCAGGAAGGGACTCGATGAGGGCGGAGACCTTCATGCGGGAAGCGATGGGGTCGTCGGAATCGAGAACCTGCTCGAGGGTGATGTCACCCTTCTTGATCTTCTCGCGAAGCTCGGCACGAGCGTGGCGAGCGGCTGCGGCCTTCTCAAGAGCTTCCTTGCGCTGCTCATCAGTAAGCGTAGGCAGTGGCATAACGTCCTCCAAACATAGTGAAGTTATAAGCAAAGATGCGGTGCCAGCATAGGTGCTGGTCAAACACGCGCGAAGCACTAGTTTGACCATATGGCCAACGTTTTGCAAGCACCTAACAGCATTTTGGTGGTAACTGACCACTCTACGCACACAAAATGCGCATTGAAGTGCCTAAATAGCTGCGAATTGTTAAAGATTCGCTACATACCAACATGTCAGAATTTATGGAACAGAACGGGATGCGCCCGGGTGTGGCATGTGGCGGAAGCCGTGCGGGCACAGCCTCCGCCGCAAATTGACGTACTAGGCGACAAGCTCCGCGACGATGGCGTCGAAGGCGGCCACGGGGTCGTCTGCGGCCGTGATCGGGCGGCCGATGACCAGTTTTGACGCCCCTGCCGCGATGGCGGCCGCAGGCGTGGAAACGCGCTTCTGGTCTCCCACGTCAGCGCCGGCGGGGCGCACGCCAGGCGTCACGATGAGCGCGTCGGGGCCGAGCAGCGTGCGCATGGCATGGGCCTCCTGCGGGGAGCAGACGATGCCGTCGGAGCCCGCGCCCACGGCGAGGGCCGCGAGGCGGGCAACCTCGTCGGCAATGGGGGCCTCAACGCCGATGGACGCCAGGGCGTCCTGGTCCATGCTCGTGAGGACGGAGATGGCCACGAGCCTCGTGCGCTCTCCCCCACGCTCGGCGGCGGCCTCTTCAACCCCCTTACGGCCCTCGGCGATCATGGCAGCACCGCCAAGGCCGTGGATGGACAGGATGTCCGCGCCGGAAAGCGAAGCGGAATGGGCGGCGCCGTGGATCTGGAACGGGATGTCGTGCAGCTTCAGGTCGAGGAAGACGCGCAGGCCGCGGGCGCGCATGTCGTCGACGATGGCCGGCCCGTAGCGGTAGAAGAGCGTCATGCCCACCTTCACCCACACCGCCTTTCCGGCGAGCTTGTCGGCGAGGTCGAGGGCGATGATGATCGCGTCGCGTGCATCGGCTTCAGTTAGCATTCGAAGGCTCCAATCAGTTCGTTTATGTCAGAGACGCCCTGGCTCTCCGCCCACGCCGTGAGCTCGGAGAGGATGCGCGGGGCGCAGGTGGGGTCGTACAGGTTGGCCGTGCCGATGGAGACGGCCGTGGCACCCGCGAGGATCATCTCGGCGGCATCCATGCCGCTTGCCACGCCGCCGATGCCGCAGAGGGGGATGCTCACGGCCTGGGCGCACTCCCACACCATGCGGACCGCGATGGCGTGGATGGCAGGGCCCGAGACGCCCGCGGTGGGTCGCGCCACGCGGCTCCTGCGCGTGCGCACGTCGATGGCCATGCCGGGGATGGTGTTGATGAGGCTCAAGGCGTCAGCGCCCGCGGCCTCGAGCGCGCGGCCGATCTCGGCCACGTCATGCGGTGCCATCTTGACGATGACCGGCCGCGTGGTGAGCGGACGTACCGCCGCCATGACCTCAGCCGCGCTCGCAGGCGTCGCGCCCATGGCGGCCCCGCCCTTGGCGATGTTCGGGCACGAGATGTTGATCTCGAAGCCCGACGCGAAGGGGGCCAGCTCCTCGAAGAGCTCGGTCGCGCGCACGTACTCCTCGATGGAGTGGCCCGCAACCTGGCAGATGACCTGGCAGCCCTTCGCGCGCAGGCCCGCGAGGTACGCGCCGTAGGTATCCACGAAGCCCTGCACGCCGGGGTTCTGCAGGCCCACGGAGTTCATGATGGCGCCCGGCAGCTCGGTGAGGCGCGGGGCGGGGTTGCCCACCCACGGCTCGGCGGCGACGCCCTTGCAGGTGATGGCACCAAGCGTGGCGCCCACGTCGTAGAAGCCCTCGAACTGCACGCCGTTGCCAAAGGTGCCGCTCGCCGTGTTGAGGGGGTTGCGCATCGCTATGCCGCCGAGGTTGACGGCCATGTTCACGCCACTCACCATGCCACCTCCTGCGCGTCGAAGACCGGGCCGTCCTGGCAGCAGAGGGCATAGCCCCCGCGCACGAGCGGAACGTTGCAGCAGCTACAGGCCCCGAAGCCGCAGCCCATCATGCGCTCGAGCGACGCCTGGCACGCGATGCCCGCATCTGCCGCGAGACGGGCCACGCCCGCCATCATAACGTTGGGGCCGCAGGTGTAGACCTGCGCATAGCCGCGCTCGGCGAGCAACTGTGCCATCGCCTCGGTCGTGAAGCCCTGGATGCCGAGCGACCCGTCATCGGTGGTGACGAGCACGCGCCGGCCACAGTCGCACAGGTCGCAGGCGGTCATGCCGCGGAGCAGGTCGATCTGGCTCTCGACGTGCCTGTAAGCCGTCTGGGCGCCCACGACCACGTCGAAGCCGAGGCTCTGGGCGGCCAGCATGCGGGCTGCCGCCACGATGGGCGGAAGGCCCACGCCGCCCGCCACGAGCAGCGACCTGCCCTCCTGCGCGGGAAGCCGCCAGCCATGGCCGCACGGCCCGACCAGCGTGGACGTAGACCCCGCAGCCATCTGGCTCAGACGACGCGTGCCCTCGCCCACGACCGCATAGATGATCTCCACGGTCCCGCTGGGGCCATGGGCCGACGCGAAGGAGAGCGGGATGCGCAGGATGTGGGAGCCGTCCCCCGGCACCTGGAGGTTCATGAACTGGCCGGGCGCGATCTGCGCGGCGACGCCGCTCTGCAGGACGAGCCGCCAGATGTCCTGGGCGACGGGCTCGTTGCTCACCACCTCGAAGGGCCAGAGCGCGGTATTCGTCGTTTCCATACCGCTCCTTGTCTACTCGTAGTACGGACGGGCCTCCCCCACCAAAGGGAAGGCCCGCGGAACGTAACGCTTTGATGCTAGGCGACCACGCCGTCAGCGAGCGTGCGCTTGCCGGCCATGAGCACGTCGGTGGCCACGCCCGTGAGGTGCTGGCCCAGGAACGCGGAGTTCTTGGACTTGCTCTGGAAGTAGCCCTCGGTCACGTCGATCTCGCGCGCGGGGTCGATGAGCGTGAGGTCCGCCTGGCTGCCGGCCGCGAGCGTGACGGGCTTGCAGCGCAGGAGCCTGCGCGGGTTGACGCACATGACCTCGACCAGACGGCTCCAGCTCATCTTGCCCGGGAGCACGAGGTTGGTGAGCATGAGGGGCAGCGAGGTCTCGAGGCCGATGGTGCCGAAGAAGGCGATCTCCCACTCGCAGTCCTTCTCGTGCTTGGCGTGCGGCGCATGGTCGGTCACCAGGCAGTCGATGGAGCCGTCGAGGATGCCCTGCACGAGCGCCTCCATGTCGGAGCGCTTGCGCAGCGGCGGGTTCATCTTGAGGTTGGTGTCATAGGTGTCGGTGATGTCGTCGTCGCACAGGAACAGGTGGTGCGGCGTGACCTCGCAGGTCACGGGCAGGCCCTCGGCCTTGGCGGCCTTGACGAGCTCGAGGCCCTTCTCCGTGGAGATGTGGCAGATGTGCAGCGCGCAGCCGGTGCTGCGGGAGAGCTCGATGTCGCGGTAGATCTCGAGCTCCTCGCCGAACGGGGGCCAGCCGAACATGCCAAGGCGCGTCGCGGCGCGGCCGGAGTTGATGACGCCGTTCTTGGTGAGGCTCTCCACCTCGCAGTGGGCGCAGACCACGCGGTCGAACTGGCTCACGTAGGCCATGCAGGTCTTCATCATGCCGGCGCTCTGGACGCCGTGGCCGTCGTCTGAGAAGGCGCAGGCGCCCTCCATGACCATGTCGCCGATCTCGGCGAGCGACTCGCCCTTCTCGCCGCGGGTGAGCGCGCCCATCGGGCGGATGTGCACGACCGTCGATGACCTCGACGCCCTCGCCGGCCTCGATGCTCTCGGCGACCTCGGCGATGAGCTTGTCCTCGACGAGCACGTCACGGACGTCGTCAAGGCCCACCTGGGGGTCAACCACATGAGCGCCCTTGATCAGATATGCCATTAGTCCTCTCCTCCCATGAGCAGGTACATCTCGGCCATGCGCGTGAGCACGCCGGCGTTGACCTGGTTAAGAATCCTCGAACGGGCGCAGTCGGCGACCTCGGCATCAATCTCCATGCCGCGGTTCATCGGGCCCGGATGGCAGATGATCGCGTTGGGCTTCATGCGCGCCTCACGCTCGAGCGAGAGGCCGTAGAGCCTGTTGTACTCGCGGCGGCTGGGGATGGCGGCACCCTCCATGCGCTCGAGCTGCACGCGGAGCATGTAGACCACGTCCATGTCCTCGAGCACGTCGTCGAGGTGGTTGGTCTGGTTGCAGCCGAACCAGCTGGGGTCGCCCACCTGGAACGTGGGCGGGGCCACGAGCGTGACGTCGGCGCCCATGGTCTTGAGGGCCGGGGCGAGCGAGCCGCAGACACGGCTGTGTGCGAGGTCGCCCACGATGGCGACCTTCAGGCCGTCGAGATGGCCGAAGTGCTCGCGGATGGTGTAGAGGTCGAGCATGGCCTGCGTCGGATGCTGGTGCTTGCCGTCGCCGCCGTTGATGACGATGGCGTCGGTGTTCTCGGTGATCTTCTGCGGGGTGCCGGCCAGACGGGCACGCACGACGAACATGTCCACGTTCATGGCGTCGATGGTCTGGATGGTGTCGGCGAGGCTCTCGCCCTTGACCACGGAGCTCGTCGCGCCGCCCATGGAGATGGAGTCGGCGGAGAGGCGCTTCTCGGCGAGCTCGAAGCTCTTCAGCGTGCGCGTCGAGGGCTCGAGGAAGAGGTTGACGATGGTGCGGCCGCGCAGCGCGGGGACCTTCTTGATGGTGCGCGCGTTGACGATGGGATCGAACGACTTGGCGGTGTCGAGGATCTGCGTGATGTCATCGGCAGTCAGGCTCGTGGTGTCGATGAGGTGTCGTACGGAAAGCATGGTTGCTCCCTCCTGAGCTCTAGTTCTTCTCCCAGATCTCGACGCAGTCCTTCTCGTCGAGCGGCATGACGCTCACACGCACGTCCTCCGTATGGGAGGAGGGAACGTTCTTGCCCACGTAGTCGGCACGGATCGGCAGCTCGCGATGGCCGCGGTCGACCATGACCGCCAGCTGGACCGTCTTGGGACGGCCGAGGTCCATGAGCG
>CACYAX010000124.1 GCA_902772435.1 uncultured Coriobacteriaceae bacterium | reverse complement strand
CGCCATCGTCGACGAGCTCTTCGCCGAGATCGAGGCCCGCTTCGGCGCGTAATGACTGATGCTCAGCCTGAACTAGGTGCGCTCCGTACGCTACCCCGTACGGAGCGCATTCTTCGTTGCGCGCTGGACAAAAGGGATACTCCCTTTTGTCCACGTGGTACGTTGGGGATACTCCCTTTTGTCCACGTGGTACGTTGGGGATACTCCCTTTTGTCCACTGCGTTTCGACTCGCGCACATATGGGTGCGTGTGCTCTCGGTGCATGGCCCCAAACTCGCTACAATAGAAAAGTTGATTGCCAAGAACCGCGGCCGGAAAGGACCTGCGCATGAAGTCATATATGAGGATGTCCAAGCTCTATGCTCCCACGCTGAAAGAGGATCCCGCCGAGGCCGAGCTCGCCAGCCACAAGCTGCTGCTTCGCGCTGGCATGATTCGCAAGACCGCCGCCGGCCTCTACAGCTACCTGCCGCTCGCATGGCGCTCGCTGCTCAAGATCGAGACCGTCATCCGCGAGGAGATGGAGGCCATCGACGCGCAGGAGATCCAGGTGCCCGTCATCGTGCCGGCGGAGCTCTGGCAGGACTCCGGCCGCTGGAACGCCTATGGCCCCGAGCTGCTGCGCCTCAAGGACCGCCACGAGCGCGAGTTCGTCTTCGGCCCGACGCACGAGGAGACCTTCACCGACCTCATCCGCCACGAGCTGCGCAGCTACAAGCAGCTGCCCGTCACGCTCTACCAGATCCAGGACAAGTTCCGCGACGAGATGCGCCCCCGCTTCGGCCTCATGCGCGGCCGCGAGTTCATCATGAAGGACGCCTACAGCTTCGACGCCACGGTCGAGGGCATGCAGGCGAGCTACAACGCCGAGAAGGACGCCTACGCCCGCATCTGCGAGCGCTGCGGCCTGCGCGCGCTGCCCGTCGTAGCTGACTCCGGCCAGATCGGCGGCGACACCTCCGTGGAGTTCATGGCCCTGGCCGAGGCCGGCGAGGCCGAGCTCGTCTGGTGCGACTGCGGTTTCGCGGCCGACGTCGAGGCGGCCACCGTGGGCATCGCCATCGAGGAGGGCCCCGGCACCGAGTGCGAGAAGATCGCCACGCCCTGCGAGGGTTCCATCGCGTCGCTCGCCGCGTTCATGGGCGTCTCCGAGCGCGCCTGCCGCAAGAGCTTCGCCATCATCGCCGAGGACGGCACGCCCGTGCTCTGCCTGCTGCCGGGCGATCACGAGCTCAACGACGTCAAGGCCGAGCACGCCTTCGGCCACTATGACGTGATGGACGAGGAGCAGATGGCTGCCTACGGCCTGGTCAAGGGCTACATGGGCCCGATCGGCGCCGATGCCCGCGTGCGCGTGGTGGCCGACATCGCGCTCAAGGACTCCAAGAGCTGGCTCATCGGCGCCAACGAGGAGGGCTACCACATCAAGGGCGCCCAGCCCGGCCGCGACTTCGAGGTCGTCGAGTGGCTTGACCTCGCCTCCGCCAAGGAGGGCGACGCCTGCCCCAAGTGCGGACGCGCGCTGCACTCCGCCCGCGGCATCGAGGTCTCCCAGGTCTTCCAGCTCGGCACCAAGTACTCCGAGGCCATGGGTGCCACCTTCGCCGACGAGAACGGCGTCGAGCGCCCCTTCCAGATGGGCTGCTACGGCATCGGCGTCTCGCGCACGCTCGCGGCCGTCGTCGAGCAGCACCACGACGAGCACGGCATCTGCTGGCCCGTCTGCGTGGCTCCCTACGAGGTCGAGATCGTGCCGCTCGAGACCGCTGACGACCTCGTGTGGCCTGCCGCCGAGGGCATCGCCAAGGGCCTCGTGGACGCGGGCATCGAGGTCGTGGTGGACGACCGCAAGGAGCGCGCGGGCGTGAAGTTCGCCGACGCTGACCTCATGGGCTTCCCGTACCAGGTGGTCTGCGGCAAGCGCGCCGTGAAGAACGGCAACGTGGAGGTCAAGGACCGCGCCACGGGCGAGCGCGTCGAGGTCCCCATCGACGAGGTCGTGGCCTACCTCTCCGAGAAGGTCGTGTCACAGAGGCTCTAGGCACCTCTTTGGGTTACGTGGGGCGCCCCTCGACGGGTTGCCATCGGCTGCGATGGCGTCCGGCCTGCCAGGGGCGCCCTTCTCATACCTGAAGGGCCTGAGCCGTTCTAAGGGCATTTTCCGCCCTCTGCAGCTGTTTACTCACATTTGGTTTTTGCGCCCGATTCTGGGCGGTCTCAAGGCCTCACATGGGCATCTGAGCGAACTTGGAGGAGAGCATTGCCACGCGCACACGCAATCATCTTTGATGTGGACGACACGCTCTACGACCTCGCGGCGCCGTACCGCAGGGCGTTCGCCGAGATCTTCGCGGACAGGCCCGACCTCGACGTGGACGAGCTCTTCAAGCTCAGCCGCGTGAAGAGCGACGAGGCCTTCGAGCTGCTCTCTGCCGGCAAGATCACGAGCGAGGACCACGTGGTCTACCGTGTGCAGGCCACCTATGCCGCGTTCGGCGTGGAGGTCTCGCGGCCACAGGCGCTCGCGTTCCAGGCGGCCTATGCCCGGGCCCAGGAGGAGCTCACGCTGCCTCCCGAGACGGCCGACCTCCTCGATGCCTGCGTGGCCTCGGGCCTGCCGCTGGGCGTCATCTCCAACGGCGCGTCCGACCACCAGCGCCAGAAGATGCGCTCGCTCGGCGTCATGCGCTGGGTGAGCGAGGAGCACGTGGTCATCTCGGGCGACATCGGCATGCCCAAGCCCGAACCCGCCCTGTACGCCGAGATGGAGCGCCGGCTGGGCGTCTCCGGCGCCGGCGTCTGGTACGTGGGCGACACCTACGAGACCGACGTGGTGGGCGCCAAGCGCGCGGGCTGGAGCTGCATCTGGCTCGACCGGCGCGGGCGTCCCGTGCCGGACGTGCCCGAGCAGCCCGACCTCACCGTGACGAGCGTCGATGCCCTGTGCGCGGCGGTGAAGGCGCTGCTCTAGGCGTTTTTAGCCACTTTGCGCACCACTTTGCATCGTCGACCGAACGTAGCGCCTGACATGCGCGTCCAGCCCGTAGGATAGAGCTATCCCACGGGAAGGAGCGTGCCATGAGCTATCTGTATCTCTGCCCGTTCTGCCTGGTGCTGGCTGCCATCTTCATTGTTGTGGAGCGCGCCGAGCGTTACGTCGAGGCGGACGTGATCAAGGGGCTTGCGTCGCTGACCTTCGTGCTGCTCGGCTTCCTCGGGGCGGGCGGCTTCCATGCCACGCCCTACGCCGCCAAGATCGTGGTCGGCCTGCTCGTGGGCGCGATCGCCGACGTGCTGCTCAACCTCCGCTACGTGTTCGAGGGCAAGAAGGGGCAGGCCGCCTTCCTGGTGGGCATACTCGTCTTCCTCATCGGCCACCTGATCTACCTCTGGGCCATCCTGCCCACCTGCCGGTACTGGGGCATCGCCGTCGCCGCGGGCCTCGTGTGCACGGGCGCCCTCATGATGTGGATCTTCCAGCGCATTGAGGCGACGCTGCCGTTCAAGATCTTCGGCATCTTCTACATCGGCGCCATCGCCATCCTCAACTGCATGGCCGTCCTGGCCCTCATCCAGCACCCCTCGGCCCACACGATAGTCTTCCTCGTGGGCGTGGTGCTTTTCCTGATGAGCGACGTCATCCTCATCCTCAACACCTTCGGCCCCAAGAAGAGCTTCGTGATGCGCGTGAGCAACCTCATGCTCTACTACGTGGGCCAGCTCCTCATTGCGCTCTCGCTGCAGCTGCTGTAGGGAGACGCGGCCGCCCTGGTCGGTAGGGTGGGGCGGTTGCGCGTGAATCGGTTCCAAGGTGGTGCCCCAGTCGGTACGTACCGGCTGGGGCACGTCGTTTCGCCCTACGTGCCGCGCTAGGCGAGCCACGACTCCAGCGCCGCGACGAGGAACTCCGTCGCGCCTGCGCCCGCCGCCGTGTCGTAGTAGCTTCGGAACCGGTCGTCGCACAGGTACCCGTGCGCCAGGCCGAGGTGGGCGGCGGGGGAGTAGCGGCCATCTGGCCAGTGCATCTTGATCCAACGCGCGTGCAGGTGACAGAGCTCTTCCGCCTCACTGCCCTGCGGGTCGCCCGTGGCCATGGCGATGCGCAGCTGCACCTTGATCGACTCCTCGAGCAGCGAGCGTGCGCTCCATTCGTCTGCGCTCATGGCCTCCAGTTTGCGATTGCTGGCGTCGACCACGTCGTCTCCCCAGCGTTCACGTGCCTCGGCACCGTATGTGTCTTCGTTCGTCATGATGACCTCCTCAGGGGATTGTGTGGGGAGCATGAGCTCTCGTGCGGGCGTGCCAAGCTCAAGCGCCACTGCCTGCAGCATCTCGAGGCTGGGCTGCGCGTCATCGCGCTCCCAACGCGAGAGGGCCTGGCGCGTCACGTGCAGTCGAGCGGCCAACTCGTCCTGGGTGAGCCCGCGCGCCCTGCGCAGGTTCCTGAGCTTCTGTCCTATGCCTGCCATGAGATGCTCCTCAGTTGTTGTGTGCTCCGCCGTGGCCACGTGCGTCATCCGTGGTTCTTACGATAGGGGTGGGGACGCGTCTTGTCACGAAACCGTTGGTTGCGTTTTGCTTTTGTGATATTCCGCTACCTTGAGCAGGCGGCTAGCGCAAAGTCGCAGAACCCGAGCGTCCACGCGAACAAGCCATGGAGCCTTCGTGGCGCACCTGCGCGTTCGCCGTTTCTCTCAATTGCCAGCCAATCATGTCCACCAGAGCCACTAATATAGAACACAAGTTTTGAAAGCGAACACGTATGCGGTTTTGGAGGTGAGCATGAACACGAGTCGCGCGGTCCTGCACGTCGACATGAACTGCTTCTACGCGGGCGTCGAGATGGCCGAGCGTCCCGAGCTGCGCGGCCTTCCCGTCATCGTGGGCGGTGACGAGGAGAATCGCCACGGCATCGTGCTCACGGCCAGCTATCCGGCAAAACGTGCGGGCGTCAAGACCGGGTCGGCCCTCTGGGAGGCGCGCCGTGCGTGCCCCGAGGCCATCATCGTGCCGCCGCGCTACGGCCTCTACCAGCGCTACAGCCGCCTCGCACGCACGATCTACAACGAGTACACAGACCTCGTGGAGCCGTTTGGCCTCGACGAGTGCTGGCTCGACGTCACCGACTCGGCCCATCTTGCTGGTGGGAGCGCCCTGCTCATCGCGCGCGAGATCTCGGAGCGCATCGAGGAGGAGCTCGGCCTCACGGTGAGCGTGGGGGTCTCGTGGAACAAGATCTTCGCCAAGTTCGGGAGCGACCACGACAAGCCGGACGGCCTCATGGAGGTCACGCCCCAAAACGTCCCGCGGCGCGTGTGGCCCGCGCCGGTGCGCGACCTGCTCTATGTGGGTCCCGCCACCGAGCGCAAGCTGCTCAAGCTCGGTGTCCGCACGATCGGCGACCTCGCGCAGGCAGACAGCTACATCCTGCGTCGCACGCTGGGCAAGATGGGCCTGGTGGTCCAGAGCTTCGCGCGCGGGCTTGACGAGAGCCCGGTGCGCACCTACGAGCCTGGCATCGCGGACATCGAGCACGTGGTCAAGGGCGTGGGCAACGGCATTACCGTGCCGTTCGACGTGGAGGATGCCCAGACGGCCCGCCAGGTCATCTGGCTCATGGGGGAGTCCGTCGCGCAGCGCCTGCGCGCCCAGGGGCTCGCGGCGCGCACGGTGGCGGCGTGGGGGAGAGACTTCTCCACGCTCGCCAGCCGGAGCCGCCAGACCACGCTCGAGCGGCCCACGCAGCTCACGAGCGAGATATGCTCCACGGCCGCCGACCTGCTCTGCAGCGACTGGGATTTCGCGCATGGGGAGAAGCTGCGCTCCCTCGGCGTGCGGGCGTCAAACCTCGTGCCCGCCGACACTGCCGTGCAGCTTGACCTCTTCGGCCAGGAGGAGAAGCGCCTGCAGGCCCTCGCGCTCGACCAGACGGTCGACGGCCTGCGCAGCCGCTTCGGCAACCACGCCGTGCGGCGGCTCTCCGAGCTCACCAACCCGCGCCTGTCCACGCTTGACCCCGAGCGCGAGAACGTGGTCCACCCCGTCAGCTTCTTCGCGTGAGGGAGCGACCATGCGCAACGTGACGGGACGTGAGAAGAAGTACGTGGAGGTCATCTCCGACACCTCGGAGGAGGGCGTGGTCACGCCGCTCGCCATCGTGTGGGACACGGGCGTGCGCTACCAGATAGACCGCGTGCTCGACCGCCGC
>CACYAX010000123.1 GCA_902772435.1 uncultured Coriobacteriaceae bacterium | reverse complement strand
CTGCACAGCAGCGGGAAAACCGCATGATCCTGCGCCGTGCGATGATGCAGGCTGGATTCCGCCCGTACGAAAAGGAGTGGTGGCATTTCACCCTCCGCGGAGAACCTTATCCGGACACTTATTTCACTTTCCCTGTCCGGAAACTGCGCTAAAAACGTTATCTCCGCACGTTTTTCATTTTTTTTCTATATTTGCATTGAAAAAGGGTGGCCACCGATGGATAATAATAGAGAGCATTATTCCAGTTCCGCGCTGATTATCCTGCAAGACTGCGGGGTGTCGGTGCTGGCGTCCCTCCTGTCCATCCTGCTGGTGCGGTGGATGTCGGATCCGATTTCGGGGTTCTCCCTGCTGGTCGGCAAATGGCTGCTCTACGCCTTGGCGGCTTCGTTCATCGGCTTCTTCGTGACCCGGAGCTACAAGGCCGTCCGCCGGTATACCATGCGTCCGGATGAGATCCTGTCCTGCTGTGAAAGGGCATGGGACGCCGGGCTCAGGACCTTCGTGCTCCAGGGCGGGGAAAACCCGGCCGCAGCCGAAGGGCTCGCCCCGGTTGTCGCCGGGATCCGTGCCGCCTGGCCGGATGCGGCCATTACCCTTTCGCTCGGGGAACTTCCTCCGGAGACCTATGCCCTCCTGCGCCGCAACGGGGCGGACCGTTTCCTCCTCCGCCACGAGACGGCGGATCCGGCCCATTATGCGCGCCTGCATCCTGCCGGGATGACGCTGGAGGGCCGTCTGGCCTGCCTGCGGGCGCTGCGTTCGCTGGGCTACCAGGTCGGTATGGGGATGATGGTCGGCAGTCCGTTCCAGACGGAGGACGCCCTGCTGGCGGACCTCCGGCTGCTCGCGTCCTTCCGCCCGGAAATGGTCGGAATCGGGCCCTTCATCCCGCATCACGACACGCCCTTCCGCGACGAACCCGCGGGCACGCTCGAGCTCACGCTCTACCTGCTGAGCATGATCCGCCTCATCTATCCCAACGTGCTGCTGCCCGCGACGACGGCGCTCGGCACCATCGACCCGCGGGGTCGCGAGAAGGGCATGCTGGCGGGTGCCAACGTGGTCATGCCCAACCTCTCGCCCGTGGCGGTGCGCAAGCAGTACGAGCTCTACGACAACAAGATCTGCACGGGCGACGAGTCCGCCCAGTGCCGCAGCTGCCTTGGCCTGCGCATGAACCTCATCGGCTACGAGCTGGCCGTTGACCGCGGAGACATCCGCAAGTAGCTGCGTGGACAAAAGGGATACTCCCTTTTGTCCACCTGCGTCCGCTGGTACGTTGGGGATACTCCCTTTTGTCCACCGGCGTCAAAGAAGGGGGCCGCACGGATGCGGCCCCCTGGCAGTGCTCTGCCGAGACGTTACTTGCGGCTGTCAGCGATGATCTTCTGATACTCGAAGAAGCTGTCCTTGCGGGCGCGGTGCATGTCGCCCGAGCCGTCGTCGTGCTTGTCGACGTAGATGAAGCCATAGCGCTTGCGCATCTCGCCCGTACCGGCGGAGACGACGTCGATCGGGCCCCACCAGGTGTAGCCGATGACGTTGGCGCCGTCGTCGATGGCGTCGGAGAGCGCGGCGGCATGGGCCTTGAGGTAGTCGGAGCGATACGGGTCGTGGATCTTCTCCACGCCGTCCTCGACGACGACCTCGTCAAAGGCGCCAAAGCCGTTCTCGACGACCATCTGCGGGATGTTGTTATACCGGCTGGCGACCTCGTTGATGGTCCAGCGCAGGCCCTGCGGGTCGATCTGCCAACCCCAGTCGGAGGCCTTGAGGTACGGGTTCTTGCCACCCAGGCTCATGTTGCCCGCCATCTCCTCACCATCGTCGTGCGTGGTGATGGTCATGGACATGTAGTAGCTGTAGGTGAAGAAGTCCACGCAGCCCTCGGCGAGGATCTCCTCGTCGCCCGGCAGGATGTCGGGCTCGGCGCCGTAGTCCTTCCACAGGCGCTTGGCGTAGTACGGATAGGCGCCACGAACCTGCACGTCGGAGGCGTACCAGTCGGCGTCCTGGAGCTTGTACTGCGCGGCCAGCAGGTCGGCCGGGTCGCAGGTCAGCGGGTAGGTGGTGATGAAGGCCGTCATGTTGCCCATCATGACCTCGGGATAGTGGTCATGGGCGTACTTGACGGTCTTGGCGCCCGCCAGGAACTGGTGGTGCAGCGCGTTGAAGCAGAGCTTGTTGTCGCGCGGCGCGTTGGCGGTGTTGCCGGTGTAGTGCTGCACGAGGCTCGTGGACAGCGCGTTGTTCATGAACGGCATGCCCGTGTTGACCTCGTTGAAGGTCAGCCAGTACTTGACCTTGTCATGCCAGCGGTCGAGGCAGAACTGGCTGTAGGTGCAGAAGAAGTCGATGCAGCGGCGGTCGGCCCACGCGTTGTACTTGCTCACGAGGCTGTAGGGGGTCTCGTAATGCGACAGCGTGACCAGAGGCTCGATGCCATGCGCCTTCAGGCAGTCAAACACCTTGTCGTAGAACTCGACGCCGGCGGCCAGCGGTTCGGCCTCCTCGCCCGTGGGGAACAGGCGCGTCCAGTTGATGGACATGCGGAACACGTTCCAGCCCATCTCGGCGAAGAGAGCGATGTCTTCCTCGTAGTGACCGTAGAAGTCGGTTGCCTCCCAGCTGGGATACAGCGCCTCGGGGTCAAAGAACTCGTCGATCTGGCGCGGGGTGTTCACGTCGCCGCCACGCATGTGGTCGCACAGGCTGTCGCCCTTGCCGTCCGCATCCCAGCCGCCCTCATACTGGTTGGCCGCGGTCGCTCCACCCCACAAAAAGCCCTTCGGAAATGCCATGTTGTCTCCCTTTCCCTAAGAGATGTACAGCGATACTCATATTGTATGGGTGGATAATACGGACGAACATCTGCTGTCGGCAAGCAGGGCCAGAAGCGGCGCAAGTGTTAGTGGCGAGGGAGCGTTTGGATGACCGACGCCATATGTTGAGGCGCGGTGAGCTCGTAGAGCATCCAGCACGTTTGCCTATTCAGGCATGTTCAAACAAGCTTAATACGCGTAGCATGGTGATATGGCACGTTATGACGTATGTCGAAGAGGGGAGATGGATTCATATGAATAAGCGGACGGGGATTCTCGCAGGTGCGCTAGCGTTGCTCCTGAGCGTGGCGCTACTGCCCGCATGCGGCGGATCGGGCGGCTCGACCGACTCGGGAACGGCTACGAACGAGCCTGCTGCCGAGCCTGAGAAGCCCGCCATCACCGAGGAGAACTACCTGGGTGACTGGAACGTCGTCAAGGCGTCCTATAGCGGCGTCACGTTGACGGGCGACCTGGCGGGGATGGGCCTGGAGTTTGGCGTGAGCTTTGGCACCGATGGTGCCGCCACGATGTCCAGCTCGGGCAACGAGCTCGCAGGCACCTGGGAGCTCTCTGGCGAGCAGGCGGTCATCACCCTCAAGGATGCCGATGAAGGTGCCCCGAAGAGCGTGACCTTTACCCTAGCGGAAGATGAGACCATATCGGCGACCATCGAGTCGAACGGCCAGAGCATGGACCTCACGTTCGCCAAGGGTGCCGACGTGACGTCGGCGCCTGAGTTTGACCCTGCGAACGCGAAGCCCGTGACCGATGCCGCCATGCTCGAGGGCGAATGGAAGGTGGATGCGGTCGGCGCGTTCGGCGTGTGCATCTCGGGCGACTTCGAGAACCTGAGCGAGGAGGATTTCGCGGGCGCTGAGGCCATGGCAGGGTACGGTCTCACGTTCAAAGCGGACGGGACGGGCACGTTCACGCAGAACGGCTCTACAGGAGACAGCACCTGGGAGACCACAAGCGAGGGAACCACGGTCACTTCCTCGGTGCTCTCGTTCAGCGTGAAGGAGGTCAACGGCGACCTGATGATCGACCTCGGTGAGATGCTGTCTTCCGCAACCGGTTCCACCGATTCCGACCTCGGTATGTACATCTTCCTGACCAGGCCTTTGTCGTACTACGAAAGGAATCGTGGACAAAAGGGATACTCCCCTTTGTCCACGCGGGGCCCGTGGAGTCGCGCTACCGCCTGCCGATGGGCTGCGGCACATCTCGCCTCCCTGCGGTATGAGTAAAGTATCTGTGAACCCGTTCTGAGGAGGACCCATGGCGGAGCATCTCATCACCAAGACAGGCCATCTTCTCGACGCGCAGGGCAGCCTGCGCGAGCCCGGCTATGCGCTTCGTCCGCCCTTCGAGTACCGGCACGCAGACATCGTCGCGCCTGCCGCCCGCATCAAGGACTGGGACTACTACCTCGTGAACGACGAGCGCTACGCCCTTGCGCTCACCTTCTCCGACCTGGGCTACATCGGTCTCGTCTCCGCGTCGATCATCGATTTCGACGCGCGCGACTTCACCACCACGAGCGAGTTCGTGCTCATGCCCATGGGCAGGATGGGGCTTCCCGCGAGCTCTGACACAGGCGACGTCAGCTGGAGCAACCGGCGCTGCAAGGTGAGCTTTGCCCACGTCGGGAAGGCGGGGGAGCCGGGCCATGCGCGCCGCCTGAGCTTCTCGATGAAGCGCTTCGACAACCGCGACGAGCTCGAGGCGGAGCTCCTGCTGTTCGACGATCCCCGCGACTCCATGGTCATCTGCACGCCGTGGGACGAAGACCCCAATGCGTTCTACTACAACCGCAAGATCGTGGGCATGAAGGCGCGCGGCGGCTTCCGCGTGGGCTCCCTGTTCCATGAGTTCTCCGCGGCGGAGGATGCCGAGGACGGTCCCGCCCTCGGCCTGCTCGACTGGGGCCGTGGCGTGTGGACCTACGAAAACGTCTGGTACTGGGGCGTGGGGCACGGCTACCAGAACGGGCATCTGGTGGGCATCAACCTTGGGTATGGCTTCGGCAACACGTCGGCCGCGAGCGAGAACATGGTCTTCGTGGACGGTATCGCCCACAAGCTCGGGCGCCTGGGGTTTGGCATCCCCAAGACGACGCTCGGCGACTTCGACTACATGAGCCCGTGGTTCATCAACGATGATGCCGGCAGCATCGACCTGCGCTTCAACCCCGAGATCGACCGCTCCGACTACACCGACATAGCGGGCTTCATCACGACTGACCAGCATCAGGTGTTCGGCAAGCTCACGGGCACGGTCACCCTCGAGGACGGTTCCGTGCTCGAGCTGAGCAGCCTTCCCGCCGCGTGCGAGCGCGTGCACAACAGGTACTAGGGGAAGGAAGCCGTCATCTACCAGATCTATCCGCGGAGTTTCGCGGACTCCAACGGCGACGGCATCGGTGACCTCAACGGCATCACGGAGCGCCTTCCCTACCTCGCGAAGCTGGGCATCGACGTCATCTGGCTGAGCCCCGTATACGCGAGCCCCAACGACGACATGGGCTACGACATCTCCGACTATCAGGCCATCATGGAAGACTTCGGCACCATGGAAGACTTCGACCGCATGCTCGAGACTGCCCATGGCCTCGGCATCAAGATCGTGATGGACCTCGTGGCCAACCACACCTCCGACGAGCACCGCTGGTTCGAGGAGAGCCGCAGCTCGCGCGACAACCCCTATCGCGACTTCTACTACTGGCGCGACGGCAAGGTGGGCCCGAACGGCGAGAAGCTCCCGCCCAACAACTGGGGCTCGGTCTTCTCCGGGCCGGCGTGGGAGTACGACGAGGCGACCGACCAGTGGTACCTGCACCTCTTCTCGCGCAAGCAGCCCGACCTCAACTGGGAGAACCCCAAGGTGCGCGACGAGATCTACCGCATGATGCGCTGGTGGTGCGACAAGGGTATCGACGGCTGGCGCATGGACGTCATCACCATGATCAGCAAGATCCAGAGCCTGCCCGATGGTGAGGTCATGCCGGACGGCTATGGCTCCTTCGTGCCCTACGTGGTCAACGGCCCGCGCGTGCATGAGTTCCTCAAGGAGATGAATCGCGAGGTGCTCTCGCGCTACGACCTGCTCACGGTGGGCGAGGCTGGCGGCGTGACCATCGACGAGGCCAAGAAGTACGCCGCCGCCGATGGCTCAGAGCTCTCCATGGTCTTCCAGTTCGAGCACATGGACGCGGGCCTTACCGAGCCCGGCCCGCTCGTGGGCAAGTGGGGCGTGGGCAAGGCCTCCATGCCGCGCCTGCGCGAGATCTTGAACAAGTGGCAGCTCGAGCTCGAGGGCTCGGCCTGGAACAGCCTCTATTGGAACAACCACGACCAGCCACGCGTGGTGAGCCGCTTTGGCGACGACCGGCCCGAATGGCGCGTGACCAGCGCGAAGATGCTCGCCACCTGCCTGCACATGATGAAGGGCACGCCCTACATCTACCAGGGCGAGGAGCTGGGCATGACCAACAAGCACTTCACCAGCCTGGAGGAGTGCCGCGACGTGGAGGAGATCAACATCTGGCACCAGGCCGTCGACGAGCTGCACCAGGTGACGACCGAGCAGATGCTCGCCTGCTTTGACCACGTGGCGCGCGACAACGTGCGCACGCCCATGCCGTGGGATGCGAGCGCGAACGCCGGCTTCACCACGGGTACGCCGTGGATCGACCTCAACCCCAACTATCCCGAGATCAACGTGGCTGCCTGCCTCGACGACCCCGACTCGGTCTTCTACTACTACCAGCAACTCGTGAAGCTTCGCCACGAGCTGCCGATTATTGTATATGGCAGCTTCGAGCCGCTGCTCGAGGACGATCCCGCCATCTATGCGTACCGCCGCGAACTCGACGGGCAGGTGCTCACCGTTGCCTGCAACTGGACGGACCGGGAGGTGGCCTGCGACCTCTTCGGAGCTTCGGGCGAGCGCCTCATCGGCAACTATGCCGTGCATGAGGCGGGTACGCTCAAGCCCTACGAGGCGTACGTGACCCTAGCATAGGAGGGTTGCCCAAAACGACGATGCGGCCCGCTGCGGACAACCGTGGCGGGCCGCATGCTGCTGCGGGCGTATGCATGGTGGTGGGGCAGCGTGCGAGCGATTGAACCGTTTGTGCAAAAAACCGCCCCGTTGCGGAGCGGTTAGAAGCGGTGCGTGGTGTGTGGGGCTCGTTACATCTCGACGGTGTCAAGCGCTTCGAGCAGGGCGTCGACGAGCCGTTCGCGCGGAACTCCCAGCGCCCGGGCAAGTGAGGTGACTTCGCTGAACTTGAGGGAGCGCTGCCCGGCTTCGAGTTTGGAGATGAGGGGCTGTTCGCAACCGAACCCCTTGGCGACCGTACCTTGGCTGAGGTGCTGGTCGCCACGAAGGGTAGCGATGGCCCGCCCGAGTGACTTGTCATACTCGAGGACCAGCTTCTTGCGTGCGTATGTCGATGCGACGTTATTCATAAGAGAGAATTATGTACACCCCTTCCTATAATTCCAAAACATCTTTTGTTGTACAACAAGATGTCCACAATTAGGCGAACAAGTTTAAAACACCCTTGTACAGACCTCTGTCTTTGAACGACAAGATGTCTACTATTTGGCGTACAAGTCTAAAGCTTCCCTTACCTTTCAAGAGCGCAATTTGCCGTGATAGACCCCAGAGTGGCGTAAACAATGGCGTAATCGGTCAAACGGACGCCAATATCGAATTCCAGCCGTGTCGTATGGCCGTCTTCGTCATATCCCGAGATGCGGGCATAGGTGCGCGCATAGCCTGCGGGGGCGGTGCGCAACTCGTAGGCGACGCGCCAGTCGGATCCTCCGTCAATGAGCTTGTGGCCGTACTCCCAGGGATCATCGCCCAGGACGGCAAAGAGCCCGCCCTGCGTGAGCGCGTTGGGCGCGCCCTCGAAGGTGGCGGCAACCGCATCATCGGGGTCAGCGTTCTCGATCTCGTTCGGTTTGCGCGCCGCGAGAGCCCGCTCGATCGCCGCGGCGGCTTCGGCGTCGTCGAGAAGCTCAGCAAGCGGGATGGCACCGTCCTCGAGAGGATAATCTTTGATGTGTTGCGGTTCGAAGAGGGAGCAGGAGACCAAGAGGGCGCACGCGAGGAGCGCAAGGAGACAAGCCTGTATGGGGCGCACGGTGCGCATCGGTCTCCCTTCATAAACAATTGCCTGGTTCAGTATAGACCGTGGGAACGATTCCATGAACATGCCAATAAAACAATTCAAGGTAAACGGCAATACCAATAGGTGAGGCTGTCTTCACCTGTCGGTTGGATGACGCCGCGTTCTGTGCGAGTTGCCGTGCGGCCAGAATGTCGCGTTTCTTCCGTGGCCGCTATCGGCGTACAATGGGCCTTGCATGAGGAGGAGGGACCTATGGGCAGACGTCGTCATGAGCAGCCAAGGCACATCGAGGTTCGGGGAGCGCGCGTGCACAACCTCAAGGACGTGGACGTGAAGGTGCCCCTCGGTGAAGTCGTGGGCATCGCGGGAGTCTCGGGCTCGGGCAAGTCGAGTCTAGCGCTTGGCGTGCTCTACGCGGAGGGCAGCCGCCGCTATATGGAGTCGCTTTCCACCTATACGCGCCGCCGCATAAGCCAGGCGGGCAAGGCGCAGGTGGACGAGGTCCTCCATGTGCCCGCCGCCATCGCGCTGCGCCAGCGCCCCGCCGTGCCCGGCGTGCGCTCCACGTTCGGCACCTCGACGGAACTCCTCAACCACCTGCGCCTGCTCTTCAGCCGTCTCGGCAGTCACGTGTGTCCCAACGGCCATCATGTGCCGCCCACCATGAACGTGGCGCTCGAGCGCGACATCGTGTGCCCGGTCTGCGGCGCGACCTTTATGGGGCCGGGCGCCGAGATGCTCGCCTTCAATTCCGACGGCGCGTGTCCCACCTGTGCGGGCACGGGAACGGTGCGCAGCATTGACGAGCGCACGCTCGTGCCTGACGAGTCGAAGACCATCGACGAGGGCGCCGTGGCCCCGTGGGGGCACCTCATGTGGTCGCTCATGAAGGACATCGCGCGCGAGGCGGGCATCCCCACCGACGTGCCGTATCGCGACCTCACGCCCGAGCAGAAGGAGTTCGTGCTGCACGGCGCGCCCGACAAGTACCACCTCCTCTACCACAACGAGAAGACGGGCACGGCGGGCGAGATGGACTTCACCTACTACAGCGCGCGCCGTTCGGTCGAGAACGCGCTTGCCAAGGTGAAGGACGAGAAGGGGCTCAAGCGCGTGGCGCGCTACCTCACCGAGGCGCCCTGTCCCGACTGCGGGGGTTCGCGCCTCTCGGACGCGGCCCGCGCGCCGCTGGTCGACGGCATCAACTTGGCGGAAGCGACCGCGAAGACCCTTGACGAGCTGGTCGTCTGGCTGGCTCACGTGCCCGAGGTCATGCCGGCAGACCTGCGGCCCATGGCAGAGACCATCGTGTCCGAGACGGTGGAGCCCGCGGAGCGCCTGCGGCAGCTGGGCCTCGGCTACCTTTCGCTTGACCGTGCGAGCGCCACGCTCTCGACGGGCGAGCGCCAGCGTGTGCAGCTGGCCCGCGCGGTGCGCAACCGCACGACGGGCGTGCTCTACGTGCTCGACGAGCCCTCCATCGGGTTGCATCCCGCCAACGTGGAGGGACTCATCCAGGTGATGGACGACCTCGTGGATGACGGCAACTCCGTCGTGGTGGTTGACCACGACGTGCGCGTGCTCCGCGAGGCAGACCACGTGATCGAGGTCGGGCCGAAGTCCGGGGCCGAGGGAGGCACCATCATCGCGCAGGGCTCGATCGAAGAGGTTTGCGCCGTGCCGGATTCCCGTATCGCGCCTTTCCTCTCCGGCGCGCGCAAGGTGCGCACGCGCGACCGCGCGCCAGAGCACGAGGTGTTTGACCAGGGCGTCATTCACCTTGAGACCGATGCCATCCACACGGTGCGGCCGCTCACGGTGGACATTCCGCGGGGGCGCCTCGTGGCCGTGACGGGCGTCTCGGGTTCGGGCAAGACCACGCTTGTGCTCGAGAGTTTGGTGCCTGCGCTCTCGGCGCAGATCGCGGGGACGCGCCTGCCGAGCCACGTGAGCGAGGTCGTGGCCGAGGGCGTCCGCCGCGTGAACCTCATCGACGCCACGCCCATCGGCGCCAACGTGCGCTCCACGGTGGGCACCTACTCGGGCGTGCTGGACGACCTGCGCCGCGCGTTCGCGCAGACCGCCGATGCCCGCGCTCGGGGGCTCAAGGCGGGGGATTTTTCCTACAACACCGGCTCGCTGCGCTGCCCGACCTGCGACGGCACGGGGCAGATATCGCTTGACGTGCAGTTTCTGCCCGACGTGGACATCGCCTGCCCCGACTGCAACGGCTCGCGTTACGCGCCCGAGGCCTGGGGCGTGCGGCGCCACACGCTGCGCACGCCCACGGGCGAGAAGGGCGACTACGTGAGCCTTCCCGAGCTCATGGCCATGACCGTCGACCAGGCGCTCTGCAAGGTGGGGCGCCTCCGTACGGCGGCGGCGAAGCTCCGGACGCTGCAGGGGCTGGGCCTCGGGTACCTCACCCTGGGCGAGGCCACGCCGGCGCTTTCGGGCGGCGAGGCGCAGCGTCTCAAGCTCGCGAGCGAGATCGGCCGGCGCCAGGACGACGCGCTCTTTGTGTTTGATGAGCCCACCATCGGCCTGCACCCGCTTGACGTGGAGGTGTTGCTGCGCGTGCTGCAGGGCCTCGTGGAGAACGGGGCGACGGTGGTGGTCATCGAGCATGACCTCGACATGATCGCCAACGCCGACTGGGTGATCGACCTGGGGCCCGGCGGCGGCGAGGAGGGCGGGCGCATCGTGTGCGCCGGCACGCCTGAGGAGGTCGCCGCCTGCGCGGAGTCCGTCACCGGCCGCTACCTTGCCGAGGAGCTGTAGCGCCTTTGGTTCCCAAAGCATGAAACGTCCCCGTCTTCCTGCGAAAACGGGGGCGTACTGAGCGAGTTGCGCCACTTTAGCGGTGATAGTACCCGTGGCGCTCGAACTTGGGCTCGCAGCACACGTTGATGCCGAGGCTGCGGTAGACCTTCTCGTCGGTCGGCGAGATGATGACCGAGAAGTAGGCGTCGCACCCGCGGAGCTGCGCGGCCGCGTCGATTACGCGGGCGGCCTCCGGGTTGGTGGCAGAGCTGATCGAGAGGGCGATGAGCGTCTCGTCGGAGTGCAGGCGCGGGTTGGAGCTGTGCATGTGCTCGGTCTTGAGGCGGCAGATGGGCTCGAGGGCCTCGTCGGCCACCACGTAGAGGTCGTCGGGCACGCCGGCCACGTGCTTGAGGGCGTTCAGCAGCAGCGATGACGCCGCGCCGAGCAGCTCGTTGGTCTTGCCGGTCATGACCGTGCCGTCGGGGAGCACCATGGCGCCCGCGGGCAGGCCCGTCGCCTCGGCGCGCGCGAGGGCGGCCTGGCGCGCGGGGGAGTGGTCCTTGGTGACGCCGGCCTGGTTCATGAGCAGCTCGATCTTGGCGATCGCGCTCTCGCCCATGCCCGTGCGGGCGAGCTGCTCGGCGGTCTGGAAGTAACGGCGCACGATCTCGCTGCGGCCGGCTTCCTTGCATACCTCGTCGTCGGAGATGCAGTTGCCCACCATGTTGACGCCCATGTCGGTGGGGGACTGGTAGGGGCTCTCGCCGAGGATCTTCTCGAGGAGGGTGCG
>CACYAX010000122.1 GCA_902772435.1 uncultured Coriobacteriaceae bacterium | reverse complement strand
ATCTGGACGGACGACTACGAGTTCTCGGGGCGCATCGCGAAGCGGTACCCCTGCTATTTCGTGCCGACGAGCAAGGTGACGCACGTCATGCCCGCCAACATGCGCGCGGACCTCGCCCGCGCGCAGGGGGAGCGTGTGGGCCGCATGCGGATGCTCTACCGCAACGACGTGCACTGCTATCGGCAGTATGGCCTTGCCGGCCGGGCGTATCTTGCGGCGAAGGGCCTCTACACGGCTGCGGACGTGGTGCTGCATGCGCCAGATGCGAAGGGTGAGCGCCTCGGCATTCTGGCGGAGGGCCTGCGGGAGGGCCACTCCTTTATGGCGGAGCCCTACCTCTTCGAGCCGCAAGGAGAGGAAGCAACGCGGGACGCATCGAGACAGGACATCGGGGAGGTTACCCCTGCGGTCGCCCGGCGCCTGTTCCGCGCGTGGCCCGCTGCAGGTGCCGCGCTCAGCCCGGCCGAGGCAGAGCAGGCCGACTACCTGCGCAAAATCGCAGAGCATGGCCTTGCCACGCGGATAGGGGAACGCGAGCGCATCGGCTATGGCGTGCTCGGCCCCTTGCTGTACGGCTACACGACGTGGCTCCATGCGCTCGTCCGCGAGACCTCCCCTGACGAGCTGTGGTTCCTCGCGCGCGAGGGAAGGCTCCTCATGCAGGCCCTCGAGCTGTGCTATCCCCAGGAGCCCTGCGCCCTGCGCTACGTGCGCACCTCGCGGGTCGCCCTCTGCCGCGCCTCCGCGTCGCGCGCCCGGGACGCCCATGAGCTCCTCTCCCTGCTGTCCTGCCTCCTGAACCGGGTCGAGACGCTGAGCGACCTGCTCGCGCTCCTCGGCATCGACGCTTCCGCCGAAGACCTTGCCTCCTTGGGCGTCGACGGTGGCGATGCCGTCGCGACCCTTGATGGGGAGGTCCTCTACCGTGCGGTCAGGCAGCTGGGCGCGGCGCGCCTCGAGGGGCAGGCCGAGTTGGCGCTGGCGTACCTTGGGGAGGGCGCGGGACACCGCACGATCTTGATCTCAGACGTGGGATGGGCGGGCACCATACAGGCCCTCCTGCAGGAGCTGCTGCCCGATGACCGCTTCGCGGGCGCGTACTACGCGGTCAGCTCCTATTACGACCGCGACGTGCACGTCGTCGACCGCGGCGCCCTCGAGCGCCACGGGTATTGGTGCGCTGCCGGGGATTGGGATGTCCTGGGAGCCCCGGTCCGCTTCTCCCAGTCGGCGTTCGAGGCCCTGTTCGTTACCGAGGAGGGCATGACGCTCGGTTACGAGCGCACGGCGGACGGCATCGTGCCCGTCACGGCGGTCGTCGACGACGAGGACGCGGTACGTGAGGCGGTGGACGACCTGGCTGATGCGGCGCTCGCGTTCGTCAGCGACGTCATGGCGGCGGGCCAGCCTGACGAGGGAGCGCCCGTCTCCGCACGGGTCGCGCTGCTTCCGTACCTGAACACGATGGTGCGTCCCTCGGAAGACGCCGTGCGGCTGTTCCGGGGGCTGGCGTTCATGACACAGCCCATCGTGGCCCGCCATGACCTGCCCTTCTACCTGCTGCATCCGCGCGACGCCCTCCACGAGCTCGAGCGCACCAACAGCAAGGCCATCTGGCTGAGGAGCGTGTTCGGGGTTCCCTTCCCGTATTATGAGTTGCTGCGCCTGCTGACGGGCGGCCTGGGGCTGCGGAGCGCCTATGCGAGAAAGGTCGAGCGCATCGGTCATGAATGACGTACGAGACGATCTCCCCCTGGTGTCGCTGATCGTGCCCGCGTATAACGCCGAGCGCTACCTCGTGCCGTGCCTCGAGTCCCTTGCGCGGCAGACCTACCGCCGCCTCGAGGTCCTCATCGTGGATGACGGATCGCAGGACGCGACGGCGTCGATAGCTCGCCGCTTCGCGGAGCACGACGCGCGCTTCACGCTGTATGCGCAGGAAAACAAGGGCGTTTCCGCAGCCCGCAACCGCGCCCTTTCCTGCCTTACGGGCTCCTATGTCATGTTCGTCGACAGCGACGACTGGGTTGAGCCAGGCTATGTCGCTGCCATGGTGGCTGCGGCCGAGGCCACGGGTGCGGAGCTCGTGATTTCGGCCTACGGGGAATACGACGACCAGACCGGGCAGGAGCGCATCGTGCGCCTTGCCAACTACCCAGAGCGCACCACGCCCGAGGTGATTGCCGACGAGAAGACACTTTACGGCGGTTTCTGCTGGAACAAGCTGATCAGGCGCGAGCGCATAACGCATCCCTACCATGAGGAGCTGTTCTTCTACGAGAACCTGGTCTTCCTCCTCGAGAACACCGATGACGCGACGCTGCGCGCCGTCGTGCACGAGCCGCTGTACCACTATCGCGTGCATGCCGATTCGGCCGTGCATGGCAGGGCGTACCAGCCGCGGTGGCTCACGGTGCTCCCCGCCGTGGAGCGTGCGCTCGGCTTGGTGCCGCCCTCGCTCACCTCGTTCTACCAGTACCTCTATATCAACCGGGTCTGCTGGCTCAAACGGAGCGCGCGCCGCGCGGGCGTGCGCCTCGAGCTGCCCCGGGAGGATCGCCGTGCGCGGGAGCTGTGCAAGGAGGTGGTCAGGGCACGTGACCTGCCGCTGTCCCTCAAGGTGAAGGCCCTGCTCCTGTGCCACGCCCCCTTCGTGTACGACCTCTGGTTGGGGCGGCTCACCTAGCGCGGAGCTACGAGCGTCTGGGTTCGCCACACGGCATGAGGTATCCTAGAGGCACGTGCGCGTGCCAGTCGTTGCATGGTGGGAAGGCGGGAGAGACATGGAAGAGTACAGACACACCGAGGCTTCGCGCTCGCCTCATGCGCCCCACGACGCGCTCCCACTGCGCGACGGGGCTGCCGCCGGCCCCCTGATCAGCGTCATCGCGCCCGTGTACAACGTCGCGCCCTGGCTTGACCACTGTCTGCACTCCCTCCTTGCCCAAAGCTATCGCAACCTGGAAATCATCCTCGTGGACGACGAGTCCACGGACGAGAGTCTCGCGATCTGCGAGGCGTATGCCGCGCGTGACGCGCGCGTGAAGCTGCTGAGGCGGAATCACCAGGGGCTGAGCAGTGCCCGCAACACCGCACTCGACGTCGCAACAGGCGCCTATGTGGCCTTCGTCGACACGGACGACTATCTCGAACCTACCATGTACGAAGTGCTCATGAACGCGCTCCTTGCCCACGACGCCGACCTCGCGATCTGCGGGCGCATCTACGAGCGGGAGGGCCACGCCGAGGAGGTCCCCGCCACCGATGGGCAGGAGGAAACGCTGCTCGAGTCGGATGAGCTGCTGGCGGCGATCCTCGACCCGCACGGCGTGGGCTGCGTGGTGTGGAACAAGCTCTATCGCAGGGAGCTGTTCGAGGACGTGCGCTTTCCCGTCGGGCGCACGTACGAGGACATCGCCATCCTTCCCGCGTTGTTCCGCCACGAACCCCGTGCGGTGGTGGTGGGGCAGCGCCTCTACCACCACGTCGTGCGGGAGGGGAGCATCTCGCGCTCGGGCCCGCTGAGCAAGCTCTTCGACCGCGCGGACGCCACGCTGGACATGGCGGCGCACGTTGCGGCGGCGCGACCCGAACTGTCGCCCGTTGCCGGCAGGTTCATGCTCCATTGCTGGGTGGAGTCCTGGTGCTCCAGCATGCGTGATGCCGCGAACGAGGACGAACGAAGGCTCTACAGCGAGGCCTATCGCGACCTCATCATATGCTGTTCCACATGGAGGGACTCCCTCTACACGAAGGAGCGGGTCGTGGCGTACCTGGTTGCCGACCATCCGCGTCTCGCCGCATGGGCATATCAGGCGTACTACGACGCGCGAAGGCTCGGTCAATCGAAGTAGGTAGACCGGCAGGCTGGTTTAGCGCCATGGAGGCGCGGGCCGCCCGGTGGGCTACTGTACGCCTACGTCAGGGTTCTTCTCGCCGAAGCGCTCTGTCAGCATGGATACGATCTGCGCACGCGGCGTCCCTTTTGCTTCCTGTTCCTTGATGATGCGGTAGGCACGGAAGAACGTGGAGGGACCGATTTCGCTCGCGAAGGTTCCGATGCCTGAGTTCCAGGCGATGAGCTCGAGCACGTCATCAAGGGCTGCTGATTCGCAGCCGAGGGCATAGGTTTTGATGAGCTCGCGACTCGCTTGGCGCATGCGCCCAGCGCCGAGGGCATGAGCCATCGAGAGCAGCAGGCGAGTCGTTTGGGGCAGGTAGCGACGCTCGTCGTTCCAGGTGAGGTCCCAGAACTCGACTGCCAGGTCGGCGAGGTCGTCGTCGATCAGGGGGAAGTTCAGGAGGGCAACAGGACGGAAGACGATTCCTTCGGGCCCGGCACCTTCGGTCGCGCGGTAGAAGTAGACGCGGTATTCACCCTCAGCGGGCCTGCGCGTCACGCGTTCGAAGCCCAGAGCTTCCATCACGTCGTATAGGGGAAGAGGCTCGAAGGACTGCACGACCGTCATGCCCTCTCCGACAGCGACCGCTTCCGCACGCTTCTTCAGGCCTGGGAAGAAGTTGCCGTGCGCTCCGCGCACATCGACGACGGGGAAGTCCTCGGCGCTCTTCCACCAGGCAGGCAGCGTTTCTGCAGGAGGCTGTTCGCTGTGCGAAACGTCTCCTGCGGGAGCATCCGATACCGGTTCAGCGGTGACGGCGGGGCCAGAATCTGCAGCCGCGCATGCCTCGTCCCCAATCCTTTGCGTGATCGCCGCGACGAGCTCGTCAACAGGCACCCCCGAATGTTCGCTCATGTCAGCGATGGTGACCCGCCTCATCATCATGGCGCCCATGGGCGTCTGCAACATCTTGAACTGGGCATTGATGTCGGCCATGCCAGCCTTCATGAACGGATACGTCTTGATGATATCTGCGACTTTGGTCTGTGCGTTCAGGTTCATGGGCGCCTCCCTCATATAAGTTTGCTAAATCTAACTTATACCTATCATCTCCACAAGGCTAGGGAGAACACGGCGAGTGCGTTGCGCCTGCCTTGCGAGAGCCATGGGAATCCCCATGCGGAACCTCAATTATTTGAGGTAGTTTGGCATGTTTGATTATGCATAGGCAGCATTTCCTCCCGTATAGTCGTATCAACACACATCTGGTATGACCACGAAAGGGGGATACGATGTTCGAGATTCAAGGTAGGTACGCGACGGCCAAGTGCTTTGCCACCCAGATCGAAGAGGAGGCCATCGAGCAGATCCGCACCATGTGCGACACGCCCTTCACCGAGGGGTGCCAGGTGCGCATCATGCCCGACGCCCATGCGGGCAAGGGCTGCACCATCGGCACGACCATGACCATCCGCGACAAGGCGGTCCCCAACGTGGTGGGCGTGGACATCGGCTGCGGCATGTATGCGGTCACGCTGGGCAAGGACGACCTCGACCTTGTCGCGCTCGACGCTGCCTGCCATGCGGTGCCAAGCGGCTTTTCCGTGTGGGATGTGCGCCGCGCGCGCTTTGACCTCACGCAGCTGGCGTGCTTCCGCCAGCTCAAGGACACGCGCCGCATCGAGCGCAGCATCGGCACGCTGGGCGGCGGCAACCACTTCATTGAGATTGACCGCGCAGAGGACGGCACCAACTACCTGGTCATCCATTCGGGCAGTCGCAACCTCGGCACGCAGGTAGCGGCCTACTACCAGGGCCTTGCCATCGACCTGCACAGCGGGATGGGGGAGTACTTCGAGGAGCGCGACCGCCTCATAGCTGAGTACAAGGCGGCGGGCCGCAGGCGTGAGATCCAAAGGGCGCTCAAGGGGCTGCGGAGCAACCGGCGGGAGCCTGATGTGCCGGCGGACCTCTGTTGGCTTGAGGGAACGTATCTCGAGGACTACCTGCACGATGTCGCGCTCTGCCAGGCCTACGCACGGCTCAACCGCGAGACCATGGCAGAGGTCATCGCAGAGGCGATGGGCTTCGAGGTGGGGGAGGCCTTCCACACCATCCACAACTACATCGACACCGACGAGATGATCCTGCGCAAGGGCGCCATCGCGGCGCACGATGGGGAGCTCGTGCTCATCCCGCTCAACATGCGTGACGGCTCGGTGCTCGCGCGGGGTCGCGGCAACGCCGACTGGAACTATTCGGCTCCGCATGGGGCGGGACGCCTGCTCTCGCGCTCGGCGGCACGCCGCGAGCTCTCGCTCGACGAGTACCGCGCGCAGATGGCGGGCGTCTACACAACCTGCGTGTGCGCATCGACCCTCGACGAGGCGCCGGGCGCGTACAAGGCGCGCGAGGACATCATCGACGCGATTGCCGAGTCGGTGGACATCATCGAAGAGCTGCGGCCGGTGTACAACTTCAAGGCCACGTAAGCATGACGATG
>CACYAX010000121.1 GCA_902772435.1 uncultured Coriobacteriaceae bacterium | reverse complement strand
CAACCAGATGGTGCTCGACCTGAAGAACGGCGGGCACATCGAGTTCAGGACGCGCGGCAGCAACGATGACGTCGGGCGTGGCGGCACGTTTGACCTCATCGTGGTGGACGAGGCGCAGACATACACGGAAGGGCAAGACGCGGCGCTCTCTCCGCTCAATTCGGCGGCACCCCTTGGAAGCCCGCAGACCATCTTCATGGGCACCGTCCCCGACCCATCGAGACCAGACAAGGGCAAGAAGTTCCGCGACCTGCGCGATGGCATCATGGAGAACCCTGACGGCAATTCCTGCCTGCACGAGTGGGCGGCTCCAGAAGTCGGCGATGTGTGGGACAAGGAGCGATGGTTCCGATACAACCCGTCACTAGGCTACCAGCTCCTAGAAAAGGGCCTGCTCAAAGACGTCCGCAGCATGACGCCCGAAACGTTCGCACGCGAACACCTTGGGTGGTGGCCTCCCAATGCGGGCAAGCCACAGTATGTGATTGATAAGCAGGCATGGGACGCGTGCGCCACCGACCATCCGCTCGACCCAGAGCGGACGGCCTACGGCGTGAAGTTCGCGCCCGACGGCTCCGAGGTCGCGCTGGCGGTCGCTGAGTCTCGCGACGGCATCACGCACGTGGAGCTCTTGGAGCGCAAGCCCATGGCCTACGGCACGGCATGGCTCTCACAGTGGCTTCAGGAGCGCTCTGGCGTGGGCTCGTGCGTGGTCATCGACGGCAAGAGCGGGAGCCAAGCCCTCGTGGAGCGCATGGCCGACACCGCGCCCAAGGACTACATCATCACGCCCAACACGGGCGACGTCATAGCCGCCGCGTCCAAGCTCTGTGACGCGGTGAGCGAGAGGCGGCTCACGTGGTTCAGGCCACAGGAGACGCTCAAAGAATCGGCTACTACCGCCACCAGACGCCTCATAGGGCGCGGCGGCGGTTGGGGGTTCGGCGGTGCCGACCCATTACCCATCGAAGCATGTTCGCTTGCTCTTTGGGGGTTAGGCACAACGAAGCGGAACCCCGCCGTCAAAGGCGGCATCTACTTCTAAGGAGGAAGAATGTACGACGTTGACGGCGTGGCGAAGGCCGACGGCCTGACGCTGGACGAGCAGCACGAGCTGGAGCAGATGCTGTACCAATGGGACAAGCACCTCACGAAGAACGCCGAGAAGATGGACTTCTACCTCGGCAACGTGGGCGCGGAGAACCTGGGCATCTCGCTCACCGACGCGATGGCGGCAAACTTCGACCTGTCCTGCGCGTGGCCCGAAAAGGCGGTCATGGCACGCAAGCAGCGCTCCGTGTTCGACGGCTACGTGTCCTCGAATGGCGAGGTGCCCGAGCTTCTGGAGCGCATCGTCCGCGACACGCAGCTCATCGACAAGTACCAGCGCTCCGTCATCGACGAGCTCGTGTGCGGGTGCATCTTCGCCACGGTGAGCGCGGGCGAGGAGGGCGAGCCCGTGGCCGTGGTCAACTTCTACAGCGCCCGCGACGCGACCGCCCTCTGGGACTTCCGCCGCAACCGCGTCAAGGCCGGACTCGCGGTCGTGAGCTTCCGCCCGACCTCCACGTTCATCGGCGAGGAGCCCGACATCATCAACTACTACAAGCGCGACTCCGTGGTGCGCCTCGTGCGCGGCGAGCACTCTTGGGTAATCGAGGAGCGCCTGCCGAACAAGGCTGGACGACCGCTCATGGAGCCGCTCGCCCACGCGCCCTCCAACCACAGGCCGTTCGGTCGCTCGGTCATCACGAAGAACGTGCGCAAGACCACCAAGAAGTACCTGCGCGAGCAGCTGCGCACCGAGGCGCAGGCCGAGCTTTACTCCAGCGTCCAGCGCTACCTGCTCGACGCCACCGACGAGCAGGCGCAGGCCATCGCCGAGAACAAGCTCAAGGCGCTCATGGGCGGAATGATGATTCTCACGCGCGACCAATCCACGGGCGTGACCCCGCAGCTCGGCCAGTTCGCGATGCCGTCGTTCGAGCCGCACCTGTCCTACATGAAGCAGCTGGCCTCCGAGTTCTCCATGGAGTCCAACGTGCCCATGAGCGAGCTGGGCGTGACCTACGACAACCCGACCTCCGAGGGCGCAATCTACGCCACGAAGGAATCGCTCGTGATGGCCGTGGAGCAAGACCTGAACCTGCCCAACAAGGAGGGCCTGCGCAACATCGCCCTGCTCTGCATGGCCATCGCGGGCAACAAGTCCGTGAGCGACCTCACCGAGGACGAGCGCGGCATCATGGCGCACTTCAAGGATCCCGCCACGCCCTCCGTGGTCTCGCAGGCCGACGCCGCGACCAAGCTCGCCGCGGCGGACGAAGGCTTCGCTGGCTCCGACGTCTTCTACGAGATGTTCGGACAGGAACAGTCCAACATCGCCCGCATCAACGCCTACAAGCGCCGCAACATGGGCGCGGGCATCCTGGACGAGGTATTGAGCGATGCGAATCTCTAAGACCGCGTGGGCGAAGTACCAGCAGGCGCACAGGCGCTTGCAGGAGGCGGCGAAGGAAGAGTTCAGGCGCTACTTCGAGTCGCTCCCGTGGGAGACCGACGAGAACCGCGCCCTCCGACTCCTGCTCGCAAAGGCCGCGCAGCTCGTCCAGCGCTACGGCGGCGCGGACGCGTCGCTCTCCGCTGGCATGTACGACGAAATCATGTACAAGCAGGGCGCTCGCGTCCCGCCTGCCGTGGTGTCCGTGCCGTCCGCGCAGTTCGTCGTGCAGGACGTGCGCGACGCCTACCAAAGGGCGCTCACGCACGAGACCGCGCTCCAGCTCACGTCCAGCGCCGTCTCAGGCCACGTCAAGCGCGCGGGCGTGCAGACGATGCGCAACGCGGCGCGGCGTGACGGGGCGCAGTGGGCGTGGGTGTGCGTGGGAGACTCCTGCGCGTTCTGCCGCGCCATCGGCTCGAACGGCTGGCAGTACGCCTCGCGCAAGGTGCTGGACGGCGACCACGCCGAGCACATCCACGACAACTGCGATTGCCAGTTCATGGTGCGCAAGCCCGGGCAGGCGCTGGACGTGGACGGCTACGATCCCGACGCGCTCTTGGGCGAGTACAGAAACGCGCACGGCAACTCCAGGGAGCGCATCAACGAGATGCGGCGAAACGACTACACGCAGGAGTTCGCCGACAAGCGCAACGCGAGACGGCGCGAGCTGAGAGCACAGGCGCACAAAGCCGATGAAGCGGCCACCAAGTAGGTGGCCTTTTTCATGCCCAACGCGCGGGCATAGCGCGGACACAGACGACCACCAAAGCGTGGGGAAAGGGGCGAAGATGCCCGAAACCAACGAAACGCTTACTCAGGGCGCAACTGAGGAGACCGCCAACACCTCCGAGCGCACGTTCTCGCAGGCCGACGTCGATTCCATCGTCAAGGAACGGCTCAAGCGCGAGCGCGAGAAGTTCAGCGACTACGACGCGCTGAAGAAGAAGGCGGACGCATTCGACGCGGCAGAAGAGGCCTCCAAGTCGGAGCTTCAGAAGGCCGTGGAGCGGGCGGACGCGCTCCAGCAGAAGCTGGACGCAATCGAGGCCGCGGCACAGCGGCAGGCGCTCGTGGCGAGCGTGGCGAAGGACTCAGGCGTGGACGCCGAGCTCCTCGCGGCCATGAACGGCACGACCGAGGACGAAATCAAGGCGCAGGCCGACCTCCTCAAAGCCAAGTTCGCCGCAGTACCTGGCTACAAGTCCGACCCGCACGACAACGGCGGTGCGCATCGCGAACCGCCTAAGCGCGACATCCCCATTGTTTTCTAAACGAAAGGAGCCACCATGGCTCGCATTGCTTCCCTTGCTGTCCTTCTCTCCTCCACTGGCAATGACTACCTCGCCGAGCAGTACGGCGCGGTCATCGAGAACGTCCAGAAGGAGTGCATCAGCTCCCTGCTGAAGAACACCGCCCTCTCTGGCACCCCGGGCGCTGGCACCTACGAGGCCAAGCGCTTCGAGAACAAGACCTCCAACGCCTACGGCACCGCCCGCTCTGGCGGCGCTGGCCAGAAGGTCACCGCCACGCCCGTGGTCGTCCCCGTTAACGTCGACAAGGAGATTGTGGTCGAGGTCGAGCAGAAGGACGTCACCCTCTACGGCGTGGACTCCCTCATCCAGCGCGAGGCCGCTTCCGCCCAGAAGTCGATGATTCGCGAGCTTGAGCGCGCGTTCTTCGCCGCCGCCAACACCGCTGGCACCGCCTACACCACGCAGGCCACCGACATCAACGTCATCATCGAGGGCCTCATCCAGCAGGTCGAGACCGTCTCCAACGACTTCGTGGACGGCGTTCCCCGCGACATGATCCACGTCATCTGCAACCCCGCCACCTACGGCGAGCTGCGCTCCTACTTCGACAACGTGACCGACGGCGGCGCCCACGGCGAGGCCATCAACACCTTCCACGGCGTTCAGGTTCACAGCTCCGTCTACCTGCCCAGCGGCACCAAGGCCATCGCCATGGCCGAGGGCGCGGTGGCGCAGCCCGTCCTCCCGACCATCGCCCCTGCCGAGCGCATCCCGCTGTCCAACGCCATCGGCTTCGGCATCTTCTACAGCTTCGGCACCACTGCCGTCGCTTCCGACCTCATCTTCAAGTACGCCTAAGAGGTAGCGCATGAAGTTTCGTGACCTCAACACGGGCGCGATCCTCGAACCGTCCAACGAGTTCGTGGCGCAGCAGATGGTGCTGAACCCCAACCTCGTGACGGTGGACGAGAAGCCCAAGGCGGCTCCGCGCAAGCGCGCGCCCCGAAAGACGAAGGCCACCGAGTAAGGAGGCCGCATCATGGCATTTGCCACATCCAGCGAGTATGCGGCTCGCTTCCCTGACGACACCATCGCCACTTCCGTCTTGTCGCGCATGCTGGACGAGGCATCTGACCTCATCGAGGGCGAGCTTGCTCCGCGTGGGATTGACTACGAGAACCCCTCCGACTCCTACGCCGACAAGCTCGCCCGCGTGTGCTGCGGCATGGTTCACCGCGCCTACCTCGCGGGACAGAACTCCTACGCGCCTATCGGTGCCACGCAGTTCTCGCAGACCGCTGGCCCCTACACGATGAGCGCGACGATACCTGGCGGATTCGGCGACGTGTTCATGAACAAGTCCGACCGCATCAAGCTCGGCATCGCGCAGGGCACCTACGTCTACGCCGAGCCCTATGGGGGCGACGATGTTTAGCACCGAGACCATCTACGTGTCCCTGCTCACGCTGGGCGAGGAAGACCGCCTCGGCAACCAGACGCACTCCTACGCGGAGCCCGTCGCGCTCGACGGCGTGCTCGTGGCCACGGGCAAGTGCGATGCGCTGGACGCGTCCAGACCTGACGGCGTGGACGTGGCGCTCACCCTGCACTTCCCGCGCGGCTACGCGCAAGACCTGCGCGGCGCGAAAGTCACCGTGCGCGGCGACACCTACCGCATCGTTGGTGACCCGCAGCGCCTGACCGAGGCGAACGTGCCGGGCGCGTGGACGATGCCCGTGGAAGTGGAGCGCGTCGATGGGTAAGCAGGTAGCTGGCCTCGAAGGGCTCGATATCGATTGGGCGAAGGTGGTGCGCCTGCCTGAAGTCGGCGCGTCGATTGAGGGCGTGCGCTCCATCGTTGAGGCGCGCGCCAACAACTCGTCGCCGAGCTGGGTCTACTACGGCGGCAACACCGAACCAGGCAAGAAGAAGCCGCGAGCGCCAAAGGGCATCGTCTCCACGCTGGGCGAGAAGTCCTTCCGCTACGAACTGCGCCACAACACCCTGCTCTCGTCGCTCTAAGGAGGCCGCATGAGCGTATCCGTGACCCAAGCCATCGTCGAATGGCTGGAATCCAGCGGCATCGACGCGCACGCCAACGTGCCCGCCTCGCGGCCCGACAGGTTCGCCACGGTGCAGCGCACGGGCGGCGGCGCGTCCAACACGCTCGACGCGCCCGCGGTGGCCGTCCAGTTCTGGGCGCAGAGCGACGCGGACGCGGAGGACGACGCCAACGCCCTGCGAGACCACGTGGTTCTGAACCGCCGTCTCGTGGGCTGCTCTGGCATCGACTCGGCGAGCGTCAACGCTGGGCCATACCCGTATCCCGACCCCGACAGCAAGCAACCACGCTGGCAGCTCGTGCTGGACGTGGTTTGCCGCATCTAATCCGAAAGGAGCCTCAATGGCTGACAACAACAGCGCCCTCGTGGGCGTAGGCGCGGCTGGCAAGATTTACGTCGCGCCCTACGGCACCTCCGCCCCCACGGACGCATCGACCGCCCTTCCCACGACGTGGCAGAATTTCGGCTACGTCTCCGAGGAGGGCATCGTCATTTCCGAGAACGCCGAGTCCACCGAGCTCGTCTCGTGGGGCGGCGTGCCCGTCAAGACCACCAAGACCAAGTACAGCGAGAAGATTGCCTTCA
>CACYAX010000120.1 GCA_902772435.1 uncultured Coriobacteriaceae bacterium | reverse complement strand
AACACCGCTGACGGGGCTGTCTCCTCGTCATTGTAAGGGGCATAGTACACATCCACGGTCACGCCCTCGGCCGCGTCATCGATTGTGCTGATGTATGGGTTGCCTTCCGTGAATGAGTGGGAGATGACGCTATCGCCGATTGACAGCTTGATGATGGCCGCCGAACCCAACTCGTCACCCGCCTGCGTTGTCGGGTCTCCGTTTATCACCACATGGAGCGGCCCCACGTCCACGCCCCCGCCGCCGCCGTAGTTGGCGGTGATGGTGTCGATGGCGTTGACGATGGCCGTCTCCTGCGCCATCGGGGCGTCGGTGCGGAAGATGTCGGCGAGGGCGAGCGCCACGTCGGTCGTGACGTTCTCGGGGTCGGGCGCGACGCCGGTGACCTTCTCCTCGAGCGCCATGAGGGCGTGGTAGACGTCGATGCTGTTCTCGTTTGCCATGTGCTACTCCAATCAACGGAGGTTGTCGGTGGTGACGGCCCCCGCCACGGGGCAGGGGCCGCGATGCACGCGCGGTGTCGGCGGTATGGGTGGTGGTGCCGCCGATGGCCTGAAGGAGGGGTCAGGCACGCGCCACGGTGCCGTCAGATGATGAGGGCCCCAATCGCGAGCCCGATGAAGAGCCCAATGAGGAATAGCAGCGTCTGCCTGTCCGCACGCTCCTCGATGCGGCGCTGGTGGCGGTCGTAGGGCGAGCCGAAGATGTCGTATGGCATGCCTACTCCTCGGGGCTTCTTGGGGCGTACTTCTCCACGAGCGAGCGCAGGTGCTTTGGATAGCCGCCTCGTATCGACTGGCAGAGGCGGGCGAACTGCTCCTCGGTCAGCGTCACTCGCGGCAGGCTGGTGCCGTAGCACGCCCGCGCAATCACGTCCAGCACGTCCACGTCCTTCGTGCTCGTCAGGTCGTTCACGTTCGTCCCGTCGAACCACACGAGCGTGTTTCGCCCCTTTATCGAAATGATGCAGTCCATCGTCTCTCCGTTCGTCGCTGGCTCGTCCACGTACCAATGCAGCGTCACGTCCTCCCACGTGCCATCGCCCTCTCGGTTGACCTGCGAGTAGCCGTGCGTCGCATGCTCGATGGCATGCTCCATGAGCTGGGCCACGCACTCCGCGATCGGGATGCCGTCCACGTCCTCGTCCCCGCAGTACCGCCAGCATTCCTCCCAGCGGTCGGGGTCGTACGGCCCAGACGCCACCTCGCGGCCCGTCTGGTCACCTGCGCGTGGGCCGGTGACGCCGCCCACCTCGTCTATGCGTGCGCCGCCACAGATGCCACCTCCGAGGTAGACCTCCGTGTGGCCGTCTCGCCACAGCACGTCCCCGCGCACGGGTGCCCACTTGTTGCGGCGCTCGAAGCCAGCCGACGCGAGGATTGGTCGCTCATTCCCAGTCCACATCCAGGTATCGTCGGACACCAGCCACAGCGCGGCGAGGATGCGCTTGACCAGCGACGAGCAGTCGGCATCGCCGCCACGGAATCGAACCTTGGAGGTCACGAGCCTAGTCGGCATGCAAGCCCTCCTTCGAGCGCAGCAGCATCTTGTACCAGTCGCTTTCGCTGATTTCGGGGTGCATCTCGGCGTAAATCTCGAGCAGCGACCAGACCTCCATGAGCGCCAGCGAGACGCCCACCACGAGGAAGATTGGCTGGAAGCCGAGGTCGATGCCACTCAGCAGCATCGCGTCGATGATGTCGGCCATGCACATGAGTCCGAGGTTGGACAGCTTGCGGATAAGCCCCTCGCGGAACTTGTGCGAGCTGAAGTCGTGCGCGACGAACATGGCGTTGGCCGTGCCGAAGAGCACGTCGAGCAGGGACAGCATGAGCAGCGCGATGATGAGCGTCTGCGCAGCCGTGCCACGCAAAGGTTCGATGAATGGGTCAAACATTGTTGGTCACTTCCTAACCCAGCGTGTGGTCGTTGCTGTCCACGGCATCGCAGACGCGCTCGAAGCCCTGCATGAGCTGCCAGCCGTCGGTGTCGGGGTCGCTCTTCGCGACGCGCCAGACCTCGATGCGCCATTGGTAGCGGATGTCGGTGAGCGCGGACATGTACGTGTTCGTGAAGTACGTCGTATGTCCGCGAATGCCCAGCGCGGGCGATTTGAGCGTGAGCGTGGTGCCGCTGATGGTCGGGGTCGTGGTTGTCTCGTAGGTGCCGTATGCCGCCGAGTTGTAGGCCACGACCGCCGAGCTGGACGAGTAGTAGAGCAGGCGGTTGACCACCGACGCCTGGATGGCCACCGTGCGTGCCGTTATGGCCCTCGTCGGCTCCAAGAGCGCGTGCATGGTGCCCGCCTCGACGCTGCACACCTCGTATGCGCTCGCTCCGGCATAGTACTCGGCGCGGCCCTTGGCCTTCGTCGTGACGCTGTACTCCGGTATTGCGAGGAAGCGCTCGCAGACGTAGTAGCTGTAGTTGGCGAGGTCGAGCGCCATGGTCGGCGTGAGGCTCGCGCTGGCCTTGAGGACCTGCGCCGTGGTCGTGTAGGCTGGGATGGTCACGCCCTCGTCGGCGTGGATGTGCTTGTCGTAGGTGTAGGTCTGCACCAGCTCGGCGTCGGGGCGGACGATGATGGGAACGACACCACCGCCACCGCCCAGCGTGAACTCTGCGGTGCCGCCCTGCGCCGTCGGCAGCACCACGCTCGGCACGCCGTAGTAGGTCGCTCCCAGCAGCGTAATGTCAGCAGTTGCCATGGCTCCCCCCTTACTGGATGGTGAGCACCTTGGTCGTGCTGTCCTGCGAGACGGTCGGGACGGTCAGCGTGCCAGCAACGCCCAGCACGGTCTTGCCGGTGAGCAGGTTGGCTGCGGTGAGGTCGGTCACGGCGGCGCTCGCGATCGAGACGGTGCCGCCGGTGGTGTATCCGGCGGGGATGGTCACCGTGCCAGCCTTCGTGGAGATGCTGCCGCCGGTCGCGCCGTTGTTGGCCATGGAGCCGCCGATGGAGCCGGACGCGCCGTATGCCGCCTTGCCGGTGAGGATGTCGGCAGCGGTGGCGGTCGCGGATGCGGTGTCGAAGAACTTGGCGGTCCCACCACCAGACTTGGGGATGTCCACCTCGGGGACGGACTGGTAGGTGACCCCGTTGATGATGACGTTCTGGGCCATGTTGCTCCTAACTCACGGTGAGGACGGCCCCGTTCCAAGTGACTAGGCCGTAGTTGCTGGGGATGGGGTTGACCACGATGTCGGCGGTCGAGAGCAGCCCACTCGTCGCGAGGGTCTGCGCCGTGTTGGTAGGCGTGACCTCGTAGGGGCCTTCGTACTCGTCCATCTGCGGGACGTAGGGCACGTACTCGCCCGTGCCGAACGTCACGGCAGGCGGGTCGCCGACGCGCACGGCGGCGCTGGCGGCGTCATCGACGCGCACGCGAGCGCAGGTGCAGCTTGTCATTCGTCCACCACCTCGGCGAGCAGGTTGCGCTCCACCTGGATTGCGGCCACGGTGGTCGCGTCGCGGTGGCCGTAGCCGTCCAGCCAGTTGACCTGCACCTCGATGCTGCCCTCGGCGAAGCCGCCCGTCTGAAGCTGCGAGAGCGGGACGCTGATGACGGTGTCGCCGTCCTGCAGCGCCATGGACGGCCCCTCGACGGTGAGCCGGTTGCTGCGCTGCTGGAACGTCACAAGCACTGTGGACGTGGTGAGGTCGACGCCCTCGACGGTGACCGTGACCGTCGGCGTGGTGTATCTGCGCATGTTGGCTCCTTAGCTGGTCATGTAGGTGACGGTGAAGCACAGCTCCGCGCTGGTGGCGATGCTGGTGCCGGACGAGTTGCGGATGGTGACCAGACCGGCGGTGGTGATGCGGACGTACGAGCCGCCATGGGCTCCGGTCGAGCCGATGGCGCAATAGGCGTTCGTGGCGGGCCGGTAGCCTGTCGGCACGGTCGCGAGGGTGCCGGACGTGGAGCCGCTGCCGAGCGCCGACGCCAGCTTCAGCGAGTACATGTCCAAGGTCACGACCTTGCCGTAACGGGTCAGCGACGAAGAGTAGCTGCTGGCCGCGCTGCCCTTGGACAGCGTGCCGGTCTCGACCGACAGCGCCGCCTGCGCCCCGATGGCGTTTGCCGTGATGGTGGTGTCGGACGTGCTGCCGTCGCTGCCCGAGAGCGTGACGGTCGCGCCATCGCCCGAGAGCGTGTAGGTCGCGCCGCCCGAGCCGCCAGACGAGTTACCCGCCACGTAATATGCCGCCTGCGCGGTCTGCGAGGTTGTGGCGTTGCGTGCCGACGAGGTGACCTGCGCCTTGCCGAACGTGATGGAGCCGCCAGCGGGGTCGAGCAAATCCCACTCGATGCCGGTGACCTGCATGCGGCCCTGCGTGTCGAGGGCGTCGAGGTCGACCACCTGCCCGACGTCGAAGGCATCCACCGCATACCCTGCGTCGCTCATGTCGATGGCCTTGACGGTCACCGAGCGCGGCAGCGAGAGCTGCTGGCAGTAGGCCAGCGCACGGCTCCACAGGTTGGGCTCCAGCGTCACGTCGTCCCAGACCACCTCGCGCACGATCGTGCCGTTGGTGGCGGCCAGCGCGTCGTTGACGAGGTAGCCGTTGCGCACGGTGACCCCCGCCCCGCCGGTGCGGGTGGACGCTATCTCGAGCCGTGGCCCGCCGTCGCTGCTGGCACCCAGCGCGTGGATGGCCGTGACGAGCTCCGCGCCGTCGGCCATGTCCTCGAGGTCGAGCATGTTCCAGCCGAGCTTGACCGGCTGGTCGCATGGCGTGGCCACGTTGTCCAGCCAGTCGATGACGCGCGTGCCGCGCCGCAGCACGATGTGTCCGCCCGTGGAGCTGCCGCACGTCTTGGCCGAAAGCTCCTCCCACGTGGTGGACGTGGACTCCGAGCCGCGCACGATGTTGTCGTTGCTGTCGGCGGTCTGCACCCGCCCCACGCTGAAGCGCTTCCACTCCTCGACCTGCTGGTTGTGCAGCCGCACAAGCTGCTGCAGGTAGCCGGTCGGCGTGCCGGTGTACTCGTACGGCAGGCACAGGCTGTCGTTGAGCATGGCCAGCTCGCCCTCGATGACCACGTCCACCGCCCCGTCGAGCGGGACGCGCTCGCGCGAGAGGGTGCGGCCACGGAACACCTCGACCCCGTCTCGCTCCACGCGCCACACGTCGCGCCCCAGGAGCGGCAGCGACGCGATGGTCGAGTAGAGCGGGTGCGACACCGGCACCTCGACCTCGAGCCGACCCGCGCTGTCGAGGGCCAGCTCGAGGGTGCCGAACGTGACGTTGCGCTCGGTCGTGACCGGCTGGTGGACAATCTCGTTGTTGAGCCAGACGAGCCACTGGGCCATTAGAGCGCACCGCCTTCCCACGTGAGGGTCGCGTCATATCCGCCCACGGGCACGTAGTCGACCGTGAACGAGCCGCCGGGGATGACGAGCGCGGGCAGGTCGACGGTGCCTGGGCCGACGATGGCCGTGCGCCCGTCGATGGTGACGGCGATTCCCCGGTAGGACGTGACGCGCGGGACCGACCGCATGGTCGTGTTGCTGCCGGTGACGGTGCCGGGTGCTGGGATTGTGCAGCTCACGTCGGTCTGCCCCGACGTGCCGCCCTCGCACATGACCGCCGCCGAGACGTAGGTGGCATCGGATGGCGGCATGCCTCCGACGGTCGCTGCCGCGAACGTCGACGCATGGGTGCCGGTCGAGGTGCCCCCGTCGTGCGTCACGCGATGCTCGGTCTCGGCGCCGGTCGGGTAGATGGTCACGACGTCGGACGTGCCATCGTACTGGCCGATGGGGGCGTCGAGGAATACGTCTGCGCTGCCGAGCCTTGCTTCCTCCCACGCCGCGGGTACGGAGGAGACGAGCGCGAGGCCGACGGTAAGCGTGCCGACCATGTTCTTGACCTCGAGGTCGATGGCCGATATGCCCTTGCCGCTCGGCATCGCCAGCAGCGTCTGCGAGACGCTGCCGACGGTGGGCGTGAAGCTGTCGGACGTGACGCTGCCTTGCACGAATCCGTCGGAGTCGGTGCCGGTGCCGTCCTCCACGATGGACAGCTTGACGGACGGGGACGAGCCGACTGCGGTGACGGTGCCGGTGACGTAGGCCACGACCTCCTGCGCGTAGCCGCTCGTGCCGCTGAACGGGAACGAGTACGGCCATGACGGCCACGTGCCGGTGCGGTCGGAAGCCTTGAACTGGATGCGCTCGATATCGGTCGTGTTGAGCGTGGTGACGCGCACCTTCTGGCCGTCGAGCGTGGGCCACGGGCTGGGCCACGGGACCGAGTAAACGGTCGACGCGTACGGCCACGCGCTGGCGTCGAACAGGTTCTCGCCCATGGCCCACCACAGGCGTACCACGTCGGCGTTGATTGGACATGCGTGGCTTCCGGCCGCGCCGACGCCTACATCGGCGTCCCGATGGTGAAGT
>CACYAX010000119.1 GCA_902772435.1 uncultured Coriobacteriaceae bacterium | reverse complement strand
CCTTGCGGGTCATCTTCTGGTAGATGGACCAGAGGTGCTTGGGGCGTCCCTTGATCTGGTAGTCAGACAGCCCCACGCTCACGAGCTCGTCGTCGAGGGTCTTGATGGCCTCGGCAGTGTCCTGCTCGCGCTGGGCGCGGCTGTCCTGGACCATGCGCGCCACGCGCTCGTACTCCTCGGGATAGAGGAAGAAGAACGCGAGGTCCTCGAGCTCCCACTTGACCGACGAGATGCCCAGGCGGTCAGCGAGCGGCGCGTAGACCTCCATGGTCTCGCGCGACTTGTAGATGCGCTTCTGGGGCGGCAGGGCCGCGAGCGTGCGCATGTTGTGCAGGCGGTCAGCGATCTTGATGATGACCACGCGGATGTCACGCGACATGGCGAGGAAGAGCTTGCGCAGGTTGAGGGCCTGCTTCTCGTTCATGGACGATACCTGCACCTGCGTGAGCTTGGTCACGCCGTCCACGAGCTCGGCCACGGTCGGGCCGAAGCGCTCCGAGAGGTCCTTGAGCGTGGCGTCCGTGTCCTCCACCGTGTCGTGCAGGATGGCCGCGCAGATGGTGTCCTCGTCCATGTGGAGGTCGCTCGCGAGGATGAGCGCCACCTCGACGGGGTGGTTGATGTAGGGCTCGCCCGAGCGACGGCGCTGGTTGCGGTGGAACTCGCGCGCGAAGGCGTAGGCCTCCTCGACCTTGGTGACCTCGTCAGGCCCCAGGTACTCGGCACACGTGCTCTTGAGCACGCGGTAGTTGTCGGCAGCTGGGGCGAGACTCTTCTTCTCGGGTTTGGGTGCGGGGGTGATCACGCCCATGGCAAGCCTCCTCTCACTCGTCTACGACCCGGCCGAAGCTGGGGGTAATCGGACGGTTGACGCTGGCGAGCATCTCGTCGGCGGGCGCCTCGAGCGCCCAGTCGCGAAACGCCGAGAACTCCTCGCGGGAACGCTGTCCCTCGGCAAAGCGGATAGATTCGTCAAGGTCGACCCGGGGCGGCGAGGCGACCATCGTGATCTGCCGCGCGACGCCATAGCCGGTCGTGGACAAGAAGCCCAGCTCCCTGAAGACCGAGACGCCGCAGGAAACGGCCGTGTCATCTATCGTCGAGCGGAAGTCCACGTCGATGGTGGCGCTCGCGATGTCGGCGTTGGTCATGTGCAGGGACGACTCCCCTGCCTCGAGGGCCCGCTGCGCGAGCGAACGCAGGGTGCGGTACAGGGTCACCAGCTCGGGACGGCCGGGCGCCGAGGACGCGATGACGCGCTCGTTGATGCGGGCGTCGCGCGCCCCGAAGAGCAGGACGACCTCGGAGGGCCTGCCGTCGCGACCTGCCCTGCCGCTCATCTGGTTGAACTCCACGCGGCCGAAGGGCATGTGGTACAGCACCACGCGGCGGATGTCAGGGAGGTTGACCCCCTCGCCGAAGGCGCTGGTGGAGACGATGCAGCAGAGCTCGCCCGCACGGAACGCCTCCTCGACGCGGGCGCGGTCCTCGCGCGTGAGGCCTGCGTTATAGAACGCGATACGCTGTGCCAGCTCGGGGATGGAGCGGCGCAGCATCCGCGCAAGCGAGATGGACTGCTCGCGCGAATTGACGTAGACCACGCACTTCTCGCCCGTGGCGACCGTCGTCACGAGCGCGACGTCACGGTCGCGCAGCTCGCGCTGGTCACGGATGGCGAGGTTCGCGCGGACGGAGCGGTCGATCACCACCGCGTCGGGGTGGATGGAGAGCAGGCGGCAGATCTCGCGGGCGACCTCGTCGGAGGCCGTCGCGGTCACGGCCAGGGCCGTCGGGGAGCCCAGCGCGGCGAGCACGCGGGGCAGCTCCATGTAGGAGCTGCGGTTGCCGCCCTTCGCCGTGCCGGCGTGGTGCGCCTCGTCGATCACGACGAAGCCCACCCTCCCGCCTTGGGCGAAGCGGTCGGCGTGGATGGCCAGGAACTCGGGCGTCGTGAGGACCACGTCGAGGGCGCCCGAGGCGAGGGCGGCAAAGACCTCGCCACGGTCGTCGGGCGTGGTCTCGCCCGTGAGCACGCGCACGCTCATGCCCAGGCGCTCGAAGCTCTCCGCGAGATGGAAGGCCTGGTCGGAGACGAGGGCGCGCAGCGGGTAGACGAAGACGCTCGCCTTGTGGTCGTGGAGCGCGACGCGCGCGGCATGCACGTGGAAGATGAGCGACTTGCCACGACCCGTCGCCATGACGGCAAGCGTGGAGCGCCCCTGGGCGAGCTGGTCGAGGGCCGCCTGCTGGGCAGGCAGCAGGGCGTGCTCGCCGATCATTGCCGCCCGGAGTGCCTCGGTAAGCGCGGCGGGAGACAGCTTGGAAAGGCTCTCGCGCAGCTCCCGCGCCGCCTTCTGGTCGACGGTCTCGCCGTTGCGCCCCAGGTCGGTGCGGGTAAGCTCGACGTTCACGCCGAGCGAGCGGCCGTCGGAGCCGCCCGTCACCTCGCTGACGCGCGCGACATAGTGGGCCGTGCCCGCGTCCATGAGCGGGGCGAGCTCGAGGGCGATCTGGCGCCTCAAGTAGCCCACCTGCTCGCCCGAGGTGGTGAAGAGGCCGACGGCATTCTCGTCGGCTGGGTTGTCGGGCACGCGGCGCACCACGAGCTCCTCGCCCGGCGCGAGCTTGGCGACGACGGCCTGCCTGCCCGCGAACGTGACGCCGACGGCCTTCGTGAAGAAGTTGGCCGCCTCAGCGATATGGGCGTAGTCGCCTCGGCGCAGGGTCTCCTCGGCATGGGCGAAGAGCTCCTCGACGAAGTCGGCGGCCTGCTGTTGGGGAGCCGCCTCCTCGACGGGCTCGTCCGCGACGTGGTAGATGATGTCGCGCACCATGAGCTTGGGCTTGGTGCGGCCCTGCCAGGTCTCGTTGACGGCGTCGAACACGAGGTCGACCGCCTCCTCGCACATCACGGCGCGGTCGATGTCAGGCGTCCTGAACATGATGGAGGCGACGGAATTGCTCCCGTCGGTCGCGATGAAGCGCAGGTGGTTGCCCGCCCCTCCCACTTTGGCGCGGTTGCGCATGCACACGCCGCGCACGCCGAAGAGCGGCTTCTTGTTGCCCTGGCCAAAGGGCTGCAGCACGTCGAGGGCACCGATGCCCGCACAGGTCAGCTCGTTCAGCGAGACGATGGCGGCAATCTCGCCCTTCTGCTCGAACTCCTCGGCAGGAAGCGCGGACATGATCTTGATGAGGCGCTCGCGCAGGGGCTCGAGGTTCTCCTCCTCGCAGGTGACGCCCACGGCGCCCGCATGGCCACCGAAGCGCACGAGCAGGTCGGAGCATTCCTCGACCGCGTGGAAGAGGTCGACGCTGCCGACGGAACGGCCCGAGCCATGGGCCACGCCGTCGCTCACGGAGAAGAGGATGCACGGGACGTGGTAGCGGCTCACGAGGCGGCTCGCCACGATGCCCTTCACGCCCTCGTGCCAGCCCTCGCCATAGGCGATGACCACGCGCTCTCCCCGGTAGGTGGCAGCGACCTTGGCGAGCGCCTCGTCGGCCAGGGCCGACTCGGTGTCGCGGCGGTCGGTGTTCACCTGCTCCAAGCGTGCCGCAAGGACCTGCGCGTCGGCGGGGTTGTCGGCCATGAGCAGGTCGAAGGCGATGTCGGTGGTGCCCATGCGGCCCGCGGCGTTGAGGCGGGGCACGAGCGAGAACGGCAGCTCGTCGGCGCTGAGCGTGTTAAGGTCGACGCCCGCGGTGGCCGCGAGCGCGACGATGCCCGGACGGTCGGTGTGGCGCATGCGCTCCATGCCGTCGGTCACGAGGGCGCGGTTCTCGCCCTCGAGCAGCATCATGTCGGAGATGGTCCCCAGAGTGGCCACCTCCGTGTATTCGCGCCACAGGTCGGGCTGGCCCAGGCGGCGGCCCAGCTCGCAGACGAGCTTGAGCGCGACACCGGCACCCGCGAGCTCGCGCGAGTAGCAGGTCTCGGAGAGCTTGGGGTCGGTCACGGGGATGCCTTCGGGGACGAGCGTCCCGGGCTCGTGATGGTCGGTGATGACCACGTCGACTCCCCGTGCGAGGAGCCACTTCACCTCTTCGCCCGCGGCGATGCCGTTGTCCACCGTGATGATGAGCGACGGGTCGCAGCCCTCCTTGACGCGCGTGAGCGCCTCGCGGGAAAGCCCGTAGCCCTCGCCGAAGCGATGCGGGATATAGGGGTACACCTCGCCGCCGAGCCGCCTCAGGCCGAGCGTGAGCAGGCAGGTCGCCGTCATGCCGTCGACGTCGAAGTCGCCGAAAACGGCAATGCGCTCGCCTCGGGCGAGCGCCAGCTCGACGCGGTCAGCCGCTTCGAGCATGCCGGGGATGTCTAGGGGGTCTGCCCAGTCCCGTTCCAAGGAAGGGGTAAGGAATCGCGAAGCCGCCGCGACCTCGCGGTAGCCCCGTGCCACGAGGACACGGGCTACCAATGGAGTCACGCCAAGCGTACGCACAAGCTCACGTTCAGCTTGTTCGTCGGTGGACAGGACCTCCCAGCGTTTGCTGTCGAGAAGCCCTGCCATGGCCTACGCCGCCTTACCGTCGGCCGGTACCGGATCACCAGCCCCCGCACCAAAACGAGCCTCGAGCTTGGCCCACTTAGGCTCACGCGTCTTCCACATGGCGAGCAGCGGCGTGGCGACGCCGTAGCTCGAGTAGGTGCCCAGCAGCTCGCCCAGGATCATGGCGAAGGCGAAGTCCTTGAGGGTCGCGCCGCCGAAGAAGTACATGGCCAGCTCGGGCACGAGCGTGGTGATGGTGGTGTTGATGGAGCGCACCACGACCTCGTTGATGGAGAAGTTGCAGATGTCGTAGTAGGTGCGGTGGATGCCGTCCTTGAGGGTCTTGGCGTTGTCGTTGGTACGGTCGAACTCGACGACCGTGTCGTACAGCGAGAAGCCCATGGTGGACAGCAGGGCCGCGACCACGTTGGGCGTGACGGGGATCTGCGTCCAGGCGTAGATGCCCAGGATGATGACCATGTCGTGGATGAGCGCGATCACGGCCGTGATGGACATCTTGAACTCGTAGCGGATGGAGACGTAGGCGATGATGAGCACGATGGCCAGGGCGAACGCCATGAGCGAGGACTTCGTGACGTCAGCGCCCCAGTCCGGGCCGATGGTGGTCACGTTGTAGCTCTCGCTGGGGAGGCTGAGCGCGGTGGCGACGGCGGAGGCGTGCGCGTTGGCCTCGGTCGGGTCGGTGGTGTCAGAACGGACGATGAAGCCGTTCTCGCCGTCAGCAGACGTGGTTGTCTGCACGGTCGGGTCGCTCTCACCCGCGTCGACGAGGGCGTCGCGCATCTGCTCGATGGTGACCTCGCCCGTGTCGTTGAAGTCGATCTCGGTACCGCCCTGGAACTCGATGCCGAAGGTGAGGCCGCGGACGGCGATGCCGGCAAGGGCGAGGACGGTCATGATGGCGGATACGGTGAGGAACACCTTGCGGTAGCGCATGAAGGGAATCTCGAAGGAGAAGTGGTTACGCATGTGCCACACCCCCCTTCTGCTTGCGCGCACGTGGCGCGGTGTCCGACTGTTCGAGCTCGGCCGCTTCGGCAAGCTCGGAGGAGATGCCCCAGAACTTCGGGTGGGCCTGGATGGTGCCACGGCCGAGCAGGCGGAGCATCGGGCCCTTGAAGAGGAACATGGTGGCGAGGTCGCAGAGGATGCCGAGGGCCGTGGTGAGGCCGAAGCCCTTGACGGGGCCCACGGCCATGAAGAAGAGCGCGAGGGCGGTCACGAGCTGCACGGCGTCGGCGTCAAGCGACGTGGAGATGCCATGCTTGGCACCGGAGACGGAGGCGTTGCGCACGGTGCGGCCCATGCGGATCTCCTCGCGGAAACGCTCGAGCACGAGGATCGAGGAGTCGGCCGCGGAGCCCGTGGTGAGCACGATGCCCGCGAGGCCCGGAAGCGTGAGCGCGAAGGCGCCGAAGCGCGAGAGCAGGGCCAGAAGACCGAGGTAGAGGATGCCGAAGACGGCGAGCGAGCCGAGCGTCAGCAGGCCGAGGCCCTGATAGAAGAAGAACAGGTAGGCCACGACCACCACGACGCCGATGGCGATGGCAACGACGCCCTGGTGCAGCGAGTCCTGGCCCAGGGTCGGACCGACCACGCGGCTCTCGGAGTAGCTCAGCGTGACGGGCAGGGAGCCGGAGTCGAGCACGGTCTTCAGGGCCTTCGCCTCGTCGAGCGTGAAGTTGCCCGTGATGGACACCTCGCCGCCCGTGATCTCGCTCTGCACGGCCGGCGCGGAGTTGACCACGCCGTCGAGCACGATGGCGATCTGGCCGTGTGTGGGATAGAGCTCCTTCGTGACGTCGGCGAAGATCTTGGTGCCCTCGGAGTTGAGGTTGACGTTGACGGCATAGTAGCCATCGAGCGCGTTGGAGGACTGCGCGACGGCCGAGGAGGTGATGTAGGAGCCGTCCATGAAGGCGGTGTAGGTGCCCTCCT
>CACYAX010000118.1 GCA_902772435.1 uncultured Coriobacteriaceae bacterium | reverse complement strand
GAAGACGTGGCCGAAGAGCGGCATGGTCTTGAACATGATGGAGAAGAGCGCCACGCCGCGGACCACCATGGCCACGAAGAAGACGGAGGAGAGGCTCGGGCTGATGATGATGCACATCGCGAGCGACGCGATGAGCGTGATGGGGGCACGCGTGGCGATGATGAGCGTCATCTGGAAGGCGTTCTGCACGTTGGTGACGTCGGTCGTCATGCGCGTGACGAGGCCCGCGGTGCTGAACTTGTCGATGTTGGAGAACGAGTAGGTCTGCACCTTCTCGAAGAGCGCGTCGCGCAGGTTTGACGCCAGGCCCGTCGCCGCCTCCGAACCGAAGATGCCCGAGCACGAGCCCACGAGCAGGGCAAGCGCTGCGCACAGGAGCATGATGAGGCCCCACTTCATGACCTGGCCCATGTCCCCCACCGCGATGCCCTCGTCAATGAGCAGCGCCATGACGAAGGGGATGAGCACCTCGAGCCCCACGGCAGCCAGCGTGAACACCGGGGCCAGCACGGCAGGGAGCTTGTACTGTCTGAGCTCGGAAAGGAGCTTGCGTACGATGTCCATCTTCCTCCTTTCGCACATTAATAGTATGATATTAATAGCATGATATAGATTGATACCCAGTACATATGAGACCAGTCTATCTGCAGACGTTTTACAACAAACCAAAGTTGATGGGGAATGCGGCAAATGGTACACGACGAACGGCACGTCGGCAGGATCGTGCGGCGGCTCAAGGAGGCCCTCGAGCGCCAAGCCAACCGCGACCTGCGTCCCTATGGGATAACGCTCGCGCAGGCACACGTCCTCATGGAGCTGCATGAGGGCGATGCCGAGCGGCTCTCGTTCAAACAGCTTGAAGCGTGCCTTGACATCGCGCAGTCAACCGTGTGGGGCATCGTCTCGCGCCTCGAGAAGAAGGGCCTCGTAGCCACCGGCGAAAGCCCTGACGACACACGGGCACGCATGGTGAGCCTCACTCCCGAAGGAGTCGAACTCTGCGAGGCCTGCCGCGGCCTCACCGAGGCCCACGAGCGGCAACTCGCGTCAGACCTGACGAGCGAGGAGGCCTCGCAGCTCTACGACCTGCTCGAACGGGCCTGCGCATCTGTGGAACGCACCCTCTGATGACGGCCCTGCGTGCTAGCATGGAAGCGTAGCCAACCGATGCGCGCCGCCTTGGGGATGGGTGCGCGCAGCCTAAGGAGAGCATCATGAGCAGCCATGTCGACCGCGCGAGGGAACTCCGCCACGACCCTGACCGTCACTACAACTGCGCCCAAGGCGTGCTCGTGCCCTTTGCCGCGGAGGCAGGCCTCAACGAGGAGCTGGCATACAAGATCGGCGAGAGCTTTGGCGGCGGCATGCGCTCGGGCCGCGTCTGCGGGGCCCTCACGGGCACGCTCATGGCCATGGGCCTGCTCGACCTGAGCAGCCCGGAGAGCACGCAGGCCGCGATCAAGGAGTTCAGCGAGCGCCACGAGGGCTGCACCGACTGTCGCGACCTGCTCCGCCTTGCCGCCGAGCACGGCATCGAGCGCCACGAGAACTGCGACGGCCTCGTCTACGAGGGCGTGGAGACGGTCGAGAAGCTGCTGGCCGAGCGCGCGTAACCTGTTGCAAAACCCTACATACCCGGGTAGTCGAGCTGTCGGAGTGCCTCGTAGATCACGATCGCTGCCGCGTTCGAGAGGTTGAGCGAGGTCACGCGGCCCTGGCGCTCGTCGACGAAGTTGCCGCAGATGTCACGCGCAAGCTCGCCGTGCTTCGCGGCGAACTGCTCGTGCCAGCTGTCCTCGTTCACGAGCACGTCGTCGTCCAGCATCGGGATCCGCTCGCAAAGGCTGGGGTGCGCATCGAGCAGCGCCCGGTCAAGACCACTGCTCTCCTTGCCGAAGACGAGGTAGTCGCCATCGTGGTAGGTGGCCTCGGTGAAGACGCGCTCCCCCGCCTTGGTGAGCAGGTGCACCTGGGGAGCGTCAGCGGGCGGCTCCCCGGCCGCAAACGCCTGCATGGCATGCGGGTTCTGCGCGAGAAAGTCCTGCCAGCTCGCGTATTCTCGCAGGTCGAGGCTCTGCCAGTAAGCAAGGCCCGCACGGCGGACGGCCTGGTCGTCAAGCGAGAAGCCGAGCGGGCCCACCAGGTGCAGTCGCGCACCCGTGAGCACGCAGGTACGGCCTATGTTTCCCGTGTTGGCCGGAATCTCCGGCTCGACGAGCACCACGTTCAGCATCCTGCACCCCTTGGTCTCATCGCGTAAAAGCTAGTTGCCTGCCTGCACGAACACGAGCTCGTCTTCGGAAGAGCGACCCTCGTCCAGCACGTAGCCACGCTCGCAGAAGGAGCGCAGCTCCGCCGTGTCCGCCACTCCCCGCTCGGCACACCAGCGCACGAAGGTGCCCCGCGCTGCCTTGGCCTCCGTCGCACGCTGCACGAAACGCCCGCTTGCCGCCACACTGCCAAAGAGGCAGGTCAGCACCTGCGGACCGTCCGGGCGCACCCACCTGGTGACCGCTTTCGCGTACTCCACGCTGGCAAGGTTGACGATGAGGTCGCACTCCTGCGCCAGCGCGTCATAGAGCGCGGAGCCCCAGTAGTCATAGAGGTCACGGCTGCCGCCAACGGAGAGCTTGGCCCCCATCTCGAGGCGATAGGGCACCACGCCGTCGAAGGGGCGCACGACCCCGTAGAGGCCCGAGAGGATGCGCAGGTGGCCCTGCAGCCACGCAAGGCTCGCCTCGTCGAGCACGCCCGCCGCGAGGTGCTGGTACTGGATGCCCTCATAGGCGATGACCGCCGCCGTGAGGTCGCGCTCCACGTCCATGCCAGAGAGGCGCTCGTAGTTGAGGCGCGCAAGGGCGTCGCCGCAGCGCCAGAGCGCCTTGAGCTCGTCGTAGCCCATGGCCTGCAGGGTGTCCACGATCTGCGCGGTGCGCGCCATGAAACGGGGCAGCGCCTCCACGTAGGGCGGGCCCTCCACCACGTTCATCTTCTTGGCGGGCGAGATTATGTACGAAAGCTCCATCGGAACCACCTTTGGATCTGTGCCACGGCAAGCGACTCCCCGTACAGCGCGTAGTACACAAGGGAGTATCCCCTTTGTACCACCCTAGCGACGGATGAAGTCCGCGATGGCTTCGGCGGCGCTGTCGACCAGCACGTCCGCGGCAGCCTGCATCTCAGGCACACATGCGTTGAAGCTATAGCCCACGTCAGCCGCCTCGATGAGCGGCAGGTCGTTGAACGAGTCGCCGATGCCCGCCGTGAGGGTGGCACCAAAAAAGTCGGCCGCAAAGCGCAGGCCCGCGCCCTTCGTGGCGCCCGCGGCGAACACGTCGAAGCTGTCGAGGTTCTGGAAGGCCAAAGCCACGTCGCCGTACTCGGCATTGATCTCTTCGACCATCTCGGCCGCTTCTTCGGTGGTCACGGTCTCCATGGCAAAACCGCTCACCGTGCCCGCGACCTCGTCGAGGGTGCGCGCCACGCGCAGGCCCACAGCCCACTCGCCGAGTCCCGACAGATCCATGCCCTCGCCAATCGCCCAATAGTCCCCGTCAGCAATGACCAGGCCCTTGATGCCGGCAAAGCTCGGCCGGGCCCGATGCGCATAGCGATGGTAGAGCTCGTGCACCACCTCGCGCGGCACGTCGGCAGAATGGATGAGGTTGCGGTCGCGGTCGTACACCTTCGCGCCCGTCTGGGCGATGTAGAAATCGAAGTCGAAGCCAAGGTGGCCGTCAATCTGGTGCGTGAGGCCAAAGAGCGGACGACCCGTACACACGCCGAACAGCCCGCCAGCTGCTTGGAACGCGAGGATCGCCTCGGTATCCGCATCGCTGACCATGGGCCCAGGACGGTCCCAGATGTGCAACGTACCGTCATAATCACTCGCGAACAGCTTCTGCATGCAGCCCTCTCACTCCTCTTGAAGCCGAATAATGGCTCTTCATGATACCTGAGGAAGGGGCGCGCGACATTCAGGTACGTAACACTTACGCGACGGACTCTGAGAATTCGGATTTTAGGAGTATCATTACGAGGTAACCGCAGTTGAAAGGTACCCCATTGAGCCAAAACCCCAAGAGAAGAAAAACCGGTTCGCTCGACGGACTCCCCAGCCTCGAGAGCACGGAAGACCTTGAGATCTCAGAGAGGGCCCTCTTGGAGCATGCCGAGGCGTATGAGCGCGACGCCGGGCTTCGCTATGACGAGCGCTATGACACCGATCTCTACTATGACACGCATGCGCAAGGCTCCCAGGATGCGTATGCCAGCCTTGCTTCTGGCCAAGCCACGGGATCTCTTCCCGTAGACACGACGCATCGCACGCCAACCGCGCGCCGCAGCTCCTCGCGCCGCAGCTCGTCGAGCAGGAAGGATGCGGCGTCCGAACGGCGCTCGTCATCGCGTCGCTGCGTCCACGAGGAGGACATTCCCTCGGCATCGTACGAGAGCCTCTCTGACGCGCAGTCCACGAGTGCCTTCCAGACCATCAAGAACCTCCTGACGCGCCAGAGCGTCCAAGGGGACGTGCCGCACGAGGAGCGCGAGCATCAGCGCAAGCGGCGCGGCAACGCGCCCGAATCCGGACGTGCGCACGGTCCCGCCAAGCAACCCCTCTTCGCCCAGGCGCAGAAGACGCTGCCCCTCGCCATCTTCTTCCTCGAGCTCGTGTTCAAGGGCGGCACGACGGGCGGGTTCTTCCCCTCCGTCATCTTCATCGCCCTCTTCTCCATCGTGGTGGGGCAGCTCCTCTTCCTGCTCACCTCGCTTGCCAAGGAGCCCAAGGTCAACCACATCGTGCGCGTTGCCCTGCTGGCCCTTTTGGCCGTGGCTTTCGGCGTGGAGTACTTCGTCTACCGCCAGTTCAAGGTCTACTACGACCTCATCACCATCACGGGCGGTGCGGGGCATGCGGGCGGCCAGTTCGGCGACCACATCGCCGCGCTCATCTTCAACCCGGTCGGTATCCTCATGGTCGTGCTCTTCCTGGCTCCCGCCCTCGTCGCGGCCGTGCTCTTCACGCACCGGGTCGATTCCAAGCGCATGAACGTCAAGCAGGGTATCTCCGCCATCGTCACCGCCCTGGCAGCGCACCTGCTCGCGCTCCTCCTCGTGTTCGCGTCAGGCTCCTATGGCCTCACCTACAACGAGCGCTACAACTTCCAGACCTCCGTCGAGAACTTCGGCCTGCTCGTGAGCCTGCGCAAGGAGGTGTCGAAGAACCTCTTCGGGAGCAAGCAGAGCTACAGCTTCGATACCGATGCCACCCTGGAACACGCCGCGCAGACGACGAGCACAAGCAAGACGAGCATCAACTACGGCAAGAACAAGCTCGACATCGACTTCGCCGCGCTGGCCGAGACCACCGACGGCACCTGGGCATCCCTCGACCAATACGTCGCCTCGCAGACCGCCAGCTCCAAAAACGAAATGACCGGTCGCTTCAAGGGCTACAACCTCATCTTCATCTCGGCCGAGGCGTTCTCCGCCGAGGCGATACGCCAGGACGTCACGCCCACCCTCTACCGCATGGCTAACAAAGGCATACAGTTCCTCGACTACTACCAGCCCGCCAGCGCCGGCACCACGGGCGGGGAGTACCAGAACCTCTTCGGCATGCTCCCCAGCGACGGTGGTGCCTCGTTCCAGGACACGGCCACGCACAACAACGAGATGACCATGGGCTGGGCCCTCAACGCCCTCGGGTACAACGGCTGGGCCTTCCACAACAACGACTACACCTACTATGAGCGGCACATCACCCACAACTCAATCGGCTACAACAACGGGTTCATGGGCTACGGCAACGGCATGGAGGAGTACGTCGAGTGGCAGTGGCCGGAGAGCGATCTCGAGATGATCAAGGGCACCTTCGACAACATCTACGGGGACTCCTCCCCCTTCAACGTGTACTACATGTCCGTGTCGGGCCACAGCCTCTATTCCTATGACAACAACGACATGTCCATCAAGTGGAAAGACACCGTCGAAGCCTTTGACCTGCCCTACTCCGAGACCGTGCGTGCCTACCTCGCCTGCAACGTCGACCTTGACCGCGCCATGGAATACCTCATCGGGCAGCTCGAGGAGAAGGGCATCGCCGACCGGACGGCCATCGTGATCGCAGCCGACCATTTCCCCTACGGACTCGATGGCGATGCTTCCTTGGGCTACCTCCCCTATCTCTCCGAGCTCTACGGCTACAGCGTGCAGACCTCCTTCCAGCGCGACCACAACCGCCTCATCATCTGGAGCGGCTCGCTTGAGGACGAGGACCCCATCGTGGTTGACGAGCCCACCTCGAGCCTCGACATCCTCCCCACGCTCATGAACCTCTTCGGCATCGAGTTCGACTCGCGCCTGCTGCCGGGCCGCGACGTGTTCTCCGACCGCAGTCCGCTCGTCTTCGACCTCATCTACGACTGGAAGACCGACCTGGGCACCTATACGGCC
>CACYAX010000117.1 GCA_902772435.1 uncultured Coriobacteriaceae bacterium | reverse complement strand
CGTGAAGTCGCGCTTGAGGTTCTCGGCCGCGTCCGCCACCTTGTCCATCGCGTCGTTGACGTCGACCGTGAAGGGGTTCGCGCCCTCGATGTGGTACTTGAACCCGAAGAAGAGGCCGATGATGAGCAGCCAGATGGTGGCGCCCCAGAGGAAGATGCCGAGGATCATGAAGAGCACGGGGATCCCCACGACGCGCTCGCCCTCGCGCTCGGCCACGAAGGTCATGTCAAGCGTCGCGCGGATGAAGCGCTTGACCTGCTTCCAGAACGCCTCCCACAGCTCGCCGAACTTGGTCTTGCGGCTCTGTTCCTCGTATTGCTTCTGGGCGACCTGCATCGCGGGGGAAACCTCGTGGCGGCGCTCGCTCTCGGTGGCATAGCGCGCGGTCTGGGCCGCCGTCTTGCCCTCGCGCTCGAGCTTCACGATCGCGTCGAGCACGTCATAGCCGCAGGCCTCGAGGGCGTCGCGCGCCTCCTCATAGCTCACGCCGCACTTCTCGCGCACGAGTTCGACTTTCTCCAGCCTGTCCATGATCCGCATCCTTTCGGGTTGTGCCCGGCATGTGCCCTTTGACACTTGCTATGATGCCAACCCAAGATTAATCGTTGTGGGAGCGAAGATTAATCTTGCATGAGTGTTTATCACGCGGGGCTGGCGCGTCTGCGCATGCTGCGACAACAGGGCCGAACGGCGTCGTGGCGTTGCGTAATTGCATTATCTGCGCCCACGGGGGACGCCATTTGCCGTAATCTGTATTCTAACCTTCTAAGACCATCCAAGCTGCGGGGGGATTCCATGCCGTTCCTGATGCCACGATATCGCGAGCCCGACTTCTCCTTGCCGGAGTTCGTCGATGCGCCTGATGCCCAGTGGGTTGCCGTCGACAAGGACGGCGTGGCGCCGCGTGGCTTTCACAGCACCTCGATGCACCCCGAGTACTTCAAGGTCGCGGGGGAGTGGCGGCTCGCGCGCGACATGATGATGGACGACTGCGTGGTGCTCACGCCTGCGGGCGCGCTCGAGGTCGTGCCCGGCCGCGACCTGCGGGTCGGGGACCTCGTGGCGGTGGGCAGGACCGAACGCGGCGAGGAGGGCATCCTCGTCTGGTCTGACGGCTTCGCGCCTTCGGGCGAGGTCGTGAAGGAGCAGTTCGCCTTCCGTCAGGGCAGGAGCCGCGAGACTTCCTATGCGCGCGACTATGACCAGCTCATCGACCTGTTGAACCACGAGCGCACGCACGGCAACATCCTGTGGGTGGCGGGCCCCGCCTTCACCTTCGACGCCGCGGCGCGCGACGCGATGAGCGCGGTCATCGACGCGGGCTATGCCCACGGGCTCATGGGCGGCAACGCCCTCGCCACGCACGACCTGGAGGGCGCCTTTCTGCACACGGCACTCGGCCAGGACATCTACACGCAGGTCTCGCAGCCCGGTGGCCACTGCAACCACATGGACGTGATCAACGAGGTGCGGCGCTCAGGCTCCATCAGGCAGTTCATCGCCGACCACAGCCTCGACGACGGCATCATGTGCGCGCTCGAGCGCAGGAACGTCCCGTACGTCCTGGCGGGCTCGATCCGCGACGATGGCCCGTTGCCCGAGGTCATCGGCGATGCCTATGACGCGCAGAACGCGATGCACGAGCTCATCAAGAACGCCACGACCATCGTTTGCATGGCCACGATGCTGCATTCCATCGCCACGGGCAACATGGCGCCCTCGTACCACGTGGAGGCCGACGGCTCGGTGCGCCCGGTCTTCTTCTACGCGGTCGACGCGACCGAGTTCGCGGTCAACAAGCTGGTGGACCGCGGCAGCCTCTCGGTGACGACCATCGTGTCGAACGCGCACGACTTCATCACCCGCATCGCGCGCGGCCTCGGGCTCTAGGGGAGCGCTTCGAAGGGTGTGGCCCTGCGCGTGGTACGGCCTGGCGCGGCTCCTATCCCAGCGCCACGTCGAGCGCCATCATCACCGTGAACCCCAGCGCGAACGCGAGGACGCCGGCGTTGCTGTGCCCCTCGTCGCCCATCTCGGGCACGAGCTCCTCGACCACCACATACATCATGGCTCCCGCGGCAAAGCTCAGCAGGTAGGGGAGCAGGGGCACCACGTGTTGCGCGAAGGCGATGGTCAGCAGCGCCCCGATGGGCTCCACGATGCCTGAGGCGAAGCCGTCCAGAAACGCCCTGCACTTGCTCGCGCCTTCCGCGCGCAGCGGCATGGAGATGATCGCCCCTTCGGGGAAGTTCTGGATGGCGATGCCGAGCGCCAGTGCCAGAGCCCCGGTGAACGAGATGGTCGACGAACCCGTGAGCCACCCCGCGAACACCACGCCGACCGCCATGCCCTCGGGGATGTTGTGGAGCGTCACGGCCAGCACCATGAGCGTCGTGCGCGCGAGGCGCGTCTGCGGGCCCTCCATGTGTCCTTCGCCTTCCAGCGCGTGCAGGTGGGGTATGACCTCGTCGAGCAGGAGCAGGAAGAGCGTGCCAGCCCAGAAGCCGACGACGGCGGGCACGAAGGCGAGCTTGCCCAGGGCCGCCGATTCGTCCATGGCGGGCTGGAGCAGGCTCCAGATGGAGGCCGCGACCATGACGCCCGCGGCAAAGCCCGCGAGCGACTTCTCCACCAGGGGCGAGAGCTTGTCCTTCATGAAAAAGACGCACGCAGAGCCGAGGGTGGTGCCCGCGAGGGGGATGAGGAGTCCGAGGAGGAGTTCAGGTGACATGGGTGCCTCTTCTTGGTCGGAAACGCATCCATCGTAACCCTTTGTGCCCTTTGCGGGCGAGGACGAGCCCGTAGTGCGGGAAGCTGCGCGTCATGTTTGTGACGAATGCCCGCAGCCTCCGCTCGGCGGGTGTCTATGGCGTTAGTGATTTAGACAGTGCCAAACAAATGTATAAAACCTCATGTCTGTTTGTGCGCCGAAGGGGTACAGCAAGAGAAAGGTCCAACATGAGGTGATGCCGTGTCGAAATCAGATCTTACCAAGCAGGCGCTTGATGAGTCGTTTCGCTCATTGCTTGCGACAAAGCCCCTTGACCACGTGACGGTCACTGCCATCGCGCGCAACTGCGGCGTCAATCGGCAGACCTTCTATTACCATTTCCACGACGTCTACGACCTCATCCATTGGTCAATCAACACGCGCATTGCCGCGGCACTTCCCGGGGGGGCACGACTCCGAGAAGTGGCAGGATTCTTTGACGGTCATCCTGCACACCCTCATCGACGACCGCGACCTCGTCATCAAGCTGCGCCACTCGATAGATTCCGGCCTCATGCACCGCTATATGCGCGACGAGGTGGGAAACCTCGTGATCGAGGCGGTCACGAGGGAGTTCGGCCCCATCGAGATTCCCGAGCGGGACATGGTGTTCATCTCGAGGTTCTTTGCCGCCGGCGTGACCGACGCGGTGCTCAGCTGGATTGACGACGGCATGCACGAGACGCCTGAGACGCTCGTGTCCCAGTTCGAGCTCCTGATCCGTCCTGACATCGCGCGGCTCGTCGCGCGCCTTTCCAACGCGTAGGCGACGGCGCACAGCTTGCTTGCGCTAGACCGTCGACATACCTCTCCTGTCACCGAACCGCCCCGCGCAAAGGCGGTTCGCTGCGTTTGTGGGCGCTATCATGGAATGTACCTATGCAGGAGAGGGGGACGATTACATGTTTGATGTAGTAATCATCGGGGCGGGAGTCTCGGGTTGCGCGGTTGCCCGCGAGCTCTCACGCTACGATGCGCGCGTCTGCGTGGTGGAGCGTGAGGAGGACGTCTGCTGCGGCACGAGCAAGGCCAACTCGGCCATCGTGCACGCGGGCTTCGACGCCGAACCCGGCACGCTCATGGGCACGCTCAACGTGCAGGGCAACCGCCTCATGTACGAACTGGCCCGCGACCTCGAGTTCCGCTGCGACCAGTGCGGCTCGCTCGTCGTCTGCGTGAGCGAGGATTCGCGCGACGGCCTCACCACGCTCCTCAAGCGCGGCGAGAAGAACGGCGTGGAGGGCCTGCGCATCATTGAGCGCGACGAGCTGCTCGCCATGGAGCCCAACATCTCGGACGAGGCCGTGGCGGCGCTCTGGGCGCCCACGGGCGGCATCGTGGACCCGTTCGGCCTCACGGTCGCCCTGGCCGAGAACGCGGCGGCAAACGGCGTGGAGTTCGTCTTCAACGCGCCGGTGACCGCCATCGTCCGGGAAGGGGACGCTTGGGCCGTCACGGCGGGCGACAAGACCGTCACGACCCGCGCCGTCGTCAACGCGGCGGGCGTCTACGCCGATGACATCCATGCCCTCATGGCCGCCTGCTCGTCCACGCCGGAGGCGGTGGCCGAGCTCACGATCGTGCCGCGCAAGGGCGAGTATTACCTGCTCGACACCACGGCGGCCAACCACGTGAAGCACACCGTGTTCATGCTTCCCACCGCCATGGGCAAGGGCGTGCTCGTCTCGCCGACGGTCCACGGCAACCTGATCGTGGGTCCCACGGCCAAGGACATCGAGAACAAGGAGGGTACCGACACCACGGCCGAGGGCCTGGCCGAGGTCTCTTCCAAGAGTTCGCTCACGGTGAAGAACGTGCCGCTGCGCGAGGTCATCACCACCTTCGCGGGCCTGCGCGCGCACCAGGCCAAGCACGACTTCATGATCGGCGCCATTCCGGGCGCTGACGGCCTGTATGACTGTGCCGCCATCGAGAGCCCTGGCCTCACGAGCGCTCCCGCCATCGGCGTCATGCTCGCCGGGATGCTTCGCGACGAGCTCGCACTTTCCGAGAAGGCCGACTGGCAGGGCACGCGCAAGGCCATCCCCGCCGTCGCAGACCTCTCCTATGACGAATGGGACGAGCTCTGCAAGCAGGATCCCGCCTACGGCAACGTGATCTGCCGCTGCCGCCGCGTGACCGAGGCCGAGATCGTCGCCGCCATCCACCGCGTGCCTGCGGCGCGCTCGCTCGACGCCATCAAGCGCCGCACCTTCGCCACGGCGGGCCGCTGCCAGGGAGGCTTCTGCTCGCCCAAGATCATGGAGATCCTCGAGCGCGAGCTGGGCATGGCTCCCGAGGAGGTCACTAAGCGCGGACCGGGCTCCGAGCTCGTGGTCGGCACGCCCAAGGACCGCATCGCCGCACCTGCTGCGGCCGCGGAAGGAGGTGAGGCGTGATGAGCAACGTCACTGAGCGCCGCGCCATCGTCGTCGTGGGTGGAGGACCTGCCGGCCTCGCCGCGGCCATCGCCGCCTACGAGGCAGGGGAGACCGACGTGCTCGTGCTCGAGCGCGACACCAAGCTCGGCGGCATCCTCAACCAGTGCATCCACAACGGTTTCGGCCTCCACACCTTCAAGGAGGAGCTGACCGGGCCCGAGTACGCGTCTCGCTTCATCGACCGTGCGCGCGAGCTGGGCATCGAGTGCCGCCTCGGCACCATGGTGCTCGACATCTCGCCGGAGCGCGTGGTCACCACCGTGTCCGCCGAAGAGGGCATCCGCCACATCGAGGCGGGGGCCGTGATCTTGGCCATGGGCTGCCGCGAGCGTCCGCGCGGCGCGTTGGCCACGCCGGGCTATCGCCCCGCGGGCGTCTACTCCGCAGGTACGGCCCAGCGCCTCGTCAACATCGAGGGCCAGATGCCCGGCCGCGAGGTCGTCATCCTCGGCTCCGGTGACATCGGCCTCATCATGGCGCGCCGCATGACCTTCGAGGGCGCCCACGTTGCCTGCGTCGCCGAGATCATGCCGTATTCGGGTGGCCTCAAGCGCAACATCGTGCAGTGCCTCGACGACTTCGGCATCCCGCTGCTGCTCAGCCACACCGTCACGCGCGTGGAGGGCAAGGACCGCGTGGAGGCCGTGACCATCGCCGAGGTGGACGAGCGCATGCGCCCCATCCCCGGCACCGAGGTCACCTATCCCTGCGACACGTTGCTCCTCTCGGTGGGCCTGCTGCCTGAGAATGAGCTTTCCCGCGATGCGGGCGTCAAGCTGTCGCCCGTCACGCGTGGCCCCGTGGTCAACGAGTCGCTCGAGACGAGCATCCCCGGCGTGTTCGCCTGCGGCAACGTGCTGCACGTGCACGACCTCGTGGACTACGTCTCCGAGGAGTCCGCGGCGGCGGGCAGGTCTGCTGCCCGCTACGTGAGTGGCGCGACGGTTCGCGCCGACGGCGGCATCGACGTCGTGGCAACCGACGGCGTGCGCTACACCGTGCCCTCCGTCATCTCACCCGAGCGCATGGGGGACAACCTCACCGTGCGCTTCCGCGTGGGCAACGTCTACCGCGACCACTACGTGTCGGTCTACTTTGATGACGAGCGCGTGCAGCACCGCAAGAAGCGTGTCATGGCGCCGGGCGAGATGGAGCAGGTGACCATCAAGAAGGCTGACCTGCTCAAGCGCGATGCCATCAAGACCATTACCGTCAAGCTCGAGGAGGAGTAGCTATGGGTGCTGAGATTCGCGAGCTTACCTG
>CACYAX010000116.1:6513-14976 GCA_902772435.1 uncultured Coriobacteriaceae bacterium | reverse complement strand
CCATCTTCACGTCGCCGGCGTGCAGCTTGAGGATCGACTCGCGGCCCGCGAGGTCGGGAAGCTCGACCGGCACGCGGCGGTCGAAGCGGCCGGGGCGCAGCAGCGCCACGTCGAGCGACTCGGGTCGGTTCGTGGCGCCGAGAACCACGATGCCCTTGTGGTTGTCGAAGCCGTCCATCTCGGTGAGCAGCTGGTTGAGCGTCTGCTCGCGCTCGTCGTTGGTGTTGAGCGACGTGTCACGCCTCTTGCCGATGGTGTCGATCTCGTCGATGAAGACGATGCAGGGCGCCTTCTCGTTGGCCTGCTTGAACAGGTCGCGCACCTTGGCGGCGCCACGACCGACGAACATCTCGACGAACTCGGAGCCCGAGATCTGGAAGAAGGGCACGTTCGCCTCGCCGGCGACCGCCTTTGCGAGCAGGGTCTTGCCGGTGCCCGGCGGGCCGACGAGACGAGCGCCCCTCGGGCACCTGGCGCCGATCGCGGCGTACTTCTCGGGATGCTCGAGGAAGCTCACGATCTCGGCCAGCGACTCCCTGGCCTCGTCCTGGCCGGCGACGTCCTTGAACGTCACGCCGGTCTCCTTGCCCTTGACCTCGCGCACGTTGGATCGGCCGAGGCCGCCGCCCATGCCGAAGCCGCCGCCGAAGTTCATCGAGGGCGCGTCGTCGCCCATCTGCTTGCGCAGCCTCCGGTTGAGCAGCCATCCGCCGCCGAAGATCAGCAGCAGGGGGATGCCGTACGAGATGAGCATGTAGAGCCAGAGGTTGCTGTTCTGGTCGGGGATCGTGGCCGAGAAGTCCACGTGCTTGTCCTGGAGCTTCTTGACCAGGTCGTCGTCGTTGGGGAACTGCGTCGTCTTGTAGGTCTTCTTGCTGTCCCCGTCACCGGTGGTGAAGCGGATCTGGCTCGCCCCGGTGTCGAGCTGCACCTGCTTGACCTCGCCCGAGTCGACCTTGCCGAGGAAGTCGCTGTAGCTGACCTCCTCGATCGCCCCGCTGGTGAGGCTGGGGTAGAGCACCGACCTGATTGCGAAGGCGGCCACGATCGCGACGATGACGTACACGATCATCGACTGACGCTTCTTCTTGTCGTCCATCTGCATCGAGCTGCACTCCTTGCGCTTGGCCCCAAAGGGGCGCGGCTAATGTGTTCCTGATACCCAAGTTGCGCGGATTTCGTCGCCGAGATTCACGCACTCGTCACATCTCTTGATGATATCGCTCATCGGCGCCTTTGGGTCCCTCTCGTGCTATCATGCCTTCTCGAAGCTGTGAAGGGGACAGTACCCGGGGCAGCGCGACCCAAAGCGAGCGGGGGAGGGTGAGAGCCCCGCGGGAGCGTCCCGGCGAACATCACCCCGGAGCTGCGGCCCGAACGCGCAAGCAAGTAGGCGTCGCCGGAGTGGCCGCCGACACAGGCCAGCCGAGTAAGGCGGACAATCCGCTCGCTGGGTGGTTACAAGCGAAGTGTTTTCGAAGGCGCTTCGTCCCAGCATGAGGGACGGGCGTCTTTTTTGATGCTCGCGACGAGAGGTGAGAGCGTGGCTAACAAGTACAAGCAGACCATGAACCTGCCCAAGACCGGGTTCCCCATGAGGGCCGGCCTCGCCCAGCACGAGCCCGAGAGGCTCAAGAGCTGGGAGGACAACGACGTCTACGGCCAGATGCTGAAGAAGAACGAGGGTCACGAGAAGTTCGTCCTCCACGACGGCCCCCCGTACGCCAACGGCCCGATCCACCTCGGCCACGCGCAGAACAAGATCTCCAAGGACATCATCAACCGCTACTGGTCCATGCGCGGCTACCAGACGCCCTACGTCCCCGGCTGGGACTGCCACGGCCAGCCCATCGAGCACAAGGTCGAGGAGATGCTCGGCACGGCCAAGTTCAACGAGCTGCCGACCGCCAAGATCCGCGAGCTCTGCCGCAAGATGGCCGTCGAGCAGGTCGACACCCAGCGCCAGGGCTTCAAGCGCCTCGGCGTCCTGGCCGAGTGGGACAACCCCTACCTCACCTACGTCAACGACTACGACGCGACCGACGTCGAGATCTTCAAGGCCATCTTTGACAAGGGCGCCATCTACCGCGGCCGCAAGCCGGTGCACTGGTGCAGCCACTGCCACACCGCCCTCGCCGAGGCCGAGATCGAGTACGGCGACGAGGTCAGCCCCGCCATCTTCGTGCGCTTCGAGATGACCACCGTCCCCGCGGGCCTCGAGGCCTGGGAGGGCAAGCTCGACGTGGCCATCTGGACCACCACGCCCTGGACGCTTCCCGCGGACGACGCCGTGATCCTGCACCCCGAGGCCTCCTACGTGGCCGTCGCGCACGAGGGACGCGCCTACATCTTCGGCGAGACCCTGTGGGAGAAGTGCGCCACGAAGTTCGGCTGGGAGGATGCCGCGCTCGTGATGGCGGGCGACGAGCCTTGGCGCGCCACCGGCACAACGCTCGCCGGCAACCGCTACAAGCAGCCCATCTTCGGCGACCAGGGCGAAGAGGGCGTGTTCATCTACGCTGACTACGTCACGCTCGAGGACGGCACGGGCATCGTGCACTCCGCCCCCGGCCACGGCGTGGACGACTACCTTGCGGGCATGAAGTTCGGCGTGCCCGTCGTGATGCCCGTCGACGACGACGGCGTCTTCTTCAGCGGCGAGGGCATGGGCACGGGCGGCCCGTTCTCCGGCCTTGAGGTCAACGAGGCCAACCCGAAGATCATCGCCTGGCTCGAGGAGCGTGGCACCCTCATCCTCCACGAGGACATGAACCACAGCTACCCGCACTGCTGGCGCTGCAAGAACCCGGTCATCTTCCGCGCGACGAGCCAGTGGTTCGTCTCCATGGACGTGACGGGTCTGCGCAAGCAGGCGCTCTCCGAGCTCAAGAAGGTGCGCTTCTATCCGGCGCATTCCATCAACCGCATCGGCGCGATGGTCGAGCAGCGCCCTGACTGGTGCGTCTCGCGCCAGCGCAACTGGGGCGTGCCCATCCCGGCCTTCACCTGCCAGGACTGCGGCGAGTCCGTCATGAACGACGACACCCTCGACGCCACGATCAAGCTCTTCCGCGAGCAGGGCTCCGACCACTGGTTCACCGACGATCCCGCGAGCTACCTCGGTGAGGCCTGCGTCTGCCCCGCGTGCGGCAGCCATAACCTCAAGGCCGACCGCGACATCCTCGACGTGTGGTGGGACTCCGGCGTGAGCCACACCGCCGTCTGCCGTCACCGCGACTACCTGGGCTTCCCGGTCGACATGTACCTCGAGGGCTCCGACCAGCACCGCGGCTGGTTCATGTCGAGCCTCATGACGAGCGTGGGCGCCTATGGCGAGGCCCCCTACAAGAACGTGGTCTCCCAGGGCTTCACCCTCGACGGCCAGGGCCGCAAGATGTCCAAGAGCCTCGGCAACGTGATCGACCCCAACAAGGAATGCGCCACGCGTGGCGCTGACGTGCTGCGCCTCTGGGTCGCCTCCGTCGACACCTCGGTCGACGTCCCCTGCGACCCGCAGATCCTCGACCGCGTGGGCGAGGCCTACCGCAAGATCCGCAACACCCTGCGCTTCCTGCTCGGCGAGCTCGAGGGCCAGTTCGACCTCGCGACCGACGGCCTGCCCCTCGACGAGCTCACGGCCTACGACCGCCTGACCCTTGCGCACATGTGCGAGGTGCACGACACGGTGAGCAAGGCCTACGGCGAGTACCGCTTCAACGTGGCCTACCGCGCGCTCTACGACTTCGTGACCGAGCTCTCGGGCGGCTACCTCAACGCCACCAAGGACCGCACCTACTGCGGCGGCATCGCCTCCAAGGAGCGCAAGAGCGCCCAGACCACCTGGTCGTACCTGCTCTCCATGCTGGTGCGCGACCTACAGCCCATCCTGGTGTACACCACCGACGAGGCCATGGCCTTCATGCCCGAATCGCTCACCGAGGGCGAGCAGTACGCGGCCCTGCTGAGCTGGTTCGAGAACCCGCTCAGCGCCGACGAGTGTGCCAAGCTCCTGCCTACCTACCAGGCCATGAACGAGGCCCGCGCGGTCTTCACCAAGGCCTACGAGGAGGTCGCGGCGACCCTGCCCGAGAAGTCCACCCAGGCTTCCCGTGCCCGCCTGACCGTTCCCGCCGAGGCGTACGCGCTGCTCACCGCGGCCGATGCGCCCGACCTTGCCGAGGCCTTCGTGTGCTCCGCCGTCGAGCTCGTGAGCGGCGCCGAGTACGCCTGCGAGGTCACGGCCGCCGAGGGCGAGAAGTGCCCGCGCTGCTGGAACTACCGCACCCTTGGTGTCGACGGCCTCTGCTGCCGCTGCACCAAGGCCGTTGCTGAGTGGACGATCGCTCACGAAGGCGAGGAGTAGACCTTGGGAGAGATGCCCCGCGTATCGCGCCGCGGCGTACGGATAATGTCTTACTGGCTGGCAGCGGGCCTCGCGGCCCTGCTCGACCAGGCCACCAAGGCTGCCATCAGGGTGCTCTCGCCTGAGGTGGGCCGTATCGGCACGCTCATACCAGGGTTGTTTGACCTGTACCACGTGGAGAACTCCGGCGCTGCCTTCAGCATCGGCGAGGGCGCGGGCATCCTCTTCGTGGTGATCGCCGTCGCGGTGATCGGCCTGACCTTCGCCTTCGTCTGCACGCAGGACGTCCCCCTCTCACTCACGATCAGCCTTGCCTGCGTCGCCGGCGGCGGCGCAGGCAACATGGTCGACCGCCTGGCAAACGGGACGGTCACCGACTTCATCGCCACCACGTTCATGAACTTCCCCGTCTTCAACGTGGCGGACATGTTCGTCACCTGCGGGGCGGTGCTGAGCTTCTTGCTGTACGTCCGCTGGGAGAAGAAGCGCGAGCAAGAAGAGGTCGCCCGTGTCTAGTCCGGGTGCCTACGTTGACGGAAAGCTCGTCGAGCTGCTCGTCGGTCCAGATGATTCTGGCGAGCGGCTCGATTCATTCCTTGCCTCGTCTGCCGAGCTGCCCTCGCGCTCTGCCTGCGCGAAACTCGTGGAGGAGGGGAGGGTCACCATCAACTCCACGCCGGCCACGGGCAAGGCGGAGCGCGTGATGCTGGGAGACCGCGTGCAGGTGACGCTGCCGGCGCCCGAACCGACCCATGGACCGCTGCGCCCCAACTTCGACATCCCGCTTGACGTGCGCTTCGAGGACGACTACCTCATCGTGCTCTCCAAGCAGGCGGGCCTCGTGGTGCATCCGAGCCCGGGGCCCCTGCAGGACCTCATCCGCATGCGCGTGCTCGACCGCCGCTACGTGACGCTCGTGCACGGTTTCGTGGCGCCCGACGAGGGGACCATCACCACGGGCATCGCACGCTCGACGCGCGACCGGATACGCATGATGGTGAGCGACGACCCCCTGGCGCGCCAGGCCATCACCACCTTCCGCGTGCTCGAGCGCTTCGAGGCGGACCGCCGCGACGAGGGCTTCACGCTCATGGAGTGCCATCTCTACACGGGCCGCACGCACCAGATCCGCGTGCACATGCGCCATGTGGGCCACGCCTGCGTGGGTGACCAGCTCTACGGGCGCGGCCACTACGAGCAGAACCTGCGGCTGGCGCGGCAGTTCCTGCATTCGTGGCACGTGGCCTTCGACCATCCCGTGACGGGGGAGCACATCGTGCTGGCCGACACGCTGCCCGCCGACCTGCGCGAGGCGCTCGGCCGGATCGGTGGCCGCTCGATGGGCCGCACGGCGGCGGGCGACGAGATCTGCCCCCAGCTGCTCGCGTAGGCGGCCTTCCCGCCGGCGGCGGGGCCGTGCGCATCAAGTATTACTTTCGTACTACTCGTGAAGGTGAGTCGCTCGCTCACATCCAAGCTTTGTGATGCTACAATCAACGAGACACTCAGACGGTACCGATTTCTCGGTAATCGGCAGAAAACGAGAGCAAAGGAGCTTGCGTATGGCAACGTTCTTCGAGGGATATTCCCACACTTTCTCTGAGTACCTGCTCGTTCCCGGCTATTCCTCGTCCCAGAACATCCCCATCAACGTTTCGCTCAAGACCCCGCTGGTCAAGTTCGCCCGCGGCGAAGAGCCGCCCATCATGCTCAACATCCCCATGACCTCGGCTATCATGCAGTCCGTCTCCGGCCCGCGCCTTGCCATCGCGCTCGCGCAGGAAGGCGGCCTCTCCTTCATCTATGGCTCGCAGTCCCCTGAGGACGAGGCGGCGATGGTGCGCGAGGTCAAGAGCTACAAGGCTGGCTTCGTCATCTCCGACTCCACGCTCACGCCCGACATGAGCCTGCAGGACGTGGTCGAGATGCTCGAGCGCACGGGCCACTCCACCATGCCCGTCACTGATGACGGCACGGCGCACGGCATCTTCAAGGGCATCGTGACGAGCCGCGACTACCGCCTCTCGCGCGACGACCGCGGCCGCAAGGTCTACGAGTTCATGACCCCGGCGGACAAATGCATCTGCGGCGACGAGAACACCTCCCTCAAGGTGGCCAACGACATCATCTGGGAGCACAAGCTGAACACCCTGCCCATCGTCGACTCCACGGGCCATCTGCTCAGCCTCGTGTTCCGCAAGGACTACGACTCGCACAAGTCGCTGCCCGACGAGCTGCTCGACGACAACAAGCGCTACCTCGTGGGCGCGGGCATCAACACGCGCGACTACGCCGAGCGCGTGCCGCTGCTCGTGGCGGCTGGTGCCGACGTGCTCTGCATCGACTCCTCCGAGGGCTATTCCGAGTGGCAGAAGAACACCCTCGACTGGGTGCGCGCCCACTACGGCGACTCCGTCAAGGTCGGTGCGGGCAACGTCGTCGACGCCGAGGGCTTCCGCTACCTTGCCGAGTGCGGTGCCGACTTCGTGAAGGTGGGCATCGGCGGTGGCTCGATCTGCATCACGCGTGAGCAGAAGGGCATCGGCCGCGGCCAGGCCTCCGCGCTCATCGACGTCTGCGCCGAGCGCGACCGTTACTTCGAAGAGACGGGCATCTACGTGCCGGTCTGCTCCGACGGCGGCATCGTGTACGACTACCACATGACCCTCGCGCTCGCCATGGGTGCCGACTTCCTCATGCTCGGCCGCTACTTCGCGCGCTTCGACGAGAGCCCCACGCGCCGCCTGAACGTCAATGGCTCCTACGTGAAGGAGTACTGGGGCGAGGGCTCCGCGCGTGCCCGCAACTGGCAGCGCTACGACCTCGGCGGCACCAAGAAGGGCCTCTCCTTCGTGGAGGGCGTCGACTCCTACGTGCCCTATGCCGGCCCGCTCAAGGAAAACGTGGATGCCTCCCTGCTCAAGGTGCGCTCCACCATGTGCAACTGCGGTGCGCTCGACCTGCCCGAGCTGCGCCAGAAGGCAAAGCTGACGCTGGTCTCCGCGACCTCGCTCGTCGAGGGCGGTGCCCACGACGTCATGCTGAAGGATTCCGGCACGGACAACTTCAGGTCATAGGCGCTGGTACAGAGCTTGCATGTGGCGCGGACGGCTTCGGCTGTCCGCGCCTTTCGTTTGACGTGCGCGAATCAGGTGGACGCCATATGCCTTGCCTATCACGCGTATGCCCATGCGAAACCCCGGCGTGCGGCCGCATATTGCGCGAATCGCGGTCTTCACATGTGGATGATGGGGCCGTCGTGGACGCAAGTGCTTCTTATGCGTCTTATTAAAGCGGTCTGCAAGGTATCGACGTACGTTTTCGCAGGATTGAGGCTGTCGCTACTCGACCTTTCGCATTTATATGACGCATAAGAAGCACTTGCGTCCATGTGGCATCGCATTTGGGCCCATTTTTGCCTGCCAGAGTGAAGATTCTGGCGTTTTCGCGCCGTGGCACCACAAAATAGCCGCCGAGGATTGCTCCTCGGCGGCTCGCCGTTACCGTAGGAGCGCTGGTTACGCCTTCGCCTTTGCGGCATCCTTCTTGCTCATGGCCAGGACCATGAGCACGGTGCCGATGACGCTCGCGATCACGCCGATGGTGAGGCCCATGCGCACGGAGAGCAGCTGGAAGAGCCAGCCGCCCACGAAGCTCGCGAGCAGGCCGCCCACGGAGTTGGCCGTCATGAACACGGCCTGGCCCTTGTTGCGGTCCTGGTCCTCGACCTGGTCGTTCGCGTAGTACACGACGGCCGGCGTGATGGCCGCATAGGAGACCATCTGCAAGATCATGCCCACATAGAACATGGGCACGCTGGTCGCGGAAGCGAGGATCACGTGCTTGATGGAGTAGAAGATGGCCGCGATGATCATGATCTGCTTGATGGAGAGGCGCTTCATGATGAGCGCGAAGCCGAACATGGTGGGCAGTTCGACCATGGCCTGGATGAAGAACGCGTTGCCCTGCACGCGTTCGACGTCAGCTGCGGGCACGAACTCGGCGAGCACCGCGCCGCAGTAGGTCTGGAAGAGGTTGTGGCAGAAGTAGAGCAGCACGAGGGAGAGGATGACGAGTATCGTGGAGGGATACTTGTTGAA
>CACYAX010000116.1:0-6489 GCA_902772435.1 uncultured Coriobacteriaceae bacterium | reverse complement strand
CCTCGCTTCCGCGACCAGCGTGCCCATGTTCTATGTGGGCATGATCTTGCAGATGGTCTCGCCTTGGGGCTCGGCCTCCGCCTCGTCGGCGGAAGCGGCCTGCTTGGGGGCGTCGGGCATGAGGTTGATGGCCACGAGCGTGAGCGCGGCACCCGCGATCATCCAGATGGGCAACGTGTTGCGGCCCATGGCAGCCCAGAGGCGGCCGACCACGTTGGAGCCGATGGCGTAGGCAGCTGAGCCGATGCCACGGCACAGGCCGTAGTTGATGGTCCCGCCGATCTTCTCGTAGATGAAGGCCATGCCGTTGAGCAGCGGCATGCCCACGGTGGACGCCGCGAAGGCGACGATGATGACGGGCAGGATCAGGACGGAGCCCTGCGGGATGACGAGCAGCACGAGGGCCAGCGCGGCGCACAGGATCATCGAGGCCGAGATGAACATCTTCTGGGTGATCTTCTCGGAGCGGTCGACGAGGTCACCGGCGGCGGGGCCGATGAAGACGCCCGCGATGCTCACGATGGACATGACCGTGCCGATGGTGCCCGCGGAGAATCCCGACTGCGACAGGTAGTTGTAGGCAAAGCCGAGCGTGCCCGCGACAAGCACCATGAAGCCCGCGTTCACGAGCGCGTACTTGGCGTTGAGGTTCTTCAGGTTCATCCTGCCTCCTTATGAGTCATTAGGTACCGTACAAATGTAGCACGGCACATGGCCGTATGAGCCCACGTTCGGCCGAACGCTGTTGCAATTATCCCGTGGCCGACCGCATCGTTCCATCAGGTTTCGTCAGGGGATTTGAACGGCGTCCGTGCAGGCTGGCAGAGTAGAATGAATCCTTGATGACCATGTGCGACGCGTCAGAAGGAGCGGCCAGATGTACTGTCCCCACTGTAGGCAGAAGCTGAACGGCAACGAGAAGTTCTGCCCCAAATGCGGCCTCACGCTCAGTCAGACGGCGGGCCAGGCCCGACCCGCGAACGAGGCACAGGGAGTGCCCGCCACGGGCAACCGAACCGTCCTCACGCCCGCGAACCAAGGCCCCGCTCCGGTGCCTGGGCGCACGGTGCCCGCCAACAGCCTCACGTTCACCTTCATCGAGGCGGGCAAGGAGTGCGGGTCGGGCGTCGTCAGCACCGCCAAGCCCGAGATGCGCTTCGGTCGCGAGACCGACAACGACCTCGTGGTGAGCTCGCCGACGGTCTCCGCCCACCACGGCCGCATCCTGCTGCGCGACGGCCAGTGCTACGTGCAGGACCTCGGCTCGACCAACGGGCTCTTCCTCAACGGCCAGCGCCAGAGCGAGTTCCGCGTGGCCGTGGGCGACGTCGTCACCATCGGCGTCCCGCGCCGCGGGGAGCGCCGCTGCGTCATGGTGGTGGGGGAGAGCGGCAAGAGCTGGACCACCCACAGCCTTGCGGGCAAGGGCCAGCTGAACATCGGCCGCGGCGAGCAGAATGACATCACCATCAAGAATCCCACCGTCTCGATGGTGCACTGCCAGCTCATGCGCGACCAGCGCGGTGACTGGCACATCCGTGACGCCCACAGCTCGAACGGCACGCAGGTCAACGGCGTCTACCTCACCAACGAGACGACCCTGACCTCCGGCTCGCTCGTGCGCCTCGGCAACGCGATCCTCGTGTTCCTCGACGACTCCCTCATCGTCATGGAGCAGCGGCGCGGTGTTGACGTGGTGGCCCATGGCCTCGTGCGCTACCGCAAGAACGGCAAGACCACGCGCATCACCACCGACCACGTGTCGCTGCACATCAAGCGTGGCGAGTTCGTCGCCATCGTGGGCGGGTCGGGATGCGGCAAGTCGACGCTGCTCAACGAGCTGAACGGCAGCGAGCCGGCCGACGAGGGCTACGTGCTCCTCGACGGCGCCGACCTGTACGGCGACTACGAGATGCTCAAGACCTCCATCGGCTACGTGCCGCAGCAGGACATCGTCTACGACAACCTGACGCTCGTGGACATGCTCGACTCGGCCGCGAAGCTGCGCATGCAGCCCGACTCGACGGCGGATGACCGTCGCGCCCGCGTGGACGAGGTCATCAAGCTCCTCGAGCTCGACCACGTGCGCGAGAACTTCATCGGCAGGCTCTCCGGAGGCCAGAAGAAGCGCGCGTCGATTGCGGTCGAGCTGCTGGCGGACCCGCGCCTCCTCTTCCTCGACGAGCCCACGAGCGGCCTCGACCCGGGCATCGAGCGCAAGCTCATGAAGTCGCTCGCCGAGATGGCCCATGACGGCCGAACCATCATCCTCGTCACGCACACCACCCTCAACCTGCACCTCTGCGACCAGGTCGTGTTCCTGGGCGCAGGCGGCAAGCTCTGCTTCGCCGGCCGTCCCTCCGACGCGCTCACCTTCTTCGGCGTGCAGGACTTCGTGGACGTCTACACCAAGATCGCCGGCCCCAAGGACGCCCTCACCTGGGAGGGCCGCTTCGCCAAGTGGCGCGCCCAGAACGACTCCGGCGAGGGCCAGGCCGCCCGCAGCGGCGCGCTGCCCACCCGTCGGACGCCGAGCCCGCTGCGCCAGTTCGGCACGCTGGCGGGTCGCTACGCGCACCTGCTCCTCAACGACCATTCCCGCATGGCGCTCCTGCTTCTCCAGGCGCCCCTGCTTTCGCTGCTCATCTGCCTCGTCGCCGGCGACGGCTGCTTCGAGCTCTTCGAGAAGACCAAGTCCTGCCTCTTCGCGCTCTCGTGCGCAGCGTTCTGGGTGGGCATCCTCGACGCCATCCAGGAGATCTGCAAGGAGCGCGACATCTTCAAGCGCGAGTACGAGGGTGGCGAGCACATCTCGTCCTACGTCGCCTCGAAGGTCGCGGTCCTCGGCCTGCTCTGCCTGCTGCAGTCGCTGATGCTCGTGGCGGTGTTCTGCGTGGTCATCGGCGTCCCGCCCGAGCCCATCTTCTCAGGCGTGGTCGAGTTCTTCGTCTCGGTGTTCCTGACCACGTTCTCCGCGATGTGCCTGGGCCTGCTCGTCTCGGCCATCTTCAAGAACCCCGACCGCGCGATCGCCATGGCGCCGCTGCTCATCATGCCGCAGATCCTCTTCTCGGGCCTCGTCTTCGAGCTCTCTGGCGTGACCGAGAGCATCTCGTATGCGGTCAACTGCCGCTGGGCCATGGAGGCCCTGGGCACCACGGCCAACCTCAACGAGCTCGACCTGGGCATCTACGGCAAGGAGATTGTGGTGCCCGAGAGCGAGCAGGTGCTCAAGGACCAGGAGATCGACATGCCCGAGATGACCGAGGAGGTCAACGGCATGGAGGTGACGATCGAGGCCAAGAAGCGCACCTTCGACGAGATCACGGTCAAGGTGCCCGAGCAGCACGAGACCATCGACGCCGAGATGTACGCCCACGATCCTGATGACATGTTCGACCATACGGCTGGCCACCTGCTCAGCAGTTGGGGCGTGCTCGTGCTCTTCTGCGTGGTGTGTGTCGGTGGCTGCTTCGCCCTGTTGGTGAGCAGCGTCCGCCGGCGGTAGGGGGTGGGCATGGACTACGACTACACCGTCAGCTCGTGCGTCGCCGCCGCGGCCAGCATGCAGGGCCTGACGCACGTGCGCGCAGGCATCGAGCGGCAGGACCGCGCGGCTGCCCTCGCCTCGGATGACCCCTCGTTTCGCATAGCCGTGGTGGCCGATGGCCACGGTGACCCCACGTGCCCGCGTAGCGCCCGCGGTGCCCAGATGGCCGTGGATGCCGCCCTGAGCAACTTGGCCCGCTTCGCAAAGACGACCCTGTCCCAGGCGGAGCGCTGCACGGTGAGCGAGCTCCTCAGCAGGAGCGGCGCGGAGGAGGGCCTCCAAAGGCTCACGACCGCCATCATCTATGAGTGGACGCGCCTCGTGAGCGAAGACTACGCCCAGGAGGCGCTGGGCGAGGAGGAGCTCGCACGGCTGGGAGGCCTCGGGGCCGCTTGGGCGGACGCCCACGTCGAGCACCTGTATGGCTCCACGCTCGTTGCCGCGCTGCTGCTGCCGGGCACGCTCGTGCTCGTGCAGATGGGCGACGGCAGCTGTGCTGTGGTGTACGAGGACGGTGCCATCGAGGATCCTGTGCCGCCTGACCATCTCTGCGTGGGCAACGTGACCACCTCGCTGTCCGACCCCGACGCGGCCTCCGAGATCCGCTGCGTCGTGGTGAACGTGGACGAGCGCCCCTTCGTGGCGTGCTATGTGGCGACCGACGGCGTGGACAAGTCGCTCGTCGGCGCGGAGGGCATGGCCGACTTCTGCGCGCGGCTCACCTGCGACCTGCCCGCATACCTCGCGGAGGACGCGCTGGAGCCGTCGCTGGCGCAGGCGATCGATGCCGTGGCGCAGGCGGGAAGCCAGGACGACGTCTCGATGGCGCTCATCGCCCAGCCGTCCGCGCTTGTGGGCGTCCGTGACGAGCTGGTCCGTCGCCATGAGGAGTACCAGACGGTACTGCGGCTCCAGTGGGCCAAAGGCAGGCTCGTCTCGATGCAGCGCAAGCGTGACTATCTGCTGGAACAGCCTTCCGTCGACGGAATGGTGACCGACCGCGAGCGCTACCTTGCGGAATATGACGAGCTCGAGCTCTACGTGCGCGAACTCGAGGATAAGCTGCGCGGGTTCGCGGCTGCGTCCGTGCCTGACGACCCCGTGGCGGAAGCACGGGAAGCCGGGTTCTCTGACGTGGAGGAGAAAGCCGATGGCGTCGTGGCCGCAGTGCAAGAGGTTGAGGGCGCTGTGACGGTTGCGCAGCCCGCGGTGGACGAGGTGCCGCCTGCGTCAGAGGCGGCTGAGGCAACGCTCCAGTTACCCGCGTCCGCGGTTCCCACGGTGGTGGTTCCCGCGGCGGAGGAGCCCTCCGAGGAGCCCGTTCCCACGGCGTACGAAGACCCCTGGGCGGATGATCCCGCGGACGACGAACCCCTCGACGAGACCGTCTTCCTCTTCGAGCGGCACGGCTCCGGCAAGGGTGCGGGCGGCCCCAAGCTGCCCGTGAAGATCGCCATCGCACTGGCCTTGGCCGCCGTCCTGGCCCTCATCTGCGCGCTTCTCGCACCGCGCCTGTTCGGGCGGGGAGAGCGGGTCGAATCGGCTCCTACGCAGGCCGTCATCACGGCCCGCGTTCCGGGGGACGTGGGGCCTTGGACGTTGTGAGCCGAACGAGGCTGAGTCCCTGCTGCGTATAGGTCCGTAAGCTTCTTGGGAGCTTGTTTTCGCGGGGTACAGCGCTTTGCAACTGGGATATACTTGATAGGTTGCAGCTCAGAGAGAAAGGTATCCCATGGCTGACGAGAAGCAGATTCCGGCATATGATGCCGAGGCCATAGAGACCAAGTGGCAGAAGGTCTGGGAGGAAGAGGCCACCTTCAAGGCGCGCGACGATTCCGCCCGTCCCAAGAAGTACGTGCTCGAGATGTTCCCGTATCCGTCGGGCGACCTGCACATGGGCCACGCACGCAACTACACCATCGGTGACGCCATGGCGCGCCAGGCCCGCATGAGGGGCTTCGAGGTGCTGCACCCGATGGGCTTCGACGCCTTCGGCCTGCCCGCGGAGAACGCCGCCATCAAGCACAACACAGCCGCTGGCGCCTGGACCTACCAGAACATCGGCCAGGCCATCAAGACCATGAAGCGCATGGGCTTCACCTACGACTACGACCGCATGTTCAACACCTGCGACCCCGAGTATTACCGTTGGGGCCAGTGGATGTTCATCAAGATGTGGGAGAAGGGCCTGGCCTACCGCGCCACCTCTCCCGTCAACTGGTGCCCGTCCTGCAACACCGTGCTCGCCAACGAGCAGGTCGTGGACGGCCAGTGCTGGCGCTGCCATTCCGTGCCCGAGAAGCGCGAGCTCTCGCAGTGGTACCTTAAGATCACCGACTACGCGCAGGAGCTGCTTGATGACCTCGGCCAGCTCACCGGCTGGCCCGAGAACGTGAAGGCCCAGCAGCGCAACTGGATCGGCCGCTCCGAGGGCGCCGAGATCGACTTCGCGCTCGCGGCCGAGGACGGCGTGACCCCCACCGACCGCACCATCACCGTGTTCACCACGCGCGCCGACACGCTCTTCGGCGTCTCCTTCTTCCTGCTGCCGCCCGAGAGCCCGCTCGCTGCGGAGCTCGTTGCCGGCACCGACGTGGAGCCTGCGTTCCTCGAGCTCAAGGCTGCCGCAGAGAAGGTCTCGAGCGTCGACCGCCAGGGCTCCGAGCGCGAGAAGCACGGCGTCTTCACGGGCCGCTACGTCATCAACCCGATCAACGGCCGTCCCGCGCCCATCTGGATTGCCGACTACGTGCTCATGGATTACGGCACCGGCGCCGTCATGGGCGTGCCCTGCGGCGACCAGCGCGACTTCGAATTCGCCAAGAAGTACGACCTCGAGATCGCCCCGATCATCGCCCAGACCGACGACCCGCTCTACGAGCAGCTCAAGGACGAGAAGGAGCTCGTGGTGCGCTCGGTCGACTGGGACCGTGCCATGG
>CACYAX010000115.1 GCA_902772435.1 uncultured Coriobacteriaceae bacterium | reverse complement strand
TGCTTGGCAGGCTCCTCCTCTTTCTCGGCTTCGTCTTCCTCGTCCGAGGTCACGACCACCGACATGCTCTGCTGCTGGACGGGAGGATCATCGGATGACGAGGTATCGCCGCCGTCCGTGATCCAGTCGAACGCGCCGGTCAGGGCCAGGACCACCACGAGGCACGTGACCGAGACGGCCGCGAGGATGGCAGGCAGGAGGATGCCCCTACTGCCGCGGCGCTGGCTCCCATAGTTGACCGGCTGCGGCGTCTGGACCGTGTTCCGGCCGTTGGGATCGGCCTGGCCCTCCCAGCGGTCATCGTTCAGGTCGTTGCCCCACTGTTCCTCTTGTCGGTCCTGCATGGTCTGACATCCTCCAAACCCGTTAATGCTTCATCTTGCGGAAACGCCTGCGCGTCGCATGGGCGCTGCCCTTGCGATCGGTCTTCTTGAGGCGCGCGATGACGTCCGCCTCGCTCTCACCGTCAAGTATCCCACGCAACGCCACCACTTGGTCCCTCAACTCGGCAGCGCGTTCGAAGTTCATGTCGGCCGAGGCTTGGATCATCTCGTCCTCCAGGGCTCCGAGCACGCGCCCGATCTCTTCGGGCGGCAGCTTGGAGAGCTCGGCGGCAACGCTCTCCGAGGCCTTCTCCATCTCGGCTGCGGCAGCGTCCTCCCCAGAGTAGAACGCGCCGTGGCCCAGGCTGTCCCCTCGGCTGCGCCCCTTCCCCTCAAGCGTCGAGGTGGCCTCCGCGATGAAGCTCGAGACGTCGGTGATGGACTTCTTGATGGTCTGCGGGATGATGCCGTGCTCCTGGTTGAAGGCCTCCTGGATGCCACGGCGGCGCCGCGTCTCGTCGATGGCTTCGCGCATCGAGTCGGTGATGGTGTCGGCGTACATGATGACTTGGCCACCCGCGTTGCGCGCCGCACGGCCCATGGTCTGGATGAGCGAACGGCGGTTGCGCAGGAACCCCTCTTTGTCGGCGTCGAGGATGGCCACGAGCGAGACCTCGGGGATGTCGAGGCCCTCGCGCAGCAGGTTGATGCCCACGAGCACGCTGATCTTGCCCACGCGCAAGTCGCGGATGATCTCCACGCGGTCGAGCGTGGCGGTGTCGGAATGCATGTAGTTGACCTTGACGCCCTCGTCGAGCAGGTGGTCGGTCAGGTCTTCCGCCATGCGCTTGGTGAGGGTGGTCACGAGCACGCGCTCGCCCCGCTCGGTGCGTACCTTGATCTCGTCGATGAGGTCGTCAATCTGGCCGCGCACGGGGCGCACGTCGATCAGTGGGTCAAGCAGGCCTGTGGGCCGGATGACCTGTTCGACGTCCTGCTCGGAGACGGTCTCCTCGTAGTCGCCGGGAGTTGCCGACACGTACACGAACTGCGGAACGCGCGCCTCGAACTCGTCGAAGCGCAGCGGGCGGTTGTCGAGCGCCGAGGGCAGGCGGAAGCCGTGCTCGACCAGCGTGACCTTGCGCGAGCGGTCGCCCTCGTACATGCCGCGGATCTGGGGCACCGTCACGTGGCTCTCGTCGATGATGCAGAGCATGTCCTCGGGGAAGTAGTCGATGAGCGTGAAGGGCGGCTCGCCGGGTGCGCGCCCGTCCAGGTGGCGCGAGTAGTTCTCGATGCCCGAGCAGTAGCCCATGGTCTCGAGCATCTCCAGGTCGTACGCCGTGCGCTGCGCGAGGCGCTGCGCCTCGAGGATGCGGTCGGCGGCCTTGAGCTCGCCCACGCGCTGCTCGAGCTCCTCGCTGATGGTCTGCAGGGCCTTGCCCACCTTGGGGCGTTCGGTCACGTAGTGGGAAGCGGGCCAGATGGGCACGGCCTCGAACTCGCGGACCACCTCGCCCGTGACCACGTCCACCTCGCTGATCTGCTCGACCTCGTCGCCGAAGAAGCTGATGCGCAGCGGGTTCTCCGCATAGGGCGGGAACACGTCCACCGTATCGCCCCTCACGCGGAAGTGCCCGCGCTGGAGGTCGAAGTCGTTGCGGTCGTATTGGATGTCTATGAGGTCATGGATGAGGTCGTCGCGCTCGAGCGGCACGCTCTTGCTCACCGTGGGCGCGAGGCCCGCGTAGTCTTCCGGGCTGCCGATGCCGTAGATGCAGCTCACCGAGGCGACCACGATCACGTCACGCCGCGAGAGCAGGTGCGAGGTGGCCTGGTGGCGCAGCTTCTCGACCTCCTCGTTGATGGAGGCGTCCTTCTCTATATAGGTATCGGTCTGCGGAACGTAGGCCTCGGGCTGGTAGTAGTCGTAGTAGCTCACGAAGTAGACCACGGCGTTGTTGGGGAAGAGCTCGCGCATCTCGCTGGCAACCTGAGCCGCGAGGGTCTTGTTGGGCTCCATGATGAGGGTCGGTTTCTGCGTGGCCTCGATGACCTTGGCCATGGTGAAGGTCTTGCCCGAACCCGTGACGCCCATGAGCGTCTGGTAGCGCATGCCCTCGTCTATGCCGTGGACCAGCTTGTCGATGGCCTGTGGCTGGTCGCCCGCAGGCTGGAAGGGAGAGACGACCTCCAGCCGCTCCCCGCCCTCCTCGACGCCAAAGCGCTTGAGCTTGCCTCCGACGCGCTCGTACTCGACCATCACGTCCTCCCTCCTTGGTACCGAACTAGTGTACCCATAGGGAGAGGCGAGCGCAACCCTCACCACCGTGCAGCGCGGGCACGGTGAGCCTGGCGCGACAAAAGTAACGGCCCCGTGCGAGCGGGGTCGCGCCGCGCGGGGCCGTGCATCCAGCTAGGGCTGGCGCTTAGGCGGAGGCGTCCTCCGAAGCTCCGTCGGTCGAGCCATCGGCAAGGGGGGCCGCGACGACCGTGGAAGCGGGGTCGACCGCGCTGTAGTTCAGCTTGCTGACCGCGATGTATATCCCGTAGAACATGAGGGCCAGGAAGCAGACGAGGACAACGGCGCTCACGATGACGGGGGAAACCCGCACGGTCCGCTTCTGCTCACGCTCCCTTCTCTCCGCCACATCGGGCGCCACGAAGCGGCGCACGGGCGTGATGCCGTCCTCGTGCGCGAGCTCTTCGGAAGGCACCTCGGGCTGCGCGTCGGACGCGGCGGGCACCGTGTCCTGGCTGCTGGGCAGCGCCTCGGAGGCATTGCCCTGATCGGAGGCAGCGGGCTCCTCCGACGCGGGCAGGCGGTCGGTCTGATGCGGCTCGGAGGGCTCTTCAGGCTGCGAATCAGCGACCTCGGCGGGCTGCGGCTCGGCAGCTTCCTCGGGCTTCAGCTCGGCAGGTTGCGGCTCGACAGGCTCCTCAGCCTGCGGCCCAGCGACCTCCTCAGCCTGCGGCTCAACAGGCTCCTCGGACAGATGAGGCTCGGCAAGCTCCTCAGGCTGCGGCTCCGCAAGTTCCTCGGTCTGCGGCTCGGCAGCTTCCTCAGGCTGCAGCTCGGCAGACTCTTCGATCAGCGAATCAGAAAGTTCCTCTGCCAGGAGCTCGACAGGCTCCTCGGCCGACTGCGGCTCGACAAGCTCCTCGGCCGCCTGCGGCTCGGCAGCCTCCTCTGCCTGCGACTCCACAGCATCGTCCGCGCACTCAGCCTCTGCGAGCTCGACGTCCGCGACGGCGGCAGGCTCCTGCTGCATGTCCGCGCTCTCTCCCACCTCACAGAGAGCTGCGGACGACATCTCAGCCACCTCTTGGGCAAGGTCGCCCGCATCCTGCTCAGGCGGCAGGATGGGCTTGCCGCAACGGGCACAATACCGGTGGCCCTCCTCGAAGGGCTTACCGCAGTATTTGCAGAACCGTGGGCGAACGGACATGGACATCCTCCGTGAGACAGTGGGTGACTCACAATTCTAAACGCTCTGGTCCGCCAGCGCGAGCCATTCTCTGCCGTGGGCACCAGAATGACGCAGAAGCCGTCTTTGACGGGAATCCCACCGCATTGCATGCGCCATTTTCCACTTTCGCCGACAGGAAGGCGTTCTGAGCGATAGAATCAGAGGGGTATGTTGACTCTCATGACGTTTGGAGAGTGGTATGGACCAGTTTGAAAGCTCGCAAGGCAGCGTCGCGCCGCGCAAGGCGACGAGCCCGGCCGTGACCGTAATCCTCATCATCCTAGGCGTGTTGGACATCGCCGTCAGCGTGGTGTGGATAATCATGGGCATCGCCATGATGTCCATGGGCGACCTCGAGATCGGCATTTCTATCTTCCTCACGCTCACGGGAGTCATTTCGGTGGCCGGTGGCGTCGCACTCATCCTCCTTCCCCGCCGCACGGCGGCACAGGGATCCCAGCGCATCATGGCTGGTCCCGAGGTCGTGGGGTCATACCCCGGCGTGGCCGTGGGTGTTCCTTTCCCCACTCCCACCCCCACCACCATGAACCAGGCTCCCAGCACCGACGAGCTCACGGGCAACGTGCCCACGACGCGCGCCGCCCAGCCCACGTCGGAGGCAGCCGAGAGCATGGTCAACCTCATCATGCGCTCGGACGACGTCTTCGCGACGCTCAAGGACCTCACGCGCCACGAGCTCAACACGCCGAGCCCCAAGCACCGCCACCTCGCCGAGATGCTCTCCACCACGGGGCTGCTCGACTGGGAGGACAGCCCCACCTGCGGCGCGGGCAGGCTCACGCGCACCAAGCACTTCTGGATCCGGCGCGGCGGCGACGGCATGAACGCCGGCGACTACGACCACCTCATCACTGCCGAGGCCGCGCTCAACCTCGACCAGGACCTGGGCGACCAGTACGCCAACGCCTCGATTGACGCCGCCCGGCCCGCGACCCTCGACCTCCTGCGCCGCATCACCGAGCAGACGATCGAGCCCTACGACTTCGAAAAGACCCTCGGCGAGGCCTACCCCGGGACCTCCTACGGTGACACGCCGGGCGAGTGGTTCGTGCGCACCTCCTTCACCTCCGACGCGGAGTGCGTCGTCACGCCGTTCCGCGTCGTGTACGACTACCGCTTCAACGTGACGACGGGCATGCTCGTCGTGTCGCTCGAAGTCGTGCGCCCGCGCTGCATGGCCATCTTCACTCCCGTGGCGCAGGAGCAGGTCTCGCTGGCACGCGCCTACGCCCTGCGCGTGGCAACCCTCCTCGCGCGCTGCGCCTTCGACCGTTCTGACAAGGTGCAGACCGTGGTCGTCAACTGCCACGAGCACGACAGCGTGGACACCATCCTCTCCGTCCGCTACACGCGCGAGCTGATCGCGCGCCTGAGCCAGGTCATCAACCTCGAGGGCATCGAGGGCAACGGCTTCCCCGCGGACGAGGCGATCCGCACCAACTTCGGGCCGGACGGCTGGTTCGCGCAGGTCTCGCCCTTCCTGACCTTCACCTCCGAAGAGGTCTCGCCGAGCTGGCGCTTCGTCTATCCCGAGCTCGACCACCGCGAGACCTCCGACGCCGTGCGCGCCGTCACGGGCGCCCGCCGCGTGGACGAGCTGGGCATCAACGAGAACGCCGGCCGCCTCGCCGCGCGCGACAGCCTGAGCGAGATCAGCTGGGACACCACCCAGGACGCCGTCGCCGCGCTCGTGGAGATGCGCAACAACGCCGACGACATCACGGTGGCGGAGGGCTGCAACCACGCGGTCGAGGCTCTGCTCTCGGGCTCGGTCGATGCCCAGGACCGCTCCACCATCCTCGAGATGATCGCCGGAGGCACCACGCTCGAGAAGGCCGTCCAGCGCTCCGAGGCGGCCCTCGACCAGTCCGACAACGAGGCGGATCCCGAGCAGGCCGTGCAGATCCTCTCCGAGGCGCTCGCCCCCATCGAGTCGCTGGGCGCCTACTACGACGATTCGGACGCCATCTACCGCTACTTCGGCTCCGTCGCCGAGCGCATACGCTTCAACCTCGACGTCGACGACCATCGCCGGACCGTGCGGCTCGTGCCCGACGCCTACTACAACGCGCTCTCCAACCTGTCAATCGCCTACACCGCCCTGGAGAACTACGAGCAGGCCATGCGCTATGCCGACGAGATGCTGCGCATCGCGCCGACGTCCATCCACGCCACCATGCGCAAGGTGCGCATCCTCGAGAACCAGTCGCGCATCTACGAGGCAGCCGACCTCATCAAGGGCGTGCTGCGCTACGCGAGCACGCCGCGTGACGCCGCCATCTGCCACTACCGCCTCGCCTTCATGGAGTGGAAGCTCGGCAGGGGTGACCTCGCCGTCGCGTGCTACCAGCGGGCCCTCACCTGGGATACCGAGATGTCCCCGCAGTCCCGCGAGGAGCTCGACGACCTCCTCGACGCCAACAAGGAGCTCAAGCGCTTCTCCGAGGACGAGGTCGCGGCGCTGCTGGCCAAGGAGGGCATCCCCCTGGGCTGCGACGAGTCCGACAACCGCCGCACCCGCATCGCCGCCACGCTCACCTGCGACGAGGGCATCTTCTGGGTGGCGCGCCCGCTTGTGGGCATCCTCTTCGGCACCAACGGCGACGACGTGATGATGGGCGTGTACCGCTCGCTGGAACGCTAGGCTCGCACATAACACTATGAGGGAGGGCCCCGCGCACCTGAACTGAACCCCGATAGTTGG
>CACYAX010000114.1 GCA_902772435.1 uncultured Coriobacteriaceae bacterium | reverse complement strand
CGGTAGTGGCTCCGCTATCCGAGCTTTGCTTGCTTCCGCACGCGATGAGCGGTGCGGACATCAGGCTGAGGGCAAGTGCCCCGGCTACGAAGGTGTTGAATCCGGTGTTCATGGTTGAGCTCCTTTTCTTGGGGCGTGGGCGCCGGCAGTTACCCCATTATACGTATTCCCCAACAGACCGTCCCACCCATAATTCGGACGCCTTGATACATGCAGAGCACAGCTGTGTGGTCTTCTCTTGTCTCTGCATATTCCCCCTTATGCGCATTTTTCTAAAGACCTTGCTCATTGAGCGTATAGATTACACAAATAACAGCCCGTACACTGTCCATAAAGACCTAGAGGCTCAATCTAACAAAACGAAAGGGAGCAGATATGGCAGGATGTCACGTGGCAATCGACATCGGAGCGTCGAGTGGACGCCACATCGTGGGCCAGGTGGTAGACGGTCGCATGGAACTGACCGAGGTCTATCGCTTTGAGAACGGCCTCACGCGCAAGGACGGCCACCTCTGCTGGGAAATCGACGCGCTGGCCGAGAACGTGGTCGCAGGCCTCGCCGCAGCACATGGCCACGGCTTCGAGCCCACCACCATCGGCATCGACACCTGGGCAGTGGACTACGTGCTCCTCGACGAGCACGACGAACGCCTCGGCGACTGCGTGGGCTACCGCGACGCCCGCACCGACGGCGTGCGTGACGCGCTGGAACTCTCCGGCATCCTTTCCTTCGACGAGCACTACGCCCGCACGGGCATCCAGTACCAGCAGTTCAACACCGCCTACCAGCTCTGCGCCCTCAGCCGCGAGGACCGCTCGCAGCTCGAGGCGGCCCAGACCCTGCTCATGGTGCCCGACTACCTCAACTTCGTGCTCACGGGCAAAAAGGCGCAGGAGTACACCAATGCCAGCACCACGGCCCTCGTGAATGCCGAGACCATGGACTGGGACGACGTACTCATCGATCGCCTCAACCTTCCGTGGGACCTGTTCCAGCCCATTCGCATGCCGGGCACCGTGCTTGGCAAGCTGCGCCCCGAGATCGCGAAACGCGTTGGCTTTGATACCAAGGTCCTTCTGGTAGCGAGCCATGACACGGGCTCCGCCTGGCTCGCCGTGCCCACGCACGATGCGCAGGCCGTCTACCTCTCCAGCGGCACCTGGAGCCTCATGGGCACCGAGAACCGCAGTGCCATCTGCACGCCTGCGAGCGCCGCGGCAAACTTCACCAACGAGGGTGGTTACGAGGGACGCTATCGCTACCTCAAGAACATCATGGGCCTCTGGATGATCCAGAACGTCCGTCGCGAGCTGGGCGCCAACCGCAATGAGCCGCCCACCTGGAGCGAGCTCGTGGAGGCTGCCGAGGCCGCCCGCGCAGCGGGCTTCCACGCCATCGTGGACTGCGACGAGGAGCGCTTCCTCGCCCCCGCCTCCATGATCGGCGCCCTGCGCGAGGCCTGCGCCGAGTCGGGCCAGAGCGTGCCCGAGAGCATGGGCGAGATTGCGCTTGTGGTCTATGACTCCCTGGCCGATGACTACGCCCGCACCGTGGCCCAGCTCTCAGAGCTCACGGGCGTGGACTACACGAGCATCAACATCGTGGGTGGCGGCTCAAACAACGGCTACCTCAACCAGGCCACGGCCGACGCCTGCGGGCTGCCCGTGTTCGCCGGCCCCACCGAGGGAACTGCCCTCGGCAACCTCATGGTCCAGTTCATCTATAGCGGCGCGTACGCCTCGCTCGAGGAGGCCCGCACCGCCATCAAAAAGAGTTCCGAAATCAAGGAGTACCTGCCCCGCTAGGGCATGAGAGAGTGGAACAAGGGAGTGGAACAAGGGACGGAGGTTTGTTCCACGCAGCGCGGCTCGCACGTTTTCTGGAACAAGGGACGGAGGTTTGTTCCACCCAGCACAGCTCGCACGTTTTCACAATGGAACAAGGGACGGAGGTTTGTTCCACCCTTTGTTCCACCACACGAGAGGAGAACATCATGGCAATGGAGGATCTGGCATTCATCAAGGGCTTCACCCGCATGTGCGACGATGGCTGGCTGCAGGGCTGGCACGAGCGCAACGGCGGCAACCTCACCTATCACATGACCGACGAGGAGGTCGCGGAGGCGCATGCGTTCTTCGACGCCGAGCCGCGCCCGTGGGTGAAGATGGGCGTGAGGGGCGAGAACCTCGCTGGCCAGTACTTCGTCTCCACCGGCAGCGGCAAGTACATGCGCAACGTGGCCGGCAGCCCCGCCGAGAACATCGGCATCGTCGAGATCAACGAGTGCGGCGACGCCTTCCGCATCGTGTGGGGCCTGCTCAATGGCGCGCGTCCCACCAGCGAGTTCGAGAGCCACTACATGAACCATTGCGTGACCGCCGCGCGCACGAACGGCGCCAACCGCGTAATCTACCACGCGCACACCCCCGGCATCATCGAGATGAGCTTCATCGTGCCGCTGGAGGACCGCGCCTTCACCCGCGTGCTCTGGCAAATGATGACCGAGTGCGTGGTCGTGTTCCCGGGCGGCGTGGGCGTCGTACCCTGGATGGTGCCTGGTGGCCCCGCCATCGCCGAGGCGTCCAGCGAGCTCATGAAGACCTACGACACCATCGTCTGGGCGCACCACGGCCTCTTCGCCGCCGGCCCGGACTTTGACACCACTTTCGGCCTGGCCCACACCGTCGAAAAGGCGGCCGAGCTCTATGTGGCCGCCCGTGCAGCCAATGGCGGCAGCGACGCGTTCCTCAACGTCATCTCCGACCAAGGTCTGCGCGACACCTGCCGCGACTTCAATATCCAGATCAACAAGTCCTTCGTGGACTAGCCACGCGACAAGGGTGTCAGGGGCCAGTGGCCGTGACACGCGGTCCCTGGCCCAAACCAGCGACAAGTGCGTAACTATATTGGCTGCATGCGCGGAAGACCCTAAGGGCTCGAACCATCTACCTGCGCAAATCTGAATCACATCAATTACTGTACCATCAATAGTTACGCACTTGTTGAGCTTCAACCACACCGAGCGCCGCAACGTGCAACCATACGCAGGCAACAACTGGAACGCTCCAATCACTAGAAAGGAACCCCCATGCTCGTCGAGACCAAAGCCAAGGTCGCCGTCTTCTCCATCGCGCTCGGCGCGTACCTGCCGCAGTTCCCCCAGCTCGTGCCTGAATTCGAAGGGCAGTACGAGGCCTTCAAGGCCACGCTGCCCACTACCGTCGAGATCATCGACGGCGGCCTCTGCACCACCAAGGAGGCTGCAGCAGCAGCGGGCGACAAGTTCCGCGCAGCCGACGTGGACCTCGTCTTCTGCCAGCTCCTCACCTACGCGACGAGCTACAACATGCTGCCCGCCATCCGCGACCTCAACGTGCCCGTCGTGCTGGTCAACCTCCAGAAGGTGCGCTGCCTCGACTTCGAGACCGCCGGGACGGCCGAGTGGCTGGGCATCGGCTACGCGGGCGGCGCCGTGGGCGAGATGGTTGCTGACCTCGAGCGCGCCGGCAAGCGCCATGCCGTCATCACCGGCGTCGTCGAGGGCGGAGACCCGCAGGTTGCCGCCGAGATCGAGGACTGGTGCCGCGCCGCCCAGGTGCGCAGGCGCCTGCGCTACACCAACCTCGCACAGATCGGCCGCCCCTACCCAGGCATGATGGACCTCTACATCGACGAGACCAACCTTTACCACCGCATGGGCCTCTACACCAAGCAGTTCGACTGGGAGAAGATGTGGGCCATCGCCGACGATGTCACCGACGAGGACGTCATCACCGCGAAGGTGGCCGACATCCACGACACCTTCGACATCATCGGCGACTACGACGAGGCGAGCATCCGCGAGATGGCGCGCTACGTCGTCGCCTTCGAGCAGTGGGTCAGAGACGAGGAGCTGGGCTTCGTGGCGAGCCACTACGACGGCTTCGCGCAGGGTAAGGCCGGCGTGCTCGACTCCATGCTCATCCCCGCGTTCTCGATGCTCATCAAGCAGGGCGTGGCCTGCGCCGTGGAAGGCGACATCAAGGTGGCCATGGGCATGAGCATCATGAAGACGCTCTCCGGCGCCTGCCAGCTCTCCGAGTTCTACACCTTCGACTTTAACGACGACGTAGTGCTCATCGGCCACTCGGGTTCGGGTGACGCGGTCTTCTCCACCGCGCGCAAGGCGTCCATGGAGATCGTGCCAGTGTTCCACGGCAAGGCGGGCGGCGGCTTCCTCACGCGCTTCTACCCCAAGGCCGGCCCCGTCACCTACCTCGGCATCACGCAGGACGCCGACGGGCACTTCAAGTTCGTGGTGAGTGAGGGCGTCATAGAGGACGGCCCCACGCTGGGCAACGGCGACACCACCTTCCGCACGCGCTTCTCCATCGGGGCCCGCGCGTGGAACAACCGCTGGTGCGAGTGCGGCCCCACCCACCACTTCGCTGCCGCCCAGGGCTCCTGGACCGACACCATTCTTAAGGTGGCCAAGATCCTCGACGTACCCGTGCGGGTAGTCTGCCGATAGAGGCATGGAACAAGGGACGTGGAACAAACCTCCGTCCCTTGTTCCACGTCATCGTTCGCGTATCATGTTTTACAACGACCGATGTGCGGGAGGAGCTGCCATGACACGAGACGAGTTCAACCTCCAACGGCTCAAGGACGACGCCGCGACCAACCGCCGCGTCTACCCCATCCTCGTGGCGTGCGTGATTGGCTTCACGGCCTTCACCGTCTTGTCGTTCGTCACGGGGAGAAACGCCATAGGCGTCGGCAGCACGCTCGTCATGTCGTCGATAGCCCTGCGCCTCCCCATCATGAAGCAGCGGCTCAACGGCTACGACGACGCCATCCGCGAGTACGAGGCGCACGTCGCCGACCCGTCGGTCCCCCTCTCGGAGGCCACGGAGGCCGCCATAGCCACCTCCAACTTCCCCGCAAAAGAGCTGCTCAAGGGCTGGATCGCCCTCGCCGTCACTGCCCTCGCGCTCGTAGGCGCGGGCATTTTGTTCGCCGTGCTCTCCGAAGGCGAAGACACCCTGCTCATCGTGTGCAGCGTCGGCACCATCATCGGCGGCATCATCGTCGCCTTCCCGGCGATGCGCATGTATCGCAGCTGGAAGACGTCCGTTGCCCTTGAGGAGGCGGGCCTCTAACGCGCAAGTGCGACCCCTCGGCCACGCGCGGGCGCGCAGCCCAGGGGCGCAAGAGCGGGTCATTTGGCTCGCACGCTAGATGCTCGCGCTGCGCTCCCAGCCGTCGCCCGCGTCGGTGACATGCCTCACGAAGAGGAAGTCGCAGTGGTCGCCGCCCTGGCAGAGCGTCTGCGTGCGGATGAAGTCCGTGAATGGCAGGCTGCCGTAGTTGATGATGTCGGCATGGCAGCACATGGCGCCGAGCTTCATGAGCCCGCGCGGCCCCAAGATCTTGGCGTAGATGCACTCGTTGCACTCGAAATGGAAACGGTCCTTGGGGTCGTCCCTGTGCCAGGTGTAGCGCCAGCCGGTGCCTGACTTATGCTTGAAGCCAAAGGGAACGACCTTCTTCATGAGCGGAAGGAAGAGGCGGAGGCGCGCGAGCTTCTGCATGCCGGACGGGTCGAGGAAGGCCCACATGTTCTCAGACACAGCGCGATAGGCCTCCTCCTCGCTCGTGCCGTGGGCCTGCAGCACCTCGTAGAGGGCGATGGAGGTGAGGATCTGGGCCATGTGCTCGTAGTTGCCCTTGTCGCAGTAGGCGCGCTCCTCGACCAGCAGCTCGTCCATGCGCGCGTAGACGTCGCGCTGGATATCCTCTGGAAGGGTCGGGAAGTAGTTCTGGTAGCGGCTGATGGCCACCATCTGTGCGGGCACGTACTGCTTCATGTGAGCTTCTTTCTGAGTAAGTTTTATCTAACTTATGAAGGATACCACGCAGCCCGCTCCCTGTTTCACGTGGCTCCACAAGGACATGGAGTAGTATGTTGGATGATGCCCGTCGAGCAAAGGACTGCCATGACAAGAGACGAGTTCAAACTCCAGCGGCTCAAGGACGACGCAACCATGATCCGCCGCACCTACCCCATCTTTGTGGCATGCGTGATTGCTTTCATCGTCCTCAGCATCTACGCCTTTGTTGCGGGAAAGGCGCCCGCCGGTATCGGGGGAACGCTCATCATGGCATCAATCGCCCTGAGCCTCCCCAGCATGAAGCGGCGGATAGAGAGCTCTGACGAGGCCATTCGCGAGTATGAGGCATATATCGCCGACCCGTCAGCCCCCCTTTCGGACAGTACGGAAGAGGCCATCGCCGCCTCTGACTACCCCACATCCGAGCTGCTCAAAGGTTGGATCGGCCTTGCCTTCATCACCTTCTTGCTCTTTGCCATGGGCGTATTCTTCTGGTTCCTCTCCGAAGGAGAGCAGGTCTGGCTCATCGTGCTGGGCACGGGAAGCATCATCGGAGGAATCATCATGTGCTTCCCCGTCATGCGGCTGTTCCGCAGCTGGAGGACATCCAAAGCGCTCGACGAAGCGGGGCTGTAGGTCAAGGAGCGTCCGCGTCCGGGGACCAACGCGACAGCAGGACCCCCGAATTTGTCGCATCCGTCC
>CACYAX010000113.1 GCA_902772435.1 uncultured Coriobacteriaceae bacterium | reverse complement strand
AATTTTTTTCGCTTTTTCTTTAACTGCCGTGAGCGGCCAGATCCTGCCCATGGGCATGCCCATGGGGTCGACGAGCCCCGCGAACTGCACCATCGGCATGCGGTAGTCATACGCGCGCTTCTTCGCGTCCGACAGGTCGTGCGTCGGCGAGGTGGGCGCATCGGAGGGCTCGAGGTCCTTGAGCATGGAGCGCGGGTTGAACATCATGAGGCCGGCCTTGCTCGAGTCGAGGGTCTCAAGATAGCTCACGTGCGGACCATTGAGGGCCACCGCACCAGCAAAGACCTCGGGATACGACGACGCGAGCGCGTTGGTCATCATCGAGCCCATGGAGAAGCCCGAGACGTAGATGCGCCTGCGGTCGATGGGCACTATCTCGGCCATATGCTCGATGAGCGCCATGATGAAGCTCACGTCACTCGGGAGGCGCGGGTCATCCCAGCCATTCCAGCGCATCTCGATGGAGGCGTCGGGGAAGACGCAGGCGAAGCCGTCACGATCGGCCAGGTCAGCCCAGCCGCTCTGCTCGGCGCCATAGAGGCCCATGCAGTTGATGCCATGCAGGTAGAAGACGAGGGGCATCGGCTCGCTTGCGTCACGCAGGCGCTCGGGGACGTATTCGAACCACGTCCGCGGCAGGCCGTCCGCAAGCCCGAGCGAGGAGTCCTCAACGTGTGCCACGAAACCGCGGCCCGTGAAGTCGACGCGCGGCTGGTAGATGCCATAGACGTCGTTGCGCCAGCGCCTCGTCTCGGAGAACATCTGCTCCCAGGCGTCAGCGAGCTCTTCGGCACTCAGGCCGTTATCGCTCTCATAAAGGCGCACGCAGGGATTGGCGTCCTGCACGTGGCAGACCACGTTGCGCGCGAGCTCCTGGCACGTAGCCGCACCGTTGCAGGCGGCAAGGCGCTTAGCCAGCTGCTCGTTGCACTCGTAGAGCCAAGCCACCTGCTCGGCGCCCTCACCCGCGGGCAGCTCGTAGCCCGCGGGGAACGCGCCCACCATGATGGCGGCCGCATCGAGCGGACGGGTAGCCGAGAGCGCTGCGACCATGGCGGAGGACTCAGGAGAGGTGCCCACGTGGAAGATCATGCCATTGAAGCCTGCGACACCGCCCTTGGAGCCAGGCAGCGCGGCAAAGCAGCGCACGAGGAAGTCAGCGTCATCGTCTCGCCCGGCGTCAAGCCCATAGTTCCAGCCGCCGGGCAGCGGATTGGGGAAGAGCAGCACGAAATTGCGGTCCTCGGCCAGCATCGCGAGGCCCAGCTCGTCGAGCAGCGCCTGCGCGCTCTCACGTGTGGCCTCGTCGCGCAGCACCATGAGGACCTGCGCCTGCTTGGGATGCGGACAGCCGCTCTTGGGCACGTACGCGAACATCGTGCGGTCCTGGCTGACGCTCACGTCCACGTCGTTTTCGGGGTTCAGGTTTCCCGAGGTCGTCCCCTTGACGACCTCCTCGATCAGCTCACCGCCGAACGGCGAGAACTTGACGAGCGGGTTCATCGTGTCCCTCATGCGTTGACCTCCTCAACCATACGGGCGCCCTCAGGACGCCTGAAGCGTTTCATGAACTCCCATGCGGCACGTGCCTCGTCGGCGATGGCACCGTGCGGCATGTCCCTCACCTGCGTGATGCCCGCGCGCGGCACGCCCGCGCCATCCACGAGGACCTGGGTCGTCAGGCGGTCTCCCTGGGCGTAGCCCTGCGCGTCGACATAGTGGTTCTCGCCATCCCAGACCTGCTCAGTAAGGTCATCGCGGCGAGCAAGCGCGCGCACGATCGGCAGGTCACACGAACGATCGGGGACGCCCTTGTCGTCGCAGGCACCCGCGCAGACCCAAAACGGCATCTGGTAGCCCTTGTCCGCCGCATCGGGCGCGTAGATATACTTCCCCAGGCCCGACGAGATGATCGCCTCATCAGGCGGGCAGTTCCACGGCGAGGCAGCCGCGAACAGCCAAGGACGCTCCGTCGCCTGCTGGCAGGTATAGGCCGCGCCATTCGAGAAGCCCGTGAGGTACACGCGGCTCCGGTCGCAGCCATAGGTCGCGACCACCTGGTCGATGATGCGCTCGAGCACGTCGTCATCGCGCCCAGTCATCCAGATGTTTCGCGGGGAGCTCGGCGTCACGACCACGAAGGCCTGCGTCTCGTCGGCGAGGTCCTCCCAGCCGTTCTTCTCGGCATAGAGCCACGCGGGCTCTCCCCTACCATGGATGGAAAGCACGAGCGGCAGACCGCGCACGTCTTCGCCAGTCATGCCTTGCGGCAGGTGCGTGGCGTAGTGATAGCAGAGCCCTCCCACCTCGACGCTCGCATGCTCGAAGCGCTCGCCAAGGTAGAAGTCCTGGCGGTTCACGTGCCACGCAAGGGTGCCGTCGGGCGCGTTCTTCCAGCGGAGCACACGGGTCATGAACTCGCGCATGGCGAGGCGGGCAAGCGCGGGAGCAGTTCCCGACAGCTCGGGAGAACGCCGGATACGCCAGCTGGGACCACCAGCCTGCTCGAGATATGCGACGAATGCGGCGTCCTCAGTAGCGGAGCCCATGAGCCACGCGGCTACGGGCACCTCGCGGTTAAGCGCGTGATAGGCCTCGGAAGGCTTGGGGACGAGCCAATGGTCAGAGGGCTCCTCGCCGCGCGACAGGTCCTGCGGCGCGCCGTCGACGAGCACGGCAGACGCGGCAAACGAGGGGTGCGCGACGAGCGTGGCACCCACCTGGGCAGCCCCTTCCTCGTAGCCTACCAGGCAGATCAGGGGCTCCCAAGCCCACAGGCCACCGTCACGGCCGGGAAGCGACACGTGAGAGGGCGCCTGCAGCATGCGGCGCTGGGCAAAGAAGCAGTCGCGGGCGGGCTCTCCCTGGGCAGACGCCCACCCGCCCGCGACTACGGGCGCCAGAAGCACGGCACGGTCAAACTCGGCCTCATCTATCCAGCCACTCGCGGAGGCGAACGCCTGCACGTCTTCGACGGAACGTACGGAGGCATCGGGCACGCAGAGCACGATGGTCCTCACGGGGTCCTCGCACGACCTGGTCGAGACGTAGACATAGCACTCAGGGGAAGACACGCAGATCACCTCACCTTACGCAAGTGGACAGATGGCCAAAGCCAAGGGGGGCACCCCGCCCGGAGCGGACGGGGTGCCCCAGAGCGATTACATCGGGAACACGAGCACGGCGCCGAGGGACATGGCGGCGATGCGGATGAAGTACATGGGCACGGTGAACTTCCAGAACTCGGGAAGCGTGTACTTGCCCATGCCGTAGATCATGGCCGGCAGGCCATCGACGGGCATGTAGCCACCCTGCCAAGCGGAGAGCATGACGGCGGAGCAGGCGGCCAGCGGGCTGACGCCAAGCTGCATGCAGGTGGCGACGGCGATCGGGCAGAAGATGAACGCGGAGCCGATGTTGGAGCCCGTGAAGGTGGCGCAGGTGGAGGTGAGCAGCGAGAACACGAAGACGATCAGGAACGGGGACATGCCACCAGCGGCGCCCGCGACGGCCTCGCCAATGAGGGCGGTCAGGCCGGAGTCGGCAAGGGCGTTGGCGATGGGGATGACGCCGGCCATCATGAGGATGACGGGGGCGAAGATGCCGTCGCGGAACTCACGCCAGTTCACGACACCGATGAGCATGAGGATGAAGGCGCAGATGCCGGGGACGACGTAGGCGATGTTGCCCAGGTTGCTCATGAGCATCATGGCGACGACGGAGATGATGAACAGGGCGATGGTGATCTTCTCCTTGGTGGGATCCATCGTGTTGCCGGCAGCCTCACGAGCAGCCTTCTGCTCCTCGGTGGCGTCAGCGATGGGGTGCGTAGGGAGGAGCTTCCAGCCGATGATGGCGGAGATCAAAAAGCCGATGGAGAGCGCGAGGGTCACGAGGGCGAAGCCGAACATGGGGAACTCGCCCGTGTAGCCGGCGGACTCGAGGACGGTCACGGCGAGGCCGTACTGGAACGCGACGTTGATGGGGATGAGCGGGTGGTTGGTGGCGAAGCCGAGGGGCATGAGGAGCTTGGAGGTCGGGAACTCCTCGTTATAGGGCAGCGTGGCCACGAGCGAGAGGATCAGCACGTAGTAGCCCGTGGAGCCGCCGCCGGCGAGCGTGCAGCCCAGCATGACGACCAGGACGAGCAGGACGTAGCTCTTGAAGCCGCCGATCTCGACGAGCTTGCTCATGGCGCCCTTCACGTTCGCTATGAGGCTCGTCTTCTGGACGGCAGCCATGACCACCATGAAGAACGCTACCATCCACACGCTCGCGTTGGTGAAGCCCGCGAACGCGTACGGGACGTCCCACTGGACCTCCCAATCGGCGCCGAAGAGCGCACCGAGCACGACGAGCAGGAGGCTCGCGAACATGGGCGGCGCACCGAACGGCATGACGTCGAACATGATCAGCGCGAGCATGATCACGAGGACAGCCAGTGCAAGGATCATTTGCAGTGTCATCTCGATCAATTCCTTCCTTTTCCGACAAAGCTTTCCCTACGGGAGGGCCCTCTGCCCTTCCGCTTGGTACCTAGAGGATGTGGGTGGGGCGCGATGCCCCGTGGCGTTAGCTCTCTTCTGCCTTCTTCTCGGCGCGCCCTGCCGCCATGCGGAGCGCGTAGTCGATGGCGTTGACCAGGCTGAGCTCGTTGCAGGTGCCCGTACCGGCCAGGCCAAAGGCCGTGCCGTGGTCAACCGAGGTGCGGATGATGGGCAGGCCGAGCGTGATGTTGACGCCCTCGACCGCCTTCCAGCCCTGCGCCTCGCGGTCATACACGAAGCCGAGCACCTTGGTGGGGATGTGACCCTGGTCGTGGTACATGCACACGACGATGTCGTACCAGCCGCCGTTCATCTCGGAGAACACGCTGTCCGGCGGGCACGGGCCCACGGCGTCGATGCCCTTCTCGCGGGCGGCCTCGATGGCGGGGACGATCTCGTCGATCTCCTCGGTGCCGAAGAGGCCGTGCTCGCCGCAGTGCGGGTTGAGGCCGGCCACGGCGACCTTGGGGTTCTCGATGCCCAGGTCGCGGCAGGCCTGCCAGCCGAGCTCGATGACCTCGAGCACGCGGTCCTTCTTGACGCGGTCGCAGGCCTCGCGCAGGCTCACGTGGGTGGAGACGTGCACCACGCGGAAGTCGTGATGGGCGAGCATCATGGCATAGCGCTTGGTGCCGGTGTAGGTGGCGTAGATCTCGGTGTGGCCGTCGAAGTGCATGTTGTCGCGGGCGAGCGCGAGGTTCATGGCCTCCTTGTTGAGGGCGTTGGTGACCGTGGCCTCGACCTCGCCGGCCATGGCGAGCTCGATGAGCTTCTTCACGCTCTGGAAGGCGGCGTTGCCACCCTCGACACTGACCTCGCCCAGCTTGAAGGACGCGACGTCCTCGATGAGGTCGAGCTGGTACACGTCGATGGTGCCCGCCTCGAAGCGCGCGTCGGCCACGGCCGTGACGGGGTTGATGACGATCTCGGGATGCCCCACGAAGCCCTTGGCCTGCTCGAGCATCTTGGCGTCGCCCACCACCAGCGGGCGACAGCGGTCGTAGATCGTGGCGTCGGCGAGGGCCTTGACGGTGATCTCGGGGCCGTTGCCCGCGGGATCGCCCATGGAGATGCCGACGATGGGCTTGTAGTCACTCATTAGCACATGCCCTTCTGCTTGTTCTCGGCCAGGACGGCGCGCAGCTCGGCGATGCCCTCGTCAGGCAGCCAGTTGAACGGGGCGCGGCACTTGCCGACCGGATAGCCCAGCTCGGCCACAGCGGTCTTGACGACGGTGTTGGGGTTGCCATACCTGAACACGGCGCGGAAGCTGGCGATGCTGCCCTGCACCTCGCGGGCCTCGTCGAGCTTGCCCTCCACGAAGAGGTCGTAGATGGAGGCCATGACGTGCGGGTACACGTTCGCGCAGCCCGCGATGGCACCCTTGCCGCCCTTGATGAGCGCGTCGAGGATGAGGCTGTCGTTGCCGGAGAGGGTCACGAAGTCAGCGCGCTGCTCCTTGACGGCGATGTAGGCCTGGAGGTTGTCCCAGTCACCGCTGGAGTCCTTGGCGCCCACGATGTTGGGGACGTCCTTGGCGAGGCGCGCCACGGTGGCGGGCTCGAGGGCGTTGCCCGTGCGGGCGGGGATGTTGTAGAGCAGCACCGGCAGGTCGACCGCGGCGGCCACGGCGCAGTAGTGGCGGTAGAGCTCCTCCTGGCTTGCCTTGGCGAAGCTCGGAGTGATGATCGAGACCACGTCGGCGCCGAGCTCGGCGGCCATCTTGGTCTGCGCGATGGTCTCCTTGGTGGAGATGCAGCCGGTGCCGGCGTACACGGGCACGCGACCCGCGACCTGGTCGATGGTGACCTCGAGGATCTGGCGCTTCTCGTCGCCGCTCAGGATGTAGGCCTCGCCGTTGGTGCCGAATGGGAAGATGCCGTCGATGCCCGCGTCGATCTGGCGGTCGATCTGGACCCTCAGCTCGTCGAGGTTGATGGACTCGTCCTCGTTCATGGGGGTGACGATGGGAACGATGATGCCCTTGATGTCTACCATTACTGCAACACCCTTTCGTAAATCGCACGTGCGTCAGCGGCCGTGATCTCGCGCATGTTGTTGACGAGGAGGCGCGTCACCTGCATGC
>CACYAX010000112.1 GCA_902772435.1 uncultured Coriobacteriaceae bacterium | reverse complement strand
GATGGGCAGGCGAAGGAGCGTGACCGTGGGCTTCCGCGTGTCCCCGGAGGAGGCCCGCGAGATCGATGCCCTCGTCGCGCTCTCCGGCCTCACCAAGCAGGACTACATCCTGCGCAGGCTCACGGACCGCGAGGTCACCGTGTACCCCAGCGTTCGCGTGCAGCGCGCGGTGCAGGACCAGGCCATGCTCTGCTACGAGGAGCTGCGGCGCATCGAGCGGGCGGGCGACGTCACGCCCGAGCTCGCCCACGTGCTCGACACACTCGCGAAGACCTTCGCCGAGCTCGGGCGGGAGGCGGGGCCGTCCGCCGTCGACGCCGAGCGCGAGGCCATGAGGGCGCTAGGGAGGGAGTGCGATGGCGCTTGAGACGATAACCGCGGAGGAACTGGTCAATACACCGCTGAGCTCGCCGGGATGGGTCGTGGAGGACCTGATCGGCGTCGGCGTGACGCTGCTCGTAGGCGCGCCGAAGGTAGGCAAGAGCTGGCTCGTCCTCCGGCTCGCTGAGTGCGTGAGCAGGGGCGAGCCGCTCTGGGGGTTCGCTACCTGCGGGGGCGCCGTCCTCGACCTCGCGCTGGAGGACAACCTCCCCAGGATCCAGCAGCGCCTGTTCAGGCTGGCCGACGAGTGCAGCGAGACGTTCCACCTCTGCGTCAGCGCCCCGTCGCTCGCGGACGGGCTCCTCGACGAGATCGCAGCGTTCGTGGTGGCGCACCCAGGCACCAGGCTCGTGATCGTCGACACCCTCCAGACGGTCAGGCAGTCGTCAAAGAAGAGCGCGTACGCGTCCGACTACCATGACGTGCGCGCCTTCAAGGGACTCGCGGACCACTTCGGGATAGCCGTCGTGCTCGTGCACCACCAGCGCAAGATGGATGATCCGGACCCCTTCAACACCGTCTCGGGGACGAACGGCATCACCGGCGCCACCGACACAACGATGGTTCTGTACAGGAAGAGAGGAGAGAAGAGGGCTTTCCTCAAGGTGACCGGGCGCGACGTCATCGAGAGAGAGCTGGTACTCGAGTTCAACGACTGCCGCTGGGAGCTCTCAGAGGACCAGAGCATCGAGCATGAGGAGGAGCGTCCGGTGCCGAGGGAGGTGCTGGAGGTCATCCGCTTCATGGAGGGCCGGCTCGGGTGGGCGGGGACGGCGACGGAGCTGATTGCCCAAGCAGGCCTCGGCAACGCGCGGGCCGCGAGCCTGGGGAGGAAGCTCGCCGAGCACTCGCAGGCGCTCCTCGAGGCGGGCATACGCTACTCGACGCAGCGCTCGGCGACCGCCAGGACCATCTTCCTCGAGCGCATCGCAGAAGGGCAATTCAATGACAGCAGTGACGGCAGTGACGGCACTTTTCTATAAGAGGAAGATCCTGTCATTGCCGTCATGCTGTCATCAAGACGAAGGCTGCTTGCCCGTAGCAAGTAGCCTAACCCCTGTACATAGCGAGCTGCCTATCTCATGTACATCGGGGTTAGCGGGTCCAGCAAGCTACCTATCACGTCCGTACGTCCAGAAGGCTGCGAGGTCATTTCCTCTACAGCCCCTTCTCCTCCGTCCGCTCGCTGTCCCCGTCGCGGCTTGAGCCACCTGATTGCCCCTTCGGCTATCAGGTGGCTCAAGATCGCCGCGCACGGGGGAGCCCCCGTGACCCCTTGTGCAGCGCAATGACTGTGCTACGCCCTCATGACGTCAATCCAGCCCTTGAGATGGGCGACAAACTTGTCGTAGGTCATAAGCGGGTCGGGTTCCTCTACAATGCCGTTCTCTAGGTCGACCACGGCCACCCACACAGCCTGGTAGATCCTCTCGCGGAGAAGGCGCTTTCCCAGGATGGTGAAGCGCTCAACATAGGACGAGTTCTCGAACTCCTTGTCGAAGGCGTAGCGTGACTTGGAGCCAATCTTGGCCTTCCTTATGCTCTCCGGTGTCTTCCGCACAAGGAGCACATAACCGAAATTTGGCGGCAGATCGTTTGGTTCCAGCAAATGGTTATGCGTCGCATAGTCGACATCCGACGCGCTGCCAAGCGCTTCCTCGGCTCGGTTGTTCGCGTTGTTCCCAAAGCTGCTGTTGATACTTTTGAGTTCGATGGCGGCAACGAGCACCCCATCCTCAAAGGCCGTGATGTCCCACTTCTTGGAGGGACGGAACCAGCCAGGCAGCGTCACGTTAACGTCGTCGAGGTAGATGGAATCTGGATCATACCCCACGCGCTCCATGTCCTCGGCAATCTTCATAGCGAGAGGCGCGATGTGCCTGCCGCTCTGGGTTCCCTTCGTCACCGCATAGTTGACACAATCGAGAACGGCTTCCCTCACGTCGTCACGCATACGCGTCCTCCAACCCATAGGCTCTTCTGCTTGCTTCATTGGCCAAATCGCGGCTCCCGGTGGCGAAAGCCTCCGCAAGCTCCCTCTTCGTTTGCTCATCAACGTCATCAGCTCGGGGGATGTGCACCATGCGTAGGTACTGCGCCTGGAACCGGAGGGTCGAGCCCCTCATCTTCACCCCGAACGCATCCACATAGCCCTCTACGAGGTCACTCATCATCAGCCCGCCCAACGACCGCACGTCCCACTCGCTCGATGTCATCCAGTAGCAGTTGTGGTGTGGATATCGAGACCCGTCGCTGTACACGGGATCCGACCGCATCGCCATATCAGGAAAGAGCAGCATTTCTCTTCCCATGAGCGACTGGTCAGGCTTGTCGAGCGTACGATACCAGGAGTCTGGATGGTCCTTGGCCACCCTGCGTGCCCTAAGCCTCTCCTCATTCTTCTCAAGGTATCCCTTAAGCTTCGGGTAGCTGTCAAGATCGACGAGCCTTCCGTCCGAACCCCAGGGATTTACGAGGCACTTCGTTCCCTCATGGTTGCCGGCCCTCCAGTCACGCATGAAGAACAACGGGAGCAGGCGATCACCCTCTACGAGGTCGTGGTCTTCGGTGATGTACACCTCGTCGCACCCCGAGGCGACGCCGATGCCCAGCCTCACCCCGGCATCCTCCAGACGTGGATGCCGACGCGCGAGTTCCCCGAGAACCTTCAACCTGTCAGGAGGCGCAAGCGGTATTGACTCAGCTCCATTGAGGGGCGGGAGAACGTCTGCCGTGGCATTCGTGGAACGGTACGTTCCCTCTCCAGCAGAGATCCACTCCTCGGCGTCACGCACGTCATCCAAGGAGAAGCGGGGCCCGCACTCCATATAGCGCATGGGCCTGCCAGAACCCCTTCTGATGAGCGAGATTGCCGGGTACGCCGAGACATCCTCCTCGAATGCATCGACGCCGTGCATCCGGATGTGCACGTCGAGACTATACCCCTCGGAAACGAAGGCCCTCAGACGCGATCCGTATCGATTCTGCAACCAGCGATCCGCACAGATGAAGCAGAGAGCCCCGTTCTCCTCAAGCGCCTCGAGGCCCTTCTCGAAGAAGCCGACGTAGAGATCTGAGCCCATGGTCACACAGGGCAGTACTCGGCCGTATGCCACCCGCTGTTCCCGGGGAATGAGGGACGAACGTACATAGGGAGGGTTGCCCACCACCCATCGAGCCGGGGGCACTTCGGACAGAAGAAAGTCGCCTTGTATGACCCAAATGCCAGCAAGTCTCTCGGAGTCGGCCGGGCTCATCCCGAAGCTCTCGAGCACCTGCCTGACGGTCGCTCTGCTCGCCAAGACGGAGGCGCTATCAACGTCGTAGGCCCTTATGCAGGAAACGAGACGCTCGGCAGACAACGCACCAGCGGTCACTGCGCACTCACATAACCTCGACACCACGCGACCGAGGAAGGCCCCGTCCCCGCAGGACGGCTCGACAACACAGCCAGATATGAGGTCCCTGTCGGTGGTGTATCCAGCTACGTTGAGGACAAAGTCGACTACCCAGTCCTTTGTGAATACGACTCCGGGTTCTGTCATGGAATACACCCCCACTCCTTATATCAGCTTGCGTTCTTGCCAATGGAATCATGATACCCGCAGTCACGGACAACAATCTCTGTCCATTTATCCTGTTCCTCTCGGTGCCGCACTAGCCTCTCTAGCTGCATGAGTATCGATTGAGTACCAACGACGTTGGTTTCGCGCCTACGGGGCGTCTTCGTGAGTACCAGAGCCATCAGCGCAGCTCATCAGCACATTATCGTGAGGATAATTGAACACGTCGGCACCAGCTGCTCCAAACATGACCCTTCAACTGGGCAAACGCATCAGATTATCAGTGCAACGAGCTAGCCGCCGCTCCACTGGCTTGCGGGTCCGCAAACGCAAGACAGCGCACCCAGTAGACCAGAATCCACCAGATGCGCCGCCAGACAGACCTCACGATAATGTGCTGAGCTACTCCCACTCTATCGTCGCCGGCGGCTTGGGCGTCACGTCGTACACCACGCGGTTCACGCCGGCCACCTCGCCCACGATGCGCACGCTGATGCGCTCGATCACCTCGTAGGGCAGCTTGGCCCAGTCGGCGGTCATGGCGTCGGCGCTCTCCACCGCGCGCACGATGACGGGCCGCGCGTACGTGCGCTCGTCACCCATCACGCCGACGCTCTTGATATCGGGCAGCACCGCAAAGTACTGCCAGCAGCTGTGCGCGCTGTTGCGCTCGCCCGTCCGCTCGAAGAGCTCGGCGTTGTAGGCGTCCAGCTCCTCGCGGACGATGGCGTCGGCCTCGCGCAGGATTCCCAGCTTCTCGGGTGTCACCTCGCCGATGATGCGGATGGCGAGGCCCGGCCCGGGGAACGGCTGGCGGTACACCATGCGCTCAGGCAGGCCCAGCGCCACGCCCAGCTCGCGCACCTCGTCCTTGAAGAAGTGGTCAAGCGGCTCGATCAGGTCGAAATGCACGCCCTCGGGGAACGGGATCAGGTTGTGGTGGCTCTTGATGGTGGCCGCCTTGCCGCCCGTCTTGCGCGCGCCGCTCTCGATGATGTCGGGATAGATGGTGCCCTGTGCCATGAAGCGCACGCCGTCGAGCTTCTCGGCCTCCTCAAAGAAGACGCGCCAGAACTCGGTACCGATGCGCCTGCGCTTCTCCTCAGGGTCCGTCACGCCAGCCAGCAGGGCCGCATAGCGCTCCTCAGCATGCACGTGCACGAGCGGCATGGCGAACTCCTCGCGGAAGACCTCCTCCACCATCTCGGGCTCGCCCTTGCGCAAGAGGCCATGGTTCACGAACACGCAGGTCAGCTGCTCGCCGATAGCGCGGTGCACGAGCGCGGCGACCACGCTGGAGTCCACGCCGCCGGAGAGGCCCAAGATCACGCGGTCCTCCCCCACCTGCGCGCGGATGCCCGCCACCAGGTCGTCGATCACGTTGTCCATGGTCCAGCTCGCACGCAGGCCGCAGACATTGAAGAGGAAGTTCTCGAGCATCTGGCGCCCGCAGGCCGTGTGGCGCACCTCGGGGTGGAACTGCATGGCGTAGAGCCTGCGCTCCGGGCACTCCATCATCGCGATGGGGCAGGTCTCGGTATGGGCCGTGACGGCAAAGCCCTCGGGCGCGCGCGTCACGCGGTCACGGTGACTCATCCAGACCGTCTGAGCGTCCGCGGGCGTGTTCGCGAGGATGCTCGAGCGACCGTCGCGCACGAGCGTGGCGGGGCCGTACTCGCCCGTGTCGGCGTGGCTCACCTCGCCGCCGAGCTTCTTGGCCATGATCTGCTGGCCGTAGCAGAAGCCGAGCACGGGCACGCCCATCTCGAACACGGAAGCGTCCATGTCGGGCGCGTCCTCGGCGTACACGCTGGCCGGACCACCCGAGAGAATCACGGCCGAAGGACCCATCGCACGCAGCTCCTCGGCCGTGATGTCGCACGGCACGAGCTCCGAATACACGTGGCAGTCGCGCACGCGCCGCGCGATCAGCTGCGCATACTGCGCGCCAAAGTCGAGGATGGCCACGAACTGCTGGGGTCGTGCCGCCGCCATGATGATCTCCCCCTCAAAACGTGATGCCGCGCGGCCAGGCCACGCGGCATCATCCGAATCATATCTGCCCGCTAGAAGCGGTTGTCAGTTCCCAAGAGAAGCACGAGGTCGACGTCGGTCGAGTAGTTCCCGTCGTTCGGCTCGACGTCTATGTCACCTCCGAGCGTCTCGACGATGCCCTTCGCCTTGCCAAGCGTCGCGTCACCGTTGTAGAAGATGACCGTCCGCCCGTTGATGCTGTTGGCCGTGTCAGCCGTGGCGGAGAAGCCCGCCTGGTTGAGCTTGTCGGCCGTCTCGGTCGCCAGGCCGTCGATGGCTGCGGCGTTCAGCACCGTGACGCTGCCGCTGAACTCCGCTTCGACGCCCTCGAGGATGCTGGGCACGGTGACTTCTTTCTCAGTCGTGTCGTTGCTGATGGTGCCCGCGATGCCCGCGGTGAAGTCGTCGTCGGCGTTGGTATACGGAGCCTCTCCCGCATCCACGCGCGCCATCATGGCCGCCCACGCCTCGTCGTCAGGCACCTCGTACCAGAGCTCGTCGAAGAACGAGGAGATGGTGGGCGTCTGGCCGGAGTAGAAGTTGTGGTCGATGTCGAGCGCGTGCATCTGGATGGCCAGGCTGATGATGTCGGTGGCGCTCATGTCCGTCGTGACGTAAGCGGCCAGCGTGGAGATGGTGCTGCTCATGGTGACGATGTCGCTCGAGAGCACCTTGCG
>CACYAX010000111.1 GCA_902772435.1 uncultured Coriobacteriaceae bacterium | reverse complement strand
CACCACGGGCGAGCTCACGAGCCTTCTGGGCTACGTCATGAACATCCTCGTGAGCCTCATGATGCTCACCATGATCTTCGTCATGGTCACCATGAGCGCCGCCAGCGGGCAGCGCATCGTCGAGGTCCTCGACGAGCAGCCCGACATCGTGAGCCCTGCGCACCCCCTCACCAAGGTCACGGACGGCCAGGTGGAGTTCGACCACGTGAGCTTTGCCTACCGTCACGGTTCCGGCGAGGACACGCTGCAGGACATCACGCTCTCCATCCATTCGGGCGAGACCATCGGCGTGCTCGGCGGCACGGGCTCGGGCAAGTCGACCTTCGTGAGCCTCATCAGCCGCCTCTACGACGTGGACGAGGGCAGCGTGCGCGTGGGCGGCGAGGACGTGCGTGCCTACGACACCGAGGTGCTGCGCGATGCCGTGGCCGTGGTGCTGCAGCAGAACACGCTCTTCTCGGGCACCATCCTCGACAACCTGCGCTGGGGCAAGGCGGACGCCACGCTCGAGGAATGCAAGGCGGCCTGCGCGGCGGCCTGTGCCGACGAGTTCATCGACCGCTTCCCCGATGGCTATGCGACCATGATCGACCAGGGCGGCACCAACGTCTCCGGCGGCCAGCGCCAGCGCCTCTGCATCGCCCGCGCGCTGCTCAAGCGTCCGCGCGTGCTCATCCTGGACGATTCGACGAGCGCCGTGGACACGGCGACCGACGCCTCCATCCAGCGGGCCTTCGCCGAGCAGATCCCCGACACCACCAAGATCATCATCAGCCAGCGCGTGAGCAGCTTCGGCGCCTGCGACCGCATCATCGTGTTCGACGCGGGCCGCGTGGTTGCCTTCGGCACCGAGGAGGAGCTGCTCGAGAGCTGCTCCATCTACCGTGACGTCTACGAGGTCCAGAACAAGGCCGGCAGCGAGGCGGACTTCGACGAGCCGGGCGCGGTGCGCTACGACCCGCTCTCGCAGCGTAACGACCCCGCGTTCGCAGACGAGCTGCGCGCCGCCACGCTCGGCCGGGAAGGGAGGTGATCGGCATGCCAGGACCAAGGCAAATGGGAGGCCGCATCTCCAAGGATGCCCTCAAGCCCGTGATGGCCATCTTCGCGCTCGTGTGGCGCAACTACAAGCTGCAGTTCTGCGCGGTCGTGGCAGGCATCCTCGTGAGCGCCTGGGCCACGCTGCAGTCCACGCTGTTCACCCAGACGCTCATCGACGACTACATCACCCCCATGCTCCAGACCGGTTCCAACGACTACGGCCCGCTCGCGCTCGCCATCGGCAAGCTCGCCCTCGTGGCGGTGCTCGGCATCGCGGCGGCCTACCTCTACAACCGCCTGATGGTGACGATCAGCCAGGGTACCCTGCGCGACCTGCGCATCGACGTCTTCGAGCACATGGAGACCCTGCCCATCAGCTACTTCGACACCCACAGCCACGGCGACATCATGTCGATCTACACCAACGACATCGACACGCTGCGCCAGCTCATCAGCCAGACGATTCCGCAGTTCGTGAACTCGGGCGTGACCATCGTGATGACCCTCGTCTCGATGATCGTGCTCTCGGTCCCGCTGACCATCATGACGCTCGTGATGGTGGCGCTCATGCTGTTCGCGTCGGGCAAGATCGGTGGCGCGGCGGCTGGGCACTTCGCTGACCAGCAGAAACGACTGGGCGACGTGAACGGCTTCATCGAGGAGACCATCAGCGGCGAGAAGGTCGTCAAGGTCTTCTGCCACGAGGAGCGCTCCATCGCTGAGTTCCACGAGCGCAACCACGCGCTGCGCGACTCTGCCATGCAGGCCAACCGCCTCTCCAACATCCTCATGCCAGTGGTCATGAGCCTCGGCAACGTGAGCTACGTGCTCTGCGCCATCATCGGCTCGCTCATCGCCGTGGGCACGGGTGCGCTGTCGCTCGGCACGCTCGTGAGCTTCCTCACGCTCAACAAGAGCTTCACGCAGCCCATCACGCAGATCTCGCAGCAGCTCTCCGCCATCACGCAGGCAAGCGCCGGTGCGAGCCGCGTGCTTAAGCTCCTCGAGGAGCCAAGCGAGACCGACGAGGGCTACGTCACCCTCGTCAACGTGCGCAAGCGCGAAGACGGCAGCCTCGAGGAGAGCGAGGAGCGCACGGGCCACTGGGCATGGAAGCACCCGCACAAGGCCGAGGGTACCGTCACCTACATGCCGCTCATGGGCGAGCTCGTGATGGACGGTGTGGACTTTGGCTACGTGCCCGAGAAGCAGGTGCTCTACGAAGTGCGCCTCTATGCGCTGCCCGGCCAGAAGATCGCCTTCGTGGGGTCTACGGGCGCTGGCAAGACGACCATCACCAACCTCATCAACCGCTTCTACGACATCGATGACGGCAAGGTGCGCTACGACGGCATCAACGTGACCAAGATTTGCAAGGACGACCTGCGTCGCTCGCTCGGCGTGGTGCTGCAGGACCCGCACCTCTTCACGGGTACCGTCATGGAGAACATCCGCTACGGACGCCTTGAGGCGACCGATGAGGAGTGCGTCAAGGCCGCCAAGCTGGTCTCGGCCGACGCCTTCATCAGGCGCCTGCCCGACGGCTACAACACCATGATCACGGGCGACGGCGGCAACCTCTCCGCAGGTCAGCGGCAGCTGCTCACCATCGCGCGCGCCGCGGTGGCCGACCCGCCGGCGCTCATCCTCGACGAGGCCACGAGCTCGGTCGACACGCGCACCGAGCAGCTCGTACAGCAGGGCATGGACGCGCTCATGAGCGGCCGCACCACCTTCGTCATCGCGCACCGCCTCTCCACCGTCCGCGACGCCGACTGCATCATGGTCATGGAGCAGGGGCGGATAATCGAGCGTGGCACGCACGACGAGCTGATCGCGCAGCGCGGCAAGTACTACCAGCTCTACACGGGCAACCAGATCGAGAGCGAGTGACACGTCCAGATTTGAGATGGGGGGAGGGGCCGGCGCATCTCTGCGTCGGCCCCTCCTGCTTTCGACGCGAGCCGTTGCGCCCGTGAGAGCCTTTCGTCCCGAAGCGTCCCTGCCGAAGCCCGTGCCAGGCGTAGCAGCGGTTACGATAGGTTATACAGAGTACGAGTAACGCTACAATCGCTGTGCGGCCTGGCGACAACCTCGCACGGTCTCGCAGCCAGAGGGAGGAGCACACCATGGCACGTTTTCCCGAGGGATTCCTGTGGGGTGGCGCGACGGCAGCCAACCAGTATGAGGGTGGCTGGGACGAGGGAGGCAAGGGCCTCTCGGTAGCTGACTGCACGACCTACAAGCCCGACGTGGACAAGCGCGATTACGCGGCGCTGCACGGCATCACGGACGCCCAGGTCAAGGAGGCCGAGGCATCCACGGACACGCACCGCTATCCCAAGCGCCATGCCGTGGACTTCTACCACCGCTGGCGCGAGGACATCGACCTCTTCGCCGAGATGGGCTTCAAGACGCTGCGCCTCTCCATCCAGTGGACGCGCCTGTACCCCACGGGCACGGAAGAGGAGCCGCTCGAGGCGGGCCTCAAGTTCTACGAGGACGTCTTCACCTACATGAAGGAGAAGGGCATCGAGCCGCTCGTGACCCTGCACCACTACGAGCAGCCCGTCTACCTGGCTGACCACTATGACGGCTGGTACGACCGCCGGGTCATCGACCTCTTCGTGCGCTTCGCCAAGACCTGCTTCGCGCGCTACGGCCACCTCGTCACGTACTGGCTCTCCTTCAACGAGATCGACTCGGTCTTCCGCCATCCGTGGACCACGATCGGCTACTGCGCCGAGCGCTACCCGGAAGAGAAGCGCGAGGAGATGGTCTACCAGAGCGTGCACAACCAGTTCGTGGCGTCGGCCCTTGCCACCAAGGCGCTGCACGAGATGGTGCCCGGCGCCCTCATGGGCTGCATGCTCACCAAGACGACCACCTACGCGCTCGACTGCGACCCGCGCAACCAGATCAAGGCGCAGGCCAAGAACCGCGAGAACATGTACTACTCCGACGTGCAGGTGCGCGGCGCCTACCCGCTCTGGCTCAAGAAGTACTGGGAGCGCCAGGGCATCCACATCGACTTCGGCCTGGACGACGAGGCGATCCTCGCGCAGTATCCCGTGGACTTCGTGAGCTTCTCGTACTACAACTCCATGGTTGATTCCATCGACGCTGACAAGCACGAGAAGGTGGGCGGCAACCTGGCGACGGGCATCAAGAATCCCTACCTGCCCACGAGCGACTGGGGCTGGCAGATCGACCCCGAGGGCCTGCGCTACTCGCTGATCGAGCTCTGGGACCGCTACCAGAAGCCGCTCTTCATTGTGGAGAACGGCTTGGGCGCGCATGACACGGTAGAGGCCGACGGCACGATCAACGACGACTACCGCATCGACTACTTCCGCCAGCACATCAACCCCATCGCCGAGGCCATCGAGGACGGCTGCGAGGTCATGGGCTACACGCCGTGGGGCTGCATCGACCTGGTGAGCATGTCCACCTGCGAGATGTCCAAGCGCTATGGCTTCATCTACGTGGACCTTGACGACGAGGGCAACGGTACGTACGACCGCAGCCGGAAGAAGAGCTTCTACTGGTACCAGCGCGTCATCGCGACCAACGGCGAGGAGCTGTAACACGGACGAGTACGGCAATGTGTGGTTTGGGTGGGGCGCCCCTCAGCAACCGCTAGAATAACGAGCTGCGTGTAGCCCCCGTTCGCGTTCATGAGCGAAGAGGCAAACAGATAAGTGCGAAACGTGCGGTTCTCTCAGGGGAGGGGCCGCACGTTTTTCTGTCGAAAGGAACCCCGTATGCCCAAAACAAAAGCCCAGAAGCTCGTATATGGCCTCTTCATGAGCGTGTTCATGACGATCGGTATGGAGCTGTACAACAATGCTGTCAAGATGGGAATGCACTTGTTGCCCGGCGGTTTTTCGAACATGGATTGGTCGGTCGTGATGGGCGCTGCCGAGGAGCTGCCTTTGATGGTTCCCGTGGTGTTCGTCATCTCAATCCTCTACGGAAACCGCTTGGGCCAACACCTTGCTGGCCGGCTCATTGACCCTGAGCGTGACTCTGCATTCTGGCGCAGCTGCGTAGTCATCGCCTGTACCACCCTTGTGATGTGTCCGTCGATGAGTCTCTTTGCGAGCGCGCTCTTTAACGTGTTCCTTGCGGACCGTCCCCTTGCGGAACTGCCTATCATCTGGGTTGGCACCCTGTTTAAGAACTTCCCGATGGCGCTGCTCTGGAACCTCTTCGCCGCGAGCCCGGCGAGCCGCATCTGCCTGCATCTGGCTTTCGTACGTGCCGACGTGCGACCAGCAAGGGTCTTGCGCACGGCTGCATAGACCTGGCTTTGCACGAGGTTGTTTGAAGAGAGAAGCCCGCGCCACTGCGGTGTGGGCTTCCTGTTGTCTCTATAGCTTTGGAGACTCTTTACGCGAGCACGCGGCCCTCGGCCCTGTCGAGCCACTTGTCCCGAAGCAGCCGCACCAGGAAGAGCGCGCCGCGCACGCAGAGCTCGAAGGCCATGGCGCACCACACGCCGACGAGGCCCCAGCGGGGCGCCACGTAGGTCATGAGGGTGATGCGCACGCCCCACATGGAGACGAGCGAGATGATGCTCGGCACGAGCGTGTCGCCCGCACCGCGCAGCGCGCCCGCCACCACCATCGAGGCGGCGAAGAGTGGTTCGGCAAAGGCCTCGATGCGCAGCACCTGCACGCCGAGTGCCTGCACGGCCTCGTCGGGCGTGAGCATGGCAAGGATCTGCGGCGCGAAGACGAACATGAGCGCTCCCATGAAGCTCATGACGAGCATGCCCAACACGGTGGAGAGCCGCGCGAAGGAGCGTGCCACGTCACGGCGGTGCGCGCCGATGGACTGGCCCACGAGCGTGGTGGCAGCAGCCTCGATGCCCACGCCGGGCATGTAGCAGACCGCCTCGACCGTGATGGCGAGCGAGTTCGCGGCGACGGCCGTGACGCCGAGCGGCGCGACGATGGCGGTGCAGGCCACATAGGCGCTCGAGAGCACGATGCGCTCGAGGAACAAGGGCCAGCTCACGGTCCACGCGGGGCGCAGGGTGGACTCCTGCGGTACCCAGACGCCGTGGCCGTGCAGGGCAAGGCGTTCCGACTTGAAGGCAGCGAAGCCGAGGAGCATGATGGCCGTGACCACCTGTGCCAGCAGCGTGCCGAGGGCGGCACCCTGGATGCCGAGGCCCATGCCCGCGACGGGCAGGCTCAGGCCTCCGATCTGCAGCACGGGTCCCTCGTGGATGAACAGCGCGTTGAAGGTCACGTTGAGGATGCACGAGAGCACGTTGATGACGGAGGGCGTGCGCATGTCGCCGCTGCATTGGAGCATGCCGGTGCCCAGGCGCGCCATGGTGAGCGGGATGAGCGCGATCGTGCAGGTGAGGAAGTACGCGGAGGCATCGGCATAGAGCTCGGGGTCACCTCCGAGCCATGCGGGCAGCGCGCCGGCGACGGTGCTTCCGCCGGCGGCGAGCAGCAAACCAAAGATGAGGCAGACGACGATGGCCTGCCTAAAGACGTTGCGCGCGTCATGGTCGCGCCCGGCTCCCACGAGCTGGGCCACCTGTACCGTGAATCCTGCGGCGGCGCAGGAGGCGAGGCCATCCAGCAGCCAGATGGTCGATTCCACGAGGCCGATGGAGGCAGTGGCATGGGCCCCGAGGCTCCCCACCATGGCCGCGTCGATGTACTGCATGAGCGTGGTGGAAAGCTCGGCCAGGATGGCGGGCGTGGAGAGCGCGAGCACGATCCAGGCCATCTGCCGCCGTGTGGGGGTAGCGCCCGAGCGCAGGGCTTCTGT
>CACYAX010000110.1 GCA_902772435.1 uncultured Coriobacteriaceae bacterium | reverse complement strand
GCGCTTCGCGCTTCATGCGACACGCACCTTTCGGCGGTTTTCAGCCCTTCGGAGCCGCTTCGTATGAAGCCGGCCCGCCCGCCAGCTGGGCAAACGCGCCTGGGGCTTCATACGACACGCGCCTTTCGGCCGGTTTCCGCCCCCGGAACCGTCTCGTATGAAGCCGTGACCGGCACCAACTGCCCAAACGCACTCCGCGCTTCATACGACACGCGCCTTTCGGCAGGTTTCCGCCCCCGGGAGGCGCTTCGCGCTTCATGCGACACGCACCTTTCGGCGGTTTTCAGCCCTTCGGAGCCGCTTCGTATGAAGCCGGCCCGCCCGCCAGCTGGGCAAACGCGCTCTGCGCTTCATACGACACGCACCTCACGGCCCTTTCCAGCCCTTCAGGCTCACCTCATATGAAGATTTCATCCATCTTCGCCCCGAGCATTGCGCCTTGGTTAAGACGGGCCCTACCCGCATTGTCCTCGACGCGCGTCTGCGTTAGGCTACTGTAGTCCGCTAAAGTGCCTGATTGCTGGCCCGGGAGACGCCAGCAGATGAAAGGGGACATCATGTCGTTTGACAAGCTCAACCTCGACCGCCGCGCTTTCCTCAGGGGCAGTGCCCTGCTCTTCGCCGCTCCGACCGTGATGGGCCTTGCTGCCTGCGGTGGTTCCAAGCCCGCAGAAACCGATAGTGCCGCGACTGATGACGCCGCCGCCACCGACGCTACCGAAGCCGCCTTCGACGGCAACCTCATCGTCGGCTTCGACCAGGAGTTCCCGCCCTACGGCTATGTGGACGACGAGGGCGAGTACGCCGGCTTCGACCTCGACCTCGCCAAGGCGGTCTGCGACGCCAAGGGTTGGACCTACACCCCGACGCCCATCGACTGGGACGCCAAGGACGCCATGCTCAACTCCGGCCAGATCACCTGCATCTGGAACGGCTTCACCATCGAGGGCCGCGAGAAGGACTACGCCTTCACGTCTGCCTACATGAACAACTCCAACGTCATCGTCGTCGCTGCCGATTCCGACATCAAGACCCTTGCAGACCTCGCGGGCAAGAACGTCGTCGTGCAGACCGACTCCGGCGCCCAGAGCGTCCTCGAGGGCGACCAGGCCGAGCTCACCGCCACCTTCGGCGCGCTCGAGACCATCGGCGAGTACAACACCGCCTTCATGATGCTCGAGCAGGGCACCTATGACGCCATCGCCGTCGACTACGGCGTGGCCGCCTTCAACATCGCCGGCAAGGAGGACAAGTTCACCATCCTCGAGGAGCCGCTGAACGGCGAGCACTACGGCGTCGGCTTCGCCCTCGGCAACGAGGCCCTCGCGGCCGAGGTCGAGGCCCAGATGCAAGCGCTCTACGCCGACGGCACCGTCGCCAAGATCGCCGAGAAGTACGCCGACCAGGGTCTGTCCATGGACAACTGGTGCCTGCCTGAGGCATAACCCAACGCCTCTCCCCGTGGGCACGCTTCCGGGCGTGCCCATTTTTCTGTCGGTACGCTGCGAAAGGTGCGCCGTGGAAATCTCCACTATGTTCGGCATGCTGCTCGAGGGCTATGTCGTTACGCTCCAGATCTTCTTCCTCACGCTTTTGGGCGCGGTGCCCCTGGGCGTCCTCGTGGCGCTCGGGCGCCTCTCCAAGTCAAAGATCCTCTCCAGGATCGTGGGCGCCTACATCTCGCTCATGCGCGGCACGCCGCTCATGCTGCAGATGTTCGCGGTCTTCTTTGCCCCGTACTACGTGTTCGGCATCAAGACGGACAAGAGCTACATGTTCGTGGCCGTCATCATCGCGTTCATCATCAACTACTCGGCCTATTTCGGCGAGATCTACCGCTCCGGCATCCAGAGCATGCCGCGCGGCCAGTACGAGGCGGCCGAGGTGCTGGGCTACTCCAACTCCCAGACCTTCTTCCGCATCATCTTGCCGCAGGTCATCAAGCGCATCCTCCCCGCCATGGGCAATGAGATCGTGACCCTCGTGAAGGACACCTCGCTTGCCTTCTCCATCGGCGTGGCGGAGATGTTCACCACGGGCCGCGCCCTCGTGGCTGGCCAGCGCACGATGCTTCCCTTTGCCATCGCCGCGGCTATCTACTGGGTGAGCTGCATGGTCATCGAGTTCTTCCTGCGCCGTGCCGAGAAGAAGCTGGACTACTACCATGACTAATTCCACGATTGACGCCCAGACACAGCAGCCCGCCGTCTGCGTGAACAACGCGCGCAAGGCGTTCGGTGACAAGGTGGTGCTGCACGACGTCTCGCTCTCCATCATGCCGGGCGAGGTCGTCTCCATCATCGGCCCGTCGGGTGCGGGCAAGTCGACCATGCTGCGCTGCCTCACGCTGCTCGACACCTATGACAAGGGCGAGTTTTCCTATGGCGACATCAAGGTCACCACGCAGGGCCCCCACGGTGCGGTCTACGACAAGCAGGCCATGAAGGCCGCGCGCATGCGCTTCGGCATCGTGTTCCAGAACTACAACCTCTTCCCGCACTACACGGTCATGAAGAACATCTGCGATGCGCCCGTGGTGGTGCAGGGGAGGGACAAGGCCGAGGTGGAGGCCGAGGCGCGCGAGCTGCTCAAGCGCGTCGATTTGACCGAGCATGCCGACAAGGTGCCCTGCGAGCTGTCGGGCGGCCAGCAGCAGCGCGTGGCCATCGCCCGTGCGCTCGCCATGCACCCGGACGTCATGTACTTCGATGAGGCGACCTCGGCGCTTGACCCCAAGCTCACGGCAGACATGCACCGCCTCATCCGCGAGTTCGCGGCGAGCGGCATGGCAGTCGGCATCGTGACGCACGAGATGGGCTTTGCCCGCGAGGTGTCCGACCGCGTGTGCTTCCTCATCGACGGCACGATCGTGGAAGAGGGCACGCCCGAGGAGGTCATCGAGCATCCGAAGGACCCGCGTACCAAGGCCTTCCTCGCGCATGCGCAGGACTAGGGAACCGGCTCCACCCATATCCTTGTGACACCACGAGGGTCCCACCGCATCAGCGATGGGGCCCTCGTCTCGTGTAAACCTGGGGCGGGCGGCCTTACCCCTTCTGCACCTCGAAGCCGTCGATCATCTTGTGGAGCAGCGCGGCGAACTGCGCACCCTCCTCGGGGGTGAGCGTCACGTTGCACGCCATTTGCGAGGGGACATCAGCCACCTCGCTTTCCAGCTCACGGCCCCTCTCAGTGAGCGTGACGACGAGCTTGCGCTCGTCAACGCTGTCGCGCGTGCGCTCCACATAACCCCGCTTCTCGAGCTTCTTGAGCAGGGGAGTGAGCGTGCCCGAATCGAGGAAGAGCCGCTCGCCGAGCTCCTTCACGCTGCTGTCGCCATACTCCCACAGCGCCATCATCGTGATGTACTGGGTGTAGGTGAGCCCGCTCTGCTTGAGCAACGGACCGTAGGCACGCGTGATGGCCTTCGAGCAGGCGTAGAGCGGAAAGCAGAGCTGGTTTTCGAGTTTGAGCTGTTCAAGTGCCATGTGTTGGTACCCCTAGATGAGTTCTGCGACCTTCGCGTCGATGTCCTTGGGCTCCTTGTTGGGTGCGAAGCGCGCCACGACGTTGCCCTGGCGGTCAATGAGGAACTTGGTGAAGTTCCACTTGATCTTGGAGCCGAGCGCGCCGCCCTTCTGGGACTTGAGCCACGTGTACAGGGGGTCCTCGTCCTTGCCGTTCACATCAATCTTTGAAAATTGCGGGAACGTCATGGAGAAGCGGCCCACGCAGAACTCGTGGATCTCGTCGTCGCTGCCGGGAGCCTGGTTTCCGAACTGGTTGCAGGGGAAGTCGAGGATCTCGAAGCCCTGGTCGCGGTATTTGTCGTAGAGCTCCTGCAGGCCGACGTACTGGGGCGTGAAGCCACAGCCGGTGGCCGTGTTGACGACGAGCAGGACCTTGCCCGCGTAATCCGCGAGACTCTTGTCGGAGCCGTCCTGCGCCTTGACGGTGAAATCATAAATGGTGGCCATGTGGCCTCCTTCCACTTAGGTTACAAATTCAATCTATCACACAATTAGATTGTATACAACTAAAATGCAATAAGAATTTGAAGGGAAGATGGTCGGCGTCCGCTCATAGGCCGAACCCGACAATTTCAGATACGTTCGCCGCCTGCGTGAGCGATTCTCGCGCTTATTGCGAATTTGTGCGCAATAATGATTCAGAGTTGTAGTTGGAAGGAGCCTACGTTGATTTACACCGTGACGCTGAACCCTGCAATTGACTACGTTATGCATCCCCTCACCCTCGACATGGGTTTCACTAACCGTTCGTCGAGCGAGGAGATCCACTGCGGTGGCAATGGCATTAACGTCTCCACCCTCCTCAATGAGTTGGGGGTGATGAACGTTGCCTTTGGCATCGCCGCTGGCTTTACCGGCGAGTATCTTATCAACCGCCTGCAGGAGAAGGGCATTACCTGCAATTTCGTCAAGCTTGATAAGGGCAATACCCGCATCAACGTAAAGCTCAACGGCATTGTCATGACGATCGTCAATGGCATGGGTCCCAAGATCCCCGAAAAGAAAGTCGATGAGCTGTTCGATCGCATCGATGGCATCAAGGCCGGCGACACGCTTGTGCTGACGGGCTCGATTCCCAATTCGCTGCCTGAGAACATGTACGACATCATCATGAGGCGCCTGTCCGGCCGTGGCATCCGCTTCGTGGTCGATGCCCCGGGCCAGCTCCTCATGGAGTCGCTGTCCGCTCGCCCGTTCCTCATCAAGCCGAACAACCACGAGGTCGGCCGCATCTTCGGCGCCAACCCCGAGACCCCCGAGGACTGCATCCCCTTTGCGAAAGAGCTGCACGCCCAGGGTGCTGCCAACGTCATCGTCTCCTGCGGTGGCCACGGCTCGCTGCTCTACGATGAGTACGGCAAGATCCACTGCTGCCCGACGGCAAAGATTCGTCTCGTCAACGCCACGGGCGCGGGCGACTCGATGGTCGCAGGCTTCATCGCCAAGACCGACGCCGGCGCAGACTACGAGACCGCGATTCGCTTCGCCTGCGCCTGCGGCACCGCAACGGCAGCCAGCAAGGGCATCGCCAAGAAGGCGACGATCGACCGCGTACTCGCACGGCTCGACCAAATGATTGCGGAGAGTGATGCTGCGGCAGGCTCCGACAACTAAATATGGCACATCTGGGCGCCCGCCTCTCGAGGCGGGCGTCTGCATGAGCAGGTTTTTATTTGCTCTGGCATAAGGAGGAAGAATGTTCGAAGGCGTAAACGCATCTGATGGCATCGGCATTGGCGTCGCTCGCGTCGCAGTAGAGCCCGATCTTTCGTTCACCCCGACCACCCCTGAGGATCCCGAGGCCGAGAAGGCTCGCTATACTGAGGCCCGTGATCGTTTTATCGCTTCCACCAACAAGCAGATCGAGCGCATGATCGCCAACGGCCTCGAGAAGGAAGCCGGCATCATGAACGCCCACATCGAGTTCGCGACCGATGACGGCATCATCGAAATGGTCGAGGGCTCCGTTGATGGCGGCATGTGCGCCGAGCAGGCTGTCGCCGACGCCTATGACATGTACTACACCATGTTCTCCCAGATGGAGGACGAGCTCTTCCGTGAGCGCGCCGCTGACGTTGCCGACGTCAAGACCGGCCTCCTCGCCGACCTCCTTGGCCAGGAGCTCGTTGACCTCTCCAGCCTCCCCGAGAACTCCATCGTCATCGTTCACGAGCTCACCCCCTCGATGACCGCTGACATCGACAAGGAGAACGTCGCCGCCATCGTCACCGAGACCGGTGGCCGCACCTCCCACGCTGCCATTATCTGCCGCGCCCTCGAGATCCCGGCCGTCCTCTCCGTGCCCGACGTGACGACCATCATCAAGAACGGCGACCTCTGCATCGCCGACGGCTCCAAGGGCCAGGTCATCGTTGACCCGACCGCCGACGAGCTCGAGACCTACCGTGCCGCCGCCAAGAAGCTGGCCGAGGACAAGGCTGCCCTCGAGGCCTTCCGTGGCGTGCCGACCAAGACCGCTGACGGCATCGAGAAGCTGCTCGTCGCCAACATCGGCAACCCCAACGATGCCAACGGCGCTGCCGAGCATGACGCCGAGGGCGTTGGCCTCTTCCGCTCCGAGTTCCTCTTCATGGACGCCACCGAGCTTCCGTCCGAGGAAGAGCAGTTCGCCGCGTACCAGAAGGTCGCCCTGCGCATGAAGAACCAGCCGGTCATCATCCGTACGCTCGACGTGGGCGGCGACAAGGAGATTCCGTACATGGATCTCCCCAAGGAGGAGAACCCCTTCCTGGGCTATCGCGCCATCCGCTATTGCCTCAACAACCCCGAGGAGTACAAGGTCCAGCTGCGCGCCCTCCTGCGTGCCTCCGCTTTCGGTGATGTCGAGATCATGGTCCCGCTGGTGACCTGCATCGACGAGATCCGCAAGGTCAAGGCTCTGGTCGAGGAGTGCAAGAAGGAGCTCGACGAGCGCGGCATCAAGTATAACCCCAACATCAAGATCGGCACCATGGTCGAGACGCCCTCCGCGGCTCAGATCGCTGACATCCTTGCCGCCGAGTGCGACTTCTTCTCCATCGGCACCAACGACCTCATCGGCTACACCATGTGCGCCGACCGTGGCCAGGACAAGGTCGCCTACCTGTACAACCCGTATCAGCCGGCCGTCCTGCGCTCCCTCAAGCGCATCATCGAAGAGGGCAACAAGGCTGGCATCATGGTCGGTATGTGCGGCGAGGCTGCTGCCGATCCTCTGCTGATCCCCGTCCTCATCTCCTTCGGTCTGGGCGAGTTCTCCGTCTCCGCTCCTTCGATCCTGCGCGTCCGCCGCACGATCTCCTCTTGGAGCAAGGCTGAGGCCGACGCTCTCGTCGAGAAGATCATGGTCCTCAAGACCTCCAACGAGGTCAAGGCCATGCTCCAGGCTGCCGCCAAGTAAGCTGCCTGCACAGCGTTAACGCATGGTGCCCCGGGCTTCGGCTCGGGGCACTTTTGTGTTCAGAGGGTCTATCGTTTTGGCACAAAGGACCGACGGATGTTTGCACCAGCTGGCACACAGGACCGACGGATGTTTGCGGATGTTTGCACCAGCCGTGGACAAAAGGGAGTATCCCCAACGTCCACTGGCACAAAGGACCGACGGATGTTTGCACCAACTGGCACAAAGGACCGACGGATGTTTGCACCAGCTTAGGCGCCTACCATGTGCAGCGGGAAGGAACGATTACCTCGAGCGCGTCGGGCACCACGCGCACGTCATAGCGCGAGCCCGTCAGTTCCTCCCCGTCAATCTGGCAGAGCGGGATCGTGTCCATGAACTCCACGCTCATGTGCGTGCAGGTGGGGAGCTTCACGATGCGCGAGCGGGTATGCTTGCCGAACCGCGCGAGCGCGAGCAGGAAGAGGACGTGCGGCACGCAGGCCGTGCGCGTGTTGTGGCAGATGCTGAGCAGGCCGTCGGTGGGAACGGCCGCCGGGCAGATCCTGAACCCGCCGCCGTAGGTGGGGCCGTTCTGGATGGCGAGGATGATCGTCCGCAGCTCCTGCGCCTCTCCTCCGTCAAGCGAAAGCCTGCATGCGAAGCCGTCGCTGGCCTTGGAGAAGATCTTGAGGCTCGAGGTGGCGAAGAGCGCCGCGCCTTCCTGCTTGGTGCCGTCGTTGCGCCGTTTGGTGGTGTCGAGCGCGATGGCCGCGTCGAGGCCGAACGAGAGCGTCTCCATGAAGTAGTTGCCCTCGGTTCCCGCAATGCCGCGCGGCTCCTTGTCCGAAACCACGTTGCCCAGCTCGATGCGCCTGACCTGCCCGTTGAGCAGCTCGGCGAGCGAAGTCTCAGGTTTGTTAAAGGTGGCATTGAGGGTTCGCGCGAAGTCGTTGCCTGAGCCCATGGGGATGACGCCGAGGCGCGGGCGGTCGCGCTTGTCGACGGCCATGAGCCCGTTGACGACCTCGTGGATCACCCCGTCTCCACCCAGCGCGATGATGGTGTCCATGCCGCCCGCCTGCGCCGCCATCTCCACGGCATCGAGCGGGGCGCGGGTGTATTCGATGTCGAAGGATCGGGTGGCGTTCCCGTACGACTCGAAGAAGCGTTGTACGTGTTCAGCGGCGTGCGCGCCGTGTCCGCTGCGGGACGCGGGGTTGGCGATGACGAGGGTGTGTCCGAGCTCGAGGCTGGCCATGGCTGCTCCGTTCAAGCGACGTTTGATGCCTTGTTTGGTGCCTTAGAGTATACCCTCGCGCCGCACCCGTGGCCGCGGCGTAACCCCACGCGAAGCCTGAGCGCGCCCTCGCGGGTGGGGGAGGGCTCGCGGCGAAATCGCGCGACGTGTCGAGGGCTCGCCAAAGGCGTGCTGCTATGGGTCTTTCTTGGGACTCTCCACCGCACGGGCCCATAAGAGTACAATCAGTCCGTTCACATGGAGAGGAGATGCTCGTGGAAAAAGGGCTTGCAGCGCTGCGCAATGGCAGCGACATCAGGGGAGTCGCGCTCGAGGGCGTGGAAGGGGAACGCGTCAACCTCACGCCGGAGGCGGCGCGCCAGCTGGCGAAGGGCTTCGCGACCTGGCTTTCCCATAAGCTCGACAAGGACGTGTCCACGCTCACCGTCGCGGTCGGACGTGACCCGCGCCTCTCCGGCGCCGCGATCATCGAGACGGTCGCTGACGAGCTTGCCGCGCTCGGCATCCGCGTGCTTGACTGCGGTTTGGCCACCACGCCCGCCATGTTCATGAGCTGCATCTTCGAGGAGTTCAAGGCGGACGGCTCCATCATGGTGACCGCGAGCCACCTGCCCTGGAACCGCAACGGCCTCAAGTTCTTCACGGCCGAAGGCGGCGTCGAGGCTTCGGACATCGTTGCCATCACCGAGTACGCCGAGGCCGACGAGCTCGGGCCCGCCGAGGCTCCTGCGGCAATCGAGCAGGCTGACCTCATCAGTCGCTATGCGGCGCACCTGCGCTCTCTCATCACCGAGAAGCTCGGCGAGCCCACCCCGCTCGCGGGCCTCAAGATCGTGGTCGACGCGGGCAATGGCTCCGCGGGCTTCTTTGCCCGTGACGTGCTGGCGCCGCTCGGGGCCGATGTCTCTGCGAGCCAGTTCCTCAGGAGGCCATGGCATCCATCACGGGCGCGGTCAAGGCAGACGGCGCCGACCTGGGCATCATCTTCGAAACCGACGTCGACCGCTCCTCGGCCGTTGACGAGCATGGCCGCGAGATCAACCGCAACGCCATCGTGGCCCTTGCCGCGACGCTCGTGGCCCAGGACCATCCGGGCACGACGGTGGTCACCGACTCCGTGACGAGCGACGAGCTCGCAGACTATCTGGAGAACACCCTGGGCCTGCGTCACCTGCGCTACAAGCGCGGCTATCGCAACGTCATCAACAAGATGATCGAGCTCGACCGCGAGGGCGTGCCCTGCCATCTGGCCATCGAGACCTCCGGCCATGCCGCCTTCCTCGACAACTACGCGCTCGATGACGGCGCCTATTTGGGCACGCTCATCGTGTGCGCCGCCGCCGAGCTCAAGCGCGAGGGCAAGGGCATCTCGTCGCTCGTGTCGGGCCTGGGGGAGGCTGTCGAGAGCCGTGAGGTGCGCATGCGCATCCTGAGCCCCGATTTCCGCGAGGTCGGCCCACGCATCGTGGAGGACTTCGAGCGCTGGGTGGTGAACAACGCCCGCGACGCCGCCTTCCGCGCGACGGGCGGGGCGGTTGCCGTGACGGTGGTACAGCCCAACTACGAGGGCATCCGCGTGAGCCTCTCCGGTGCCGTGAACGGCTGGTTCCTGCTCAGGATGTCGCTGCACGACCCGATTCTGCCGCTCAACATCGAGGCGAGCGAGCCGGGCGGCTGCGATGCCATCGCGGCCGTGATCCGTGAGTATTTCTCCACCGTCGATGGGGTGGACTCGTCGATGCTCTGAGGTATACTGTTCTAGCTTGAACGCGGGGCGTGGCGCAGCTTGGTAGCGCATCTGGTTTGGGACCAGAGGGTCGCAGGTTCGAATCCAGTCGCCCCGACCAGTACCTGATAGGCAGGTCAGACGATATGTCTGACCTGCTTTTTCATGCCTGACCAGATGGCGCCGTGGGCGCGCTGCATCCGTAGCGGGCGCCGACCGCACCACACGCGATGCGCCCACTTCGGCGTGAGGCGCTTTCGGGGAGGGGTCGCAGCGGCATTCCGAGCGCGTTTCCGTCCATAAATGATGTCGCGACACAGCATATTTCGCCCGTTTTCGAAGGGTTTCTCGGTGCGCGCGCCCGCTGCCGCTACCACCCGATTGACGTGCTGAAACGAGCGATCTGGCCCTCTGAGGCACGAGTGGTGCTTGTGTGGATTGTTTTAAGTCGGTAACCGTTGTGTTTTTCTCCGTGTACGGTATCTTTATTGTTCCATAATGCTTACTACAGCCTTTGATTTTCTACGCAGTTCAAGGAGCTTTGCCTATGAAGCGCTTAGAAGACAGGATCGCGAGCGAAGGTCAGGTCCTGCCGGGTGACATTCTCAAAGTAGGCAGTTTTCTCAACCAAAACATAGACACCACGCTGCTTTCCGAGATGGCCGATGAGGTCGCCTCGCTCTATGCGTCGAGCGACGTCACCAAGGTCCTGA
>CACYAX010000109.1:1922-8789 GCA_902772435.1 uncultured Coriobacteriaceae bacterium | reverse complement strand
CCCGACAGATACTGAACTTTTCCGACAGATCTAGCAGCTTTCCTGTCGGAAAAGTCCGCGGGGTTGCACCAAGGCGACAGGAACGGGACCCAAACTGTCGGAAAAGTCCGGCTGGTTGCACCAACCCGACAGAAACGGGGCCAAACCTGTCGGAAAAGTCCTTCGGGCGGAGAGCGCGTGCACGGCGCATGGCATTTTATCGTGCGTTGGTGCTGGTACTTCACTTTTTGGCTGTGCTTGGGCAAAATGTATAAGTTAGGTGAATTGGAAGCATACCCAACGAAGGGAAGCACGATGGATCGCGAAGCCATTCTTGAGAAGGTCATCTCGCTCGTGAGCGAAACGCTCGACGTGGACGCCGAAACCCTCACCGCCGAAACCGAGTTCAAGGCCCTCGGCGCCGACTCCTTTGACCTGCTCGAGCTTGTGACCGCCTTCGAGGATGAGTTCGAGGAGTCCCTCGAGGACGACGACCTCGAGGAGATCAAGACCATCGGTGACGCCGTCGACGCCATCGAAAAGGCCAGGTAAGCCATTGAATTCAGTTGAGAGGCTCACCGCGCTGGAAGGCGTCTTGGGCTATACCTTCAACAACCGTGACCTCGCCGTCTCGGCGCTCACGCACCCCTCGGCTGCCGAGGGCAAGGGCGTGCAGGCGTCCTACGAGCGCCTCGAGTTTTTGGGTGACGCCGTGCTCGGCGACATCGTGGCGCGCGAGGTGTTCGAGCGGTTCCCCGACATGGACGAGGGTCGCCTCACCGACCTCAAGATCGCGCTGGTGGAGGGCAAGATGCTCTCCGCACGCGCCGAGGAGCTGGGCCTCAAGGACCTCATCCTGTTCGGGGAGTCGGAGCTCGGCACGCTCGGTCGTGGCCTGCGCCACGCGCTCGAGGACGTGTTCGAGGCCATAGTCGGTGCCCTCTACATGGACGGCGGCTATGACGTCGCACACGATTTCGTCTGTCGCGTGCTCGACCCCTACATGGTGCCCGAGCAGATCGAGCGCTCCATGAACCCCAAGACCCGCCTGCAGGAGATCCTGCAGTCCGGCCGCACGCGCACCACCCCCACGTATCGCCTCGAGAGCGAGGACGGCCCCGCGCACCAGCGCGTCTTCACCTCCGTCGCGCTCTGCGGCGACTTCGTCGTGGGCAGGGGGACCGGCTCCTCCAAGAAGGAGTCGGAGGGTGCCGCCGCAGCCGACGCCATTGCCCGCATCGAGGACGCGCACGGGATCGTGCGCCCCATTGTCTAGGCCCAGAAAGGCGGACCGCGCAGGTGTATCTCAAGTCGCTCCAGCTCAAGGGCTTCAAGTCGTTCGCAGACAAGACGACGATGGCCTTCGACCCCGGCCTCACCGTGGTCGTGGGCCCCAACGGCTCGGGCAAGTCGAACATCTCTGACGCCGTGCTGTGGGTGCTCGGCGAGCAGAGCGCCAAGATGCTGCGTGGCCAGGCCATGGAGGACGTGATCTTCTCCGGCTCGTCGGCGCGCCAGGCCGTGGGCGTGGCCGAGGTCACGCTCGTGCTCGACAACTCCGACCACACGCTGCCCATCGAGTTCTCCGAGGTGGCCATCACGCGCCGCATGTACCGCTCCGGCGAGAGCGAGTACCTCATCAACAACGCGCCGTCGCGCCTGATGGACATCACCGACATCCTGCACGACTCGGGCCTCGGCAAGGAGACCCACTCCATTATCAGCCAGGGCAAGCTCGACTCCATCCTTTCGAGCCGCCCCGAAGAGCGCCGCGAGCTCATCGAGGAGGCGGCCGGCATCTCCAAGCACCGCCGCCGCAAGACGCGCTCCGAGCGCAAGCTCGCCTCGATGGACGAGAACCTCACCCGCGCGAAGGACATCTCGCGCGAGATCGCGCGCCAGCTCAGGCCCCTCGAGCGCCAGGTGGACAAGGCCAAGCGCCACCATGAGCTCAAGGCGCGCCTGGCCGAGCTCACCACCACGCTCGCGGTGGACGACCTCCGCGAGCTGCAGATGCGCTACAACCAGCTGACCGCGCGCCAGCGTGAGGCCGAGGCGGCCATAGAGCTCGCCCAGTGGCGTCACGCCGAGAAGGAGCGCGAGCTGGAGAAGTACCAGTCGCTGCTCGAGCAGAAGGGCATCTTCGTGGGTGACCTCGGCGAGCAGCGCCGCCGCATGCAGGACATCCTCGGCCGCATGGACTCCGACATGCGCCTGCTTGAGGAAAAGGGCAAGAACATGGTCGCGCGCCTCTCCGAGATGCGCATGAACCTGTCTGCCAGCGAGAACGAGCGCAAGAAGGCGGCGGAGGAGCACGAGCGCGTGTCGGGCGAGCTCTCCGACGCCAAGGTGCGCGCCCGCGACCTCGAGCAGCGGCTCTCCGAGCTCGTGCCCGAGGCCAAGGCGGCGACCGAGAAGCGCCGCCAGCTCGGTGCCCAGGTGGCCCAGCTCACCGCTGACCAGCGCGCCGCCCAGCGCGAGGCCGATGCCGAAACCCTCGCCTATGCCAAGCTCAGGGACCAGATCGAGAGCGCCGAGACGCAGGACGCCCTCTTCGCGAGCCGCCTGGCGCAGATCGCCGAGGCGCTCGCCACGACGGAGGAGGCGCTCTCCGCCCGCCGCGCGCACCGCGACGAGGTGAAGGCTGCCCTCGAGGCGGCCCGCGAGGCCTCGGACGCCACGGCGGCCGAGATCCGCAGCACGTCCGACCAGCTCATCACGCTGCGCAAGGCCGAGGGCACGGCCCGCGAGAAGCTGCAGAATGCCCGCGCGACGCTCTCGGCGCTCGAGAGCGTGGACGAGCAGAGCGAGAACGCGAGCAACCGCGTGGCGGCGCTCGCCACGTCGTCCGAGGCCGGCCGCATCGAATGCCGCCTGGCGGACCTCATCGAGGTGGAGCCGGGCCTCGAGGAGCTCGTGGAGCGTCTGCTCGGCGAGGACCTCGCGGCGCTCGTCGTGGCGGCGGGGGAGGACGCCGCGGTGCTCGCGGAGCGCGCGGCGGGCCTCAAGGCGCACGGCCGCGCGGCCATCATCGCGCGCAGCGCGGCAGCCACGTCCGAGCTCACCGGCCCGGGCGAGCCGCTCTCCGCCCACGTGAAGGCTGCCGAGGGTGCCGAGGCGCTCGTTGCCGCCCTGCTTGCCGACGTGCATATCGTTGATGACGCGCGTGCCGCCGTGCTCGCGCATGAGGAGCAGCCGGGCCTCACCTACGTGACGGCCTCCGGCGTGACCGTGCTGCCCGACGGGCGCGTGGTCGTGGGCTACGATGCCGGCGCCGAGAAGGGCGCCCTCGAGCGCAAGCGGCGCATCCGCGCGCTCGGCGAGGGCATGGCGGAGCTCGAGGCGGCCTCGGCCGACGCGTCTGCCGCGGTGACCCAGGCCGAGCAGGCGCTGAACGACGCCCGCGAGAAGAGCACCCGCGCGAAGGGCGAGGTCGCGCGCCTGCAGGGCGAGCTCTCGTCCACCAACTCCGAGATCGGCCGCCTCGAGGCGCAGGTCAGCCAGACCAACTCCGAGCAGGCCCAGGTGCAGAAGCGCCGTGAGGTCGCCCAAGCGAAGGCCGCCGACGCGTCCGCCGAGGTCGAGCGCCACAAGCGGGCCGCCGACGCGGCGAGCGCACGGGCCGCGGAGCTCTCGCAGAGGCTCGAGGAGACGGGCGACGAGCGCGGCAGGGCGTCGCGTGCCGAGACCGAGGCGAACGACCGCGTGGCCGACACGCGCCTCAAGCTCGCCACCGTCTCCGAGCGCCGCAACCACCTCGCCGTGCGCGAGGAGGCCCTGGCACGCAGCCTGAAGGACCTCGACCGCCGCCGCGAGGCGACGCTGCGCTCGGCCCGCACCCTCGAGGTGCTGCGCCTGCGCGTCGACCCGCTGTACGACCGCTACGAGGCGGTCCACAACCGCGCACTCGCGTGGGCCGCGCGCCTGAAGGACCGCGCCTCGCTCGCCGAGGCGGACTCCGACTCGCTCAAGGCGACGATCGCCGCCGCGAAGGACGGCGTGAACGTCACCTCCGAGGCGCTCGAGCGTGCGCGCACGGCCGCCTCCGACATCAAGGTCGACCTCGGCCGCATCGAGGTGCAGGTCGAGAACGCCATCACGGCCATCACGGCCGACGGCTACATCCTCGAGGACGCGCTCGCGCTTCCCGAGCCCGAGAACCGCGAGGCCATGGAGCGCGAGGTCGCCAAGCTCCGCCGCGAGATCGAGGGCATCGGCCCGGTCAACGAGGTCGCGATGGACGAGTACACGCGCCTCAAGCAGCGCGCGGACTACATCGAGGCGCAGGTTGCCGACCTCGAGGCCGCCCGCAAGGCGCTCGCCAAGATCACGGTGGCCATCGAGCGCAAGATGCGCAAGCAGTTCCTCGTGGTCTTCGACCAGGTGAACGCCAACTTCGCCGAGGTCTTCGCGATGCTCTTCCCGGGCGGGCACGCCCACATCGAGATGACCGACCCGGACCACGTCTTCGAGACGGGCATCGAGATCGTGGCGCAGCCGCGCGGCAAGAAGATCCAGAAGATGATGCTCATGAGCGGCGGCGAGAAGTCGCTCACGGCGCTGGCGCTGCTCTTTGCCGTGTACCGCACGCGCACGGTGCCGTTCTACATCTTCGACGAGGTGGAGGCCGCCCTCGACGACTCCAACCTCGGCAAGCTGCTCGACGCGATCGAGCAGCTCAAAGAAACGACCCAGCTCATCGTGATCAGCCACCAGCGGCGCACGATGGAGCAGGCGGACGTACTCTATGGGGTGTCCATGCAGGCAGACGGCGTGAGTCACGTGGTCAGCCAGCGCCTGGACCAGAGCACGGGAAAGGTGGTTGATGCGTAATGGGCCTGCGTGACTCACTGATGAAGGGCCTCTCGCGTTCACGCGAGGCGCTGAGCGAGATCTTCTACATGGGCGGCGAGGTCGACGAGGAGTTCTGGGAGACCCTCGAAGACACGCTCGTGATGGGCGATTTGGGCGCGGAGCTGGCCATGCAGGTCTCCGACGACCTGCGCGAGCAGGCGGCCCGCGAGAACCTGCGCACCTCGCGCCAGCTCAAGGAGGCGCTGGCGAAGCGCCTGGCCGAGGCTTTCGAACCCTCCAAGCGCGACCCGTTCCGCGCGCTTCCGTCCTGCGTGCTCTTCGTGGGCATCAACGGCGCAGGCAAGACCACCACGGTGGGCAAGCTCGCGAGCGAGGCGCTCTCCCTCGGCATCAAGCCGCTCATCGGCGCGGCGGACACCTTCCGCGCGGCAGCTATCGAGCAGCTTGAGGTGTGGGGCCAGCGCTCCGGTGTGGAGGTCATCACACGCAAGCGCGGCGCCGACCCGGCGAGCGTGTGCTACGAGGTCATCGACGAGGCCGAGAAGCGCGGCAGCGAGCTCGTGCTCATCGATACTGCCGGTCGTCTGCACACGAGCCCCGAGCTCATGCGCGAGCTGGCCAAGGTGGTCAACGTCACGCGCAAGCGCGCCAGCATGCCCGTGGCCGTGGTGCTCGTGGTGGACGCGACGACCGGCCAGAACGGCCTCTCGCAGGCGCGCGAGTTCAACGAGGCGCTCGACCTGGATGGCCTCATCGTGACGAAGCTTGACGGCACCGCCAAGGGCGGTATCGTGGTTGCCATCAGCCACGAGCTCAAACTCCCCATCTGGCGCATCGGGGTGGGCGAGGGAATCGACGATCTACAGGCCTTCGACGCGCTTGAGTTCACGCGCGCGCTCGTGGGCGGGGAGGACAAGTAACCATGGCAGTCTTCAGCAGCCTTTCCGACCGACTCCAAGACACCTTTGACCGCCTGCGCGGCAAGGGCCGTCTCACTGAGGACGACATCAATGCAGCGATGCGCGAGATTCGCATGGCGCTGCTCGAGGCCGACGTGAACTACCGCGTGGTCAAGAACTTCGTTTCTGCGTGCAAAGAGAAGTGCATGACGGCGGAGGTGCTTGACTCGCTCACGCCTGCGCAGAATGTGGTGCGCATCGTGCTCGACCAGCTCACCGAGCTGCTCGGCACGAGCGACGCCAAGCTCGAGCTGGCGCAGAACCGCACGCCCAACGTGATCATGCTCGTGGGCCTGCAGGGCTCCGGTAAGACGACGGCAGCTTCCAAGCTGGCCTATCTGCTCAAGAAGCAGAACCACAGCCCGCTGCTCGCGGCATGCGACGTGCATCGTCCGGCAGCTGCCGACCAGCTTGCCACGCTCGGTGGCGAGATTGGCGTGAGCGTGTACCGCGGCGACGGCAAGGACGCGGTGAAGATCGCGCGCGAGTCCATCCAACACGCCGTCGACCACCTGAATGACGTGGTGATCGTGGACACGGCAGGCCGCCTGCAGATTGACGAGATGATGATGCAGGAGGCCGTGGACATCCGCGACGCCGTGAAGCCGGACGAGATTTTGATGGTCGTGGACGCCATGACCGGCCAGGACATCGTGAACGTGGTGCGTACCTTCGCCGAGCGCGTGGACTTCGACGGCGTGATCATGTCCAAGCTCGACGGCGACGCCCGCGGCGGCGGCGCGCTCTCCGTGCGCGAGGTGACGGGCAAGCCGATCAAGTTCGTGAGCATGGGCGAGAAGCCCGACTCGCTCGAGGTCTTCCACCCCGACCGCATGGCCAAGCGCATCCTCGGCATGGGCGACGTGATCGGCATCATCGAGCAGGCCGAGAAGGTGGCCGACGAGCAGAGCGTGGCCAACGCCGAGCGCATGCTGCGCGAGGGCTTCACCATGGACGACATGCTCGACCAGATGAACCAGATCCGCAAGATGGGCGGCCTGAACAAGATCTTGGGCATGATCCCGGGCGGCGACCGCGCGCTCTCGCAGATGGGCGGCAACATGGACGAGTCGCAGATCGTGCGCATCGAGGCGATGATCCACTCCATGACGCC
>CACYAX010000109.1:0-1897 GCA_902772435.1 uncultured Coriobacteriaceae bacterium | reverse complement strand
GTCGCAGATCGTGCGCATCGAGGCGATGATCCACTCCATGACGCCCGAGGAGCGCAGGCAGCCGAAGAAGATCAACGGCCAGCGGCGCAAGCGCATCGCGGCTGGTTCGGGCCGCACGGTGCAGGAGGTCAACCAGCTGCTCAAGCAGTGGACCGAGATGAACAAGATGATGGGGAAGATGAAGTCCATGGCTAGCTCGATGGAGGGCCAGGGCAAGAACTCCCGTAAGGCGCGCCGGCAGATGCAGGGCATGATGCGCAACATGGGCCTGGGCGGCGGCGCCGGTGGCATGGGCGGCTTCGGCGGCGGACGTCGCTGGTAGACGCTGCTCGTGAGGTTGAGTTGTGGCCGCGGGGCTTTCGGGCTCCGCGGCCTTTTTTGTGGGGCGGGTCGGACTTTTCCGACAGCCACGGCCCCGTTTCTGTCGGGTGGGTGCGGAGCTGCGGACTATTCCGACAGAAAAGCTCCCGGATTTGTCGGAAAAATCCAGTATTTGTCGGGTTGGTGCGTCGGGTCGGACTTTTCCGACAGGATTGGGCGCGTTTCTGTCGGTTTGGTGCGACGGGTCGGACTTTTCCGACAGCCACGGCCCCGTTTCTGTCGGGTTGGTGCGTCGTGTCGGACTTTTCCGACAGGAAAGCTCCCGGATTTGTCGGAAAAATCCAGTATTTGTCGGGTTGATGCGGAGCTGCGATCCTTCCCGACAGTCTCCTCAGTTCGCAGTACTCAAGGCGTCGAATCAGGCCTGCAGACAACGGCGAAATTCGTGCTAAAGCTCTTTTGTATGCTCATGACGCAAGAATAGCACGGCGTCGGATGGCTGTCTTTGGAGGTTGATATGAACGCACGAAGTGAGATGTGGCTCGAAACGATGATGAGTGATGCGTACCATAGCGGTCGGCTCGTAATTGCCCGTACGGATACCGAGGCCCGCAGGCTCGAGAGACTTGCTAACGAGCAGGTTCTCGTTCGACCAGTGCGAGGTATGTTCTGGGATCCGACTGAGTGGCAGGCCCTGAAACCTCCCGAGAAGGCTCGCCTGGTCGTGCGCACATTTGCCGTAAAGCATCCAAAGTGGGTGTTCTGCAACGAATCAGCCGCGCATCTCCATGGCCTGGAAGTATCAGATCCGTCATTCACACCCGTTCACATCGCGGTTCAAAGGATCTCGACCGCCAAGAAAACGCGAAATGTTATCAGGCACCCGATGCCTGATGTGGACGAGGTTCTCGTGCAGGGGGTGAAGGTTACCTCTCTGGAGCAGACGGTGCTTTATTGCCTGATTGAGATGAATTTTGATTACGCGTTGGCGGTGGCTGACTCGGCGCTGAGAAAGACGGGGCTGCCCAGAAAGCATTTTGTCGAGTTTGCGCAAGCACACGCGCAAGATATTGGCTACGAGCGGGCGCTTGATGTGTTGGCGTGGGCAAATCCGTTGTCGGAAAACGGGGGAGAGTCCGTGGCGCGCGCCGTGATGATCGAGCAGGGATATGCGGTGCCGGAACTGCAGGCGGAGATCGCTGATCCGTTCGAGGCGGGCCGATCGTATCGGTGCGATTATCTTTGGAAACTGCCAACGGGGGAATTCGTGGCAGGTGAGCTTGATGGCCGCGACAAGTATCGAAATCCGGAGATGACCGCTGGGCGCGATGCGGTCGACGTGCTTGCCGACGAACGGTTGCGAGAGTCGCGGCTGGGGGCGGCGGGTCTTCGGGTGATGAGATTCTCGTATGCGGACGTGCAGGATGTTGGGCGGTTTACGAAGATTATGGATCTGTATGGGATTCCTCGCGGCCCGATGCGACCGCGCGGCCGGCGGTTATAGGTGGACTTGCGCGAAACCGACAGGTTTGGGGGCGTGGGTGTCGGGAAAGTCCGAGGGGTTGCGCGAATCCGA
>CACYAX010000108.1 GCA_902772435.1 uncultured Coriobacteriaceae bacterium | reverse complement strand
GATTCCATAGAGCGGCTGGTGGCAGCCACGGTGCTTGCCTGCGAATTTGCGGGAACGTATCGTCTGGGCGGGGAAGACACGAGATACCATGCTCCCGCGCTCATGAGCCGTGCGTCGCTTGGAGCCGTGTTGTCGCAGTTGCAGGGCACGTCAAACAGGACGCGTGCCGCCGAGGTCGCCGGCTTGTTCTACGAGGGGTCTGCGTCGCCTATGGAAACGGCCCTTACGCTGTTCCTCACGCTTCCCGTCAACTTTGGCGGGATGGGCTTGCCTCGTCCGGAGCTCAATGCGCCGGTTGATGTGTCGCGTTGGAGAGGCGTGCTTGCCGAGCGGGACGAGGTGAGGCCCGACATGCTGTGGCGCAGCGCGTGCGTGGCGGCGGAGTATGACAGCGTCGAGTTTCACGAGCAGCGAGGTGCGCGCCAGCTCGAGGAGGACGCGCGTCGGAGCAACATATTGACGACGTGCGGGTATCGAGTGCTGCGTGTCACGCCGGGCGTGGTGCGGTCCCTCTACGACGCCGAACTCTTCGCACGGCAGCTCGCGCGTCTCTTGGACGTTGAGCTTGAGGCGCCAAGCGAGGTGCAGGCCCTGCGGAGACGGAGGCTCTTCGCCCTGCTCATGCCCCAGAAGAGGGACTTCGCCTGAGGGGTTTGCTTAGTCTGAAAGGCTTATCTTGCAGGAGCTCATACGTCCGAGCCTATCGCGGATAATTACACAGCTATGTTCTGTTTTCAATTTCTGAGCCAGCATAATCCCAGTTGACGCAGTTCGAAATCTCAAAAACAGAACATAGCTGTGTAGTTTTGGGAAGTCGAGTGCCCTTCCGCGTGATGGCTCCTCTGCTGGGAGTTGATCGGGAGAGGGGTCCTTCCTACCAGGGGGTCCCTCTAGGTCGGCGCGTGCCTGAGGGAAAGTGTCCCTCCCGAGCGACGGACCCTCTGCTGACAGGCGCCCGGGGAAGGCCCCCGAGCGACGGGCCCCTCTGCTGGCAGGAACCCGGGGAGGGGTCCCTTCCGGGCGACGGGCCCCTCTGCTGGCAGGCGCCCGGGGAAGCGCCCTTCCGGGCGGCCGCCCCTCCCAAGCGCGATTGCCAAATGCTGTCGGACAGGTAAACCTTCCCATGTGTTCCCTGTGCAGGCGCCAATCACCCCTATAATCATGCGAATGGAAAACCGCCGCAACATATCCGAGAAGACCTACGAGCTCGCCATCGTCGGCTCCACCATCATCTGGGGAGGCGCGTACGTCGTGCTCAAGGGCGCGCTTGACTCTGTCGGCGCCGGTTGGCTGCTCGGCCTGCGCTTCCTGGGCGCCTCGCTGCTGCTCGCGCTCATCATGCACAGGCGCCTGTTCGCGCACCTGAACAAGCTGCACCTCGTGGCGGGCTCCGTCATCGGCATCGCGGGCGGCTTGGCCTACCTCACCCAAAACATCGGCCTCGCAAACACCACGCCCGGGCGCAACGCCTTCTTCACGGCCACCTACTGCGTGATGGAGCCCTTCGTGAACTGGGCGATGACGGGCAGGCGGCCAGGCCTGCGAAACGTCGTCGCGGCACTCATCTGCATCGTGGGCGTGGGGTTCCTCTCGCTCGGCGACGGCGAGGGGCTCTCCTTCTCGCTTTCGTTCGGTGACATCTTCACCCTCATAGGCGCGTTCTTCTTCGCGGTGCAGTTCGTCTACATCGGCAGATGGGCGCCTGGCTGCGACGCGATGACGCTCACGGTGATCGAGCTGCTGTTCCAGGGAGCGGTGTGCCTGAGCTGGGGCATCTTCGCCGAGGCGGCACCGACCGTGGACCTCGTGACGCCGGAGCTCCTGTTCCAGTTCGGCTACCTCGTGATCTTCAGCACCATCGTGGGCATCACGATTCAGAACGTGGCCCAGCAGCACGTGCCGTCCACGCAGGCGGCCCTGCTCTTCTCGCTTGAGAGCGTTTTCGGGACCATCTTCTCGGTCATCTTCTTCCATGAGCAGATCACGGCGGCCATCCTGACGGGATTCGTGCTCATCTTCGTGGCGGTTGTCGTGAGCGAGCTGCCGAGTAGGGCCAAGCCCGCGCTCGAAGCGGCGGCGGAGCCTGACGCGGAATTCGAGCCCGAGGCCTAGCCCTTGCCCGCAGCGTAACGCCAACCCCGAAGCGCTCCTCTCGTACAATAGACCCATGTGACGTGAGGGGACCATCATGACAAGGCCGTGTGACATGGACTGGGTGCGCCTTCCGCTTGAGGGTGCGCACAACGTGCGTGAGCTGGGAGGATATCCCGTGAGCGGGGGAGGGCAGACGCGCTACCACCGCTTCCTGCGCGCGGACAACCTGAGCGAGATCACCCAGGCGGACGCCCAGTTCCTCTATGACTACGGCGTGCGCCTCGTGCTCGACCTGCGTGACGCGCGCGAGGTGGACGAGCGCCCCGACGTCGAGATCGGGCCGGACGTCCGCTATGCCAGCATTCCGCTCCTCGCCTTCGACATGTCGGACGCGGCACAGGTGGCCCTGGGCGACCTTCGCGAGAAGGCCAGCTACGAGGGCCTCTACTCCATGATCTTGGAGAAGCGCACGGGCATGGCGCGTTGCTTCGGCGCGATTGCCGCGGCGCCTGAGGGCGCCGTACTCTTCCACTGCGCCGTGGGCAAGGACCGCACGGGCGTTCTCGCCATGCTCCTCATGCTGCTCGCGGGTTGCGACCGCTGGGACTGCGCGGCGAACTACGTCCAGACACGCCACAACCTCATGCGCTATGACTGGTACGAATACGTGTGGAACAACGGGCCGGATGACCCGCACTACGCGTTCAACGACTCTCCGGCCAACGCGGTGGAGCATGCGCTCGCGTTCGTGGAAGCCCGTGGCGGTGTGGTGCCGTACCTGCGCGAATGCGGCGTAAGCTATGAGGAGATCGAGGCGGTGCGGGCGCGGCTGCTGAACTAGCTCCGCGGGCGAGGTACCGCGACGCTGTGCGAGACACAGGCTGAGGGGAGGATCGATGTTCTGTCCGAAGTGCGGAAACACGATTGATGACGGGTCCACGACCTGCAGCTTCTGCGGCGCGCAGTTCGTGCTGCTCGATCCCCAGAGCACCGATGACACGCAGCGGCGGCCCACAGACGAGCAGCCCACCTATCAGGGCGATGCCATCGACGAGGAGCAGATGTGGCTTCCGCAGTCGCCCGACGGGTACTACCAGAAGCCCGTGGACCCCGTGCCGGTCGCTGAAGCCTACCAGCCCACGGACGCGTCGTGGCCGCAGCCCACGGCCCAGCGTCCCGTCGCGGCACAGCAGACGGCCTACCAGCAGCCGCTCTATTCGCAGCCGTATGACGAGTTCGCCACCGCGCAGGCTCCGCAGAAGAGCAGGCTCCCGCTCGTCCTCGGCATCGCGGCCGCGGTCATCCTCGTGTTCGGGGTGGTCGCGTTCGCGGCAACGCACTGGTCCAGCATCGTGCCCGGCACGCCCCTCGCCGAGGCTGTCATGTCTGATGAGGACAAGATCCGCCAGAAGGTGGAGATGGCCATCAACGCGGATACCGAAATGAGCGAGGCAGACATAGAGGCGCTCATCGGCGCGGACGAGTCCGCGATCCTCAAGGCCTATGGCATCGACTTGCCCCAGCTGGTGCGGCGCATGATGGGCTACCTTGACCACGAGGTGGGCGAGGTCGCGGTCGACGGCGACACGGCGAAAGCCAAGCTCATCCTCTCGTTCCCCGACTTCGACGCGCTCCAGGAGAAGTTCTTCGTGCACGTCATGGCAGAGATCAGCTCCGAGGATTTCACGTCGCTCGTCTCGGGCGACACCTCCGTCCTCTACGAGTGCATCGTCGACATGCTGTTCGAGACCATCGACGCCTATCCCAACCTGCGCGTCAGCACCGAGGCCGACATCGACCTGACCAAGCAGCCGAACGGAGACTGGGAGGTCGACGAGCAGGACGTCGACGGTGCCTGGGAGACCCTCTTCGAGGACGTGTCGGGCGAGATCGGGGACTACACGAGCATGGTCTAGGGCATGCCACGGCCAGCCATTTCGCGTTCTCGAGCCTTGTGCGGCCCGTTCGGCGCTCTTACGTTTTCGAGAGACTCCGCTCACGGCAAGGAACGGACGAAAGACGTTATAAAGTCGTACAATCAGGGAAGTTTCAGTCACATTTTCGAAAGGGAGATACCATGGCCAACACCGATATCGCCAGCCAGCTCATTGGCTTTCTTGGCAGCAACCCCCAGCTGATCACCCAGTTCCTTGACCATCCGTACTCCACCGTCCAGCAGGCGACGGGCTCCGAGGTCCAGCTCTCCCAGAGCGACATGAGCGAGGTCGTCACCGCTGCGGCAGCCATGTCTACGGGCCAGAGCATCGACTTCGGCAACCTCGCGAGCGTCGCGAGCGCACTTCTCGGCCAGAACGGCAACAGCGTCCACCAGCTGACCAACGCCCTGTTCGGCACCTCCCAGCAGGCTGCGACCGTCCAGTCGAACGCTCAGGCCCAGGGCTCGGCGTTCAACCTCGGCACGCTCATGAGCCTCGCCGGCACCCTCATGTCCGCGAGCAACGCCAGCGCTCAGTCTGCGGCAGCGGCTCCCGCCTCCTCTGGCTTCGGCAAGGTTGACCTCTCCGACGGCATCGGCCTCAGCGACGTGATTGGTATTGCAAGCCTCTTCATGGGCAAGTAAAATAGGATCTTGAGATACAAGATCGAACCCTGAACGCGAGGGGCACTTCCCTAGGAGGAGGTGCCCCTCGTGGTCTGTTTGGCAGGCAAGGCGCAAAAGGCTGGCAGCTGGCCTCGCTCTTTGGGCGGGGGCTCAGCGGGCGCTCAGTACAGCGATTTGGAGGACTGGCCCTTGTTGTCCTGATACGGACGCGCCGCAGGATCGGACGACTTCTGGAAGGGCCGGTCCGCGACCACAGCGCCCTGCGGGAAGATGACCTGCTCCTGATGGATGGGCACGCCGCCGAAGGGCGTGTCCTGGCTTGAGGAGAGGCGCACGCGGCGCACGGCGAGGACGAGCATCACGACGGTGAAGACGAGTCCCGCGATGGTGACGGCCGCGTTGTCCACGTCGAGGCTGTAGTCGTAGAGGCCATGGATGATGATGGGCACGAGGAGCGTGAGCGTCTGGCTCTTGCTCGCCTCGCTCTTCTGGCCATGCGCGCGGTACCACTGCGTGAGGCCGTAGTAATAGCCCATGAACACGCCGCAGGTGCAGTGCAGGGGGACCGAGAGCACGCCGCGCATGATGGCGACGGTGTAGCTTCCCTCGCCCAGCACGTAGAAGAGGTTCTCGAGCGTGGCGAAGCCAAGGCTTGCGGCGACGCCGTAGACGATGCCGTCAAAGGTGTAGTTGAACTCGGGCCGCTTGCGGATGGAGCACATGGCCAAGAATTTCACGAACTCCTCGGCCGCCGGCACGACGAAGAGGAACATGAGCGCGGAGTACATGGCCTGGGTGGACACGATGTTCGTAACGAGAGTCTCGCCGAAGGTCTCGAGCAGGGCGGCAGGGAAGCAGGAGGCCGCACCGAGCAGGAAGACCCTGATGATGAGGCGTGGAGGCTCCGACTCGACCTTGTCGCTCTTGAGCACACGGTAGATGAGGAGGGCCGAGGGAAGGACGGCGAGCCAAATGAGGGTGCTGATCATGGGAGCTCCAAACGTGAGGGATACCTAGGCAAGCGTACCACATGGGCATTGGCCGCTACGGCAAAAGGCCCGCTGTCTTTGGCGTGGCGCACGCCGCGGGTGGGCAATGGTCTCTTTCGGAGACCGTGCACGCCCTGTGTGACATGCATGGCGAGGTGCCCAAAGTGTTTCCGTTGCGCTACCCTTTTCGCAGCTTAACCCCGCATGTGGCACGATTTACCAACCCGAGTTACAAGGCGGCACATGCGGCTGCCAAAGGAGAGGATCACTATGTCTCGTAAGATCGCCATCTTCGACACGACCCTGCGCGACGGCGAACAGTCGCCCGGCGCGTCCATGAACACCGAGGAGAAGCTCGTCATCGCGCGTCAGCTTCTACGTCTTGGGGTCGACGTCATCGAGGCTGGCTTCCCCGTATCGAGCCCCGGCGACTTCCGTTCCGTGCAGGAGATCGGTGCGCTGGCAGGCGACAGCTGCGTGGTCTGCGCACTCGCGCGCTCTCGTGACGAGGACATCGACAGCGCGGCCGAGGCCCTCAAGATGGCCAAGCGCCCGCGCATCAACCTGGGTATCGGCGTCTCGCCCATCCACCTCGAGCAGAAGCTGCACATGAGCGAGGACGAGTGCCTCGAGCGCATCACCCACTGTGTCTCCCGCGCAAAGGCGCAGGTCGACGACGTGGAGTTCTTCGCCGAGGACGCTGGCCGCGCCAACCCCGATTTCGTGGTGCGTGCCGTGCAGGCCGCCGTCGACGCCGGCGCGACCGTCATCAGCCTTCCCGAGACCACGGGCTTCAGCCTGCCCGATGAGTACGCTGCGCTCGTGCGCAAGGTCATCGCTGAGGTCAAGGGCATTGACCAGGTGACCGTCGCCGTGCACGCCCATAACGACCTTGGCATGGCCACGGCGCTTTCCATCGCCGGCGTGCGCGCAGGCGCCACGCAGGTCGAGTGCACCGTCAACGGCCTCGGTGAGCGCGCGGGCAACGCGGCGCTCGAAGAGGTGGTCATGGCCATCAAGATGCACGCCGACGAGCTTGACGCCCACACCGACATCAAGACCTCCGAGATCACCCGCACGAGTCGCCTCGTGAGATCTTCGATCCCGCCCTCGTGGGCGCCATGGGCTCCGAGATCATCCTCTCTGCCCGTTCCGGCCACGCGGCCCTCAAGCATCGCCTCTCCGAGCTGGGCTACAGCTTCGACGACAAGGAGTTCGAGGAGGTCTACCAGCTCTTCCTCGACGTCGCGGACCAGAAGAAGGAGGTCTACGACGAGGACCTCGAGTCCATCATCCAGGAGCGCGAGCGCGAGGTCATGGCCGTCTACACGCTTGATGCGCTGCAGATTCAGTGCGGCGACCCTCTGGTCCCGACGGCGGTTGCCACCATCACCGACGAGGTGGGCGTGAAGCACGTGGTGAGCGCCACGGGTACCGGCCCCATCGACGCGTCCTATAAGGCCATCGACCAGGTGGTTGCCGTACACGGCGACCTGCTGGAGTTTGTAGTAAAGGCAATCACCCGCGGCATCGACGCCATCGGCGAGGTCACGGTGCGCGTGACAGCCGACGACGGCAAGATCTACTCCGGTCGCGGCGCCGACAACGACATCATCGTCTCGTCGGCCAAGGCCTACGTCAACGCCATCAACCGCATGATCCAGACCACGCGCTCCCGCAGCGGCAGGTAGGATCTGCACCAAGTACGTGCGATTCGGGCGGCCCTTACGGGCCGCCTTTTTGTGCTGCCTGAGGAACGGGCCCGCTTGCGGACCACGCTAAGGCTTCCCGTCCAGGCGTATCATGGAGGTGTCCCTATCGGGCGGAACCCCTGGAGCGGGAGGTTGCCATGCCATCGGCCAAGACTCGCCATAGCGTTGCCTTCGGAGCGTTCATGCTGTGCGCATTGGCTGTCCTGCTCGTGCTTGCTCCCGTCAGGGCCCTTGCGCAGGACTACACGGTTGGTCCGGTGTCCCTAGACGTCACCGTGGGCGCCGACGGCTCGCTTGCGGTGGTCGAGCAACGCACGTACGTGTTTGCCGGCAGCTTCAATGGCATCTATTGGGACGTTCCGCGGGGCAGCTACAAGGGCCGGACGGTCGAGGGCGAAGTCCAATCGGTGGGCATCCTCGAAGACGGTGCGCTGCGCGCGTTTGCCGCTGCGGACGACGGGTCGGCAGGAAGCTACGAGCTGAGTGCGCAGGACGACTGCTGGCGCCTCACGCTCTTTTGGCCTGCGGAAGACCAAGCGGTGACCTTCCAGGTGAGCTACCAGATCACGAACGTCTCATCGCGCTGGGCTGATACGGCCGAGCTGTACTGGCAGTACGTGCCCGCTGACACGAACGCAGAGGTGGAATGGACCGACGTCACGGCGACGATGCATCTGCCCGTTCCTGCAGGCGAGGCGGTCGAAGCGGGCGAGAACGTGCGCGCGTGGGCCCACGGCCCCCTCGACGGTGAGGTCAGCTTTGAGGGCAATGACGTGGTGTTTTTCTCGCCTGGCGTGGGCACGGCGGAGTTTCTCGAGGCGCGCATCGCCTTTCCGCCCGCGTGGCTAAGCGAGGTGACACCCTCAGTCGAAGCCCGCCTCGAGACCATCATGGCCGAGGAGGACCAGTGGGCCAAAGAGGCCAATGCCAAGCGCCGCAATGCCCGGCTCGTCGCGTACGGCATTCCGGGGTTCTTAGGCCTTCTGGGAATCGGCAGCGTGGTAGCCGCCATCGTGGGCAAAAAGCGCCAAAGGTCGCGCGGCCCGAAGCCCCAGTTCCGCGAGAAGTACCTGCGTGACGTGCCAACCAACGACCATCCCGCAGTGCTCGGCAAGCTCTATCGTGGCGGACGGATTGGTGACGAAGACTTCCTTGCCACGCTCATGCGCCTGGTCGACCGTGGGTGGATCAGGCTCGACGCCGTGTGGCACGAGGTCGCGAACAAGCGCGGCAAGACCTCGCGCGTGCGCGAATGGCGCCTGCTCAAGCGCGGCAGGTCGGGTACGGGCACGCGCTGGAAGACGCGCGCGGGCGGCAATAGGATCGACGAGACGGCCGATGATTTCCTCTTCAAGGTAGTGAGCAAGAAGAATGCTGCGGCCCTTGAGAAGGAGCTGTGCGGGCCTGCGGGCGAGCCGTACGTGCTCGAGTCGTTCTTCGAGAAGACGGCCAAGCAATGGCCGTACGCGTATGAGGAAGGCTACAAGGCGTGGTCCAAGGCGGTGCAGGACGCGTACGACCAGCGCGCGTTTGTGACCGAGACCAACGAGAGCCTCTTTCCCGGAGCGCTCGGTCTTGCCGACGTCGCGATTGCCGTGGTGGTGACCATTGCGGGAGTCTTCCTTCAAGCTCCTGGGATTCCCCTCACCATCGGGTTCCTCGTCTGCTTCGGGGGAGGCCTCTATTGCGTGATGACCGACGATTCCGAGCCGATACCCACGTTCTCGCAGGAGGCGGTCGACCTCAGGGCGCAGCTCGGGGCTCTGAGGCGCTGGCTCTGCGACTTCACGCGCCTTGAAGAGGCTATTCCCGACGACATAGTGCTCTGGAACCGTTTGCTCGTGATGGCCACGGAGCTCGGTGTGGCCGACCGCGTCGTCGACCAGCTGCGCGAGTTCGCGCCTGAGATCCTGGCCAATCCTGATGCCCTCGCATCGAGCTGGTATGCCAGAGACGACGAGATTGACCTCCCCATGGCGTGCATCACGCGAGCCGTGGACGATGGCCTGGCGGCTACGGCGAGCGCACTGCACCACAACGTGTCCACCTCCTCCCTTGCCAGCTCGCGCGACAGCTCGTCGGGCGGCAGTGGCGGAGGGTTCTCCAGTGGCGGTGGCGGGGGCTTCTCGGGAGGCGGCCGCGGCGGCGCGTTTTAGCGTTTGTGTTTCCTTCTCGTGGTGAAATGCTCCGCTCGCGCTGCAAATTAGACCGCTTGCCTATAATTTGCTCAATTGATTTGTCACGTGGCTAAGGAGACCCCATGGACTTCACTTCCAATCATCGCCCCGACGATATGGCCCGTATCACTACCCCCGAGCTTGCTGACGCCTTCATCGAGGAGGCTGTTGCCTACACGCGCGCGCAGGTCGGCGACGGCAAGGTCCTGCTGGCCCTCTCCGGCGGCGTGGACAGCTCCGTCGTGGCGGCGCTGCTCATCAAGGCCCTCGGCAAGCAGCTCGTGTGCGTGCACGTGAACCACGGCCTCATGCGCAAGGGCGAGTCCGAGCAGGTCATTGAGGTCTTCCGCAACCAGCTCGGTGCCGAGCTCATCTATGTGGACGCTACCGACCGCTTCCTCGACCTGCTGGCCGGCAAGGCTGACCCCGAGGCCAAGCGCCACATCATCGGCGAGGAGTTCATCAAGGTCTTCGACGAGGAGGCTGCCAAGCTCGACGGCATCGGCTTCCTCGGCCAGGGCACCATCTATCCCGACATCCTCGAGTCCGAGGCCGGCGTCAAGGCCCACCACAACGTGGGCGGCCTGCCCGCAGAGCTCAACTGGGAGCTCGTGGAGCCCGTCAAGCTGCTCTTCAAGGACGAGGTCCGCGTGGTAGGCAAGCAGCTCGGCCTGCCTGACAGCATGGTCTACCGTCAGCCGTTCCCCGGCCCTGGTCTCGGCGTGCGCTGCACCGGCGCCATCACGCGCGACCGTCTGGCCGCCCTGCGTGAGGCCGACGCCATCGTGCGCGAGGAGATCGACGCTGCTGGCCTCGATATCTGGCAGTACTTCTGCGTCGTGCCCGACTACCGCGCCACGGGCGTGCGCGACGGCAAGCGCGCCTTCGAGTGGCCCTGCATCATCCGCTGCATCAACACGGTCGACGTCATGACTGCCGAGGTGCCCGAGCTCGACTGGGCGCTGCTCAAGAAGATGACCGCCCGCATCCTCGCTGAGGTCCCCGGCATCTGCCGCGTGTGCTACGAGCTCTCCCCGAAGCCTATCGCGACGGTCGAGTGGGAATAGGACCGCTACATAATTGTGCGATTCTCCAGGCGCTCCGGACGTGGTTCCGGGGCGCCTTTTTGGTGCGTCTTGAGGACTCGTGTGCCTGTAAGCCAAACGCGAGATGGAGTTGTCTGGGATTGGGTAAGGCGGGTACGCGTAGCCTTTGACCAGCTCATTCTTGCTCTCAAATGCTCGCTGTTGCCAACAATCGAACAGTTTTGTGCGGACAGGTTGGATGAGCGAGAACATAGCAACACCTGACGAACGTCAGCAAGGTTGGCGCGTGGTTTCATGAGGGGAATCCGTTCGTGATGACGTCAAAACGACGTCACGGAGAGCAGGCGGACGTCACGGCTCAGCGCGTCCGCAGGTGATGGCGTAGATCCGAGCTATTTTCTGGTCTTCCAACGGATGTATTTGTGTCCTTCTCCACCACTAACATGACAACAGGCAAGTCTTCGCAGGCATCGACAAGAGGAGGGGACGATGGATGATCAAAGGCTCATCAGTACCGGCGTGTCAGTGGAGGGAAGCTTTCCTGTTGACGTGCTCAAGGTCAAGGTAACCATCTCTGGCGAAAGGGCGACGAAGGAGGACTGCGCTGTCGCCTACAACGAGCATCTCACCGACGTGCGTACGTCTCTCGTCTGGGCGGGTGTGCCCGAGCGTGACATACGGAACAGCAGCTTCTTCGTCCGCGGCAACATGAAGACTCTCTACGTCAGAGATGACGATCAAGGAGATCTCCCCAAAACTGGCGCATCGACCCAAAAGCAGCACGATGGGCATGCCTACTACGTTGCCAAGACGGTGGCGGACGGCTATCGCTATGGCGCGACCGTCGAACTAGAGTGTGGCCCCTCGGCTGAGCTCGCAAAGCGCATATGGGCCGCCCTCATCGGCTGCGGCGATGAGGTGCAGTTCGACTTCGAGTTCGACGTAAAGGATAAGGAGGCTGCTCGATCAAGTCTGCTTGCGGATGCGATAGCG
>CACYAX010000107.1 GCA_902772435.1 uncultured Coriobacteriaceae bacterium | reverse complement strand
TTTGTGTAAAATAAATGAAGAAATTTTACATCCGCAAACTATAATGAGAAAGGCATGATCATTATGCAGGCTAAATATTCCCGTGTGCTGCTCAAGCTGAGCGGCGAAGCCCTGGCAGGAGACAAGCATTTCGGTCTGAACGACGAGGTAATCCGTCAGATCTGTACTTCGGTCAAGAAGTGCGCCGATATGGGCGTGCAGATAGGCATCGTCGTCGGAGGGGGCAATTTCTGGCGCGGAAGGAGTTCGGAGGGCATGGACAGGACACGCGCCGACCACATCGGTATGCTTGCCACCCAGATGAATGCCCTTGCCGTCGGAGATATGCTGGAACAGCTCGGCTGCGACGTGAGAGTGCAGTCCGCCATTCCGATGAACACCATTGCCGAGCCCTACATCCGCAACCGCGCCGTGCGTCACCTGGAAAAGGGCAGAATCGTGATCTTCGGCTGCGGCACCGGCAATCCCTTCTGCTCCACCGACCTTGCGGCAGCGCTGCGAGCCGCCGAAATTGAAGCCCAGGTCATCTTCAAGGCGACGATGGTGGACGGCGTTTACGACAGCGATCCCAAGAAGAATCCCGACGCCGTCAAGTTTGACACCATTACATTTGAGGAAGTGCTGATCAGAAACCTGCAGGTGATGGACAGCACCGCGGCTGCTATGTGCCGTGAAAACAAAATTCCGATCCAGGTTTACAACCTGGCCAATCCCGACGATATGGTCCGCGCCATGCAGGGCGAGAACGTAGCCCTCGGGATCATCCTTGAAGGCAACGCAATCTCGGCCATAGAACAGGCGCCTGTGCGGGCAGCCGCCCGCGCAGAGGGGCAGCCATTTGCACGCGCGACACTCGTCGTCGCGCACCGGCAGGGCGGTGTTCAGATACATGGTAAGGTTGTCGGGCGCGGATGCGGTCTCGATGGGGTTGGCCGGATCCCAGTCGTGCGCGGTTCCGAAACTGTACTGCGGCTTATCCACAGCTTCCCAGCACATCTGCAGGTTGCCCTTCTCGTCGATGCCAGCACCCCACAGGTTCTGCGCGCCGCAGTGGTGCCCGTGCCCAGCCTGGAAACGCCGTGCCTCCACGCGTATGCCCACCTCGCTGGCATCGGAGCTGCAGAGCAGATCCACGTGGTCGCCGCGCCCGTCGGCGGCCTCGCTGCCAATTACGATGGCCGGCCAGTATATCAAGGTGTTGCCGGACTCCTCGGCGAGCTCTTTGACGAACGCGCTCACGTCGTCCATGTCCTTCTTGTTGTGCGCGTGCACGTTGTGGCGCACGCTCACCGAGAAGGGGATCTTGAGGTTGCGCAAGTTCGCAGCGATGCGCTCGAAGGTCGGGCCGCCATTCACCAGGTGGCGCGTGGCGTCGTGGGCAGCACCCAGCCCGTCGATGGTCACCTGCGCGTTGTTCACCTTGAGCTCCGCCAGCTTGTCGACGATGTCCTGCGTGAGCAGGTAGCCATTGGTGATGATGCGGGCGCTGTACTCCACGCCCCGCTCCTCGCAGAGCGCGATGAAGCGCTCGGAGAGCGACTGCACCACGTCGAACGCCACCAGCGGCTCGCCGCCAAGCCACGTGACCTTCATGTTCTTGGCCCCCGATGCGTCGAGCATGCGCTCCGCGAGCCCCATGACGTCGTCCTGCACCTCGGCGGTCATCTTGCCGCCGTGGTGGTTTTCGAAGCAGTACGGGCAGTTGAAGTTGCAGCCCATGGTCGGGCAGATGACAAAGCCGACCCCGCGGGGAGCCGCGCAGGCGCCGCGGCCCATCGTCTCGAGCGCCGCGAGCTCGTCGTAGTTGCAGATGAGGCCGCGCTTGGCGAAGCGCTGGATGATCGGGTGGTTCTCGTCGAGGTCCTCGACCACGCTGAGCAGGTACATCTCAAGGGGTGAGTATTCGGCGCAGGTTCCCTTGAACAGGTTTGCGACCGCGGTGTTCTTCGATCCCGGCAGCGGCGCGGAAAGGTTGTAGCGCGAGACGTGCCAACCGGCCTCGCCTGCCGTGCGACTCGTCTTTTGCTCTTTTATGTCATCGGAGTTCATAGCCATCCCCCAAGCATTTCCCCTCGAACTGAGCTTCCATATCATAATACGTAGTCATAGGGTGGCTTGTCCCACTTGGAACAAGGGACGGAGGTTTGTTCCACTCTGGCTCGTTTTGGAACAAACCTCCGTCCCTTGTTCACGCGTCCTTGTTCATGGAACAAGGGACGGAGGTTTGTTCCACGCGCAGGGGCTAGCGCTCGGGCAGGAGGGCGAAATAGTCCTCGCAGGCCAGCACGCCGGACTGGATGCCCGCTTCGACCTCTGCCTTCGTGACGCCTTCGCGGACGCCTGCCACGGTGCCGTCAACCAGCTTGATCTGGCCGTCGTAGCGATACAGCCAGCCTCCGTCCTTCCAAACGGCCATTATGCCGCGCTCGTTGAACAGCACGTCACCGTCGGCATAATCGCCGATGAGCATGAGACCATACGTCTGGTCGGCGACGGAGGGCAGGCCCATCTCGAGCGGCGATACTTCCTCGCAGCTCTTCACATCGTGGACCTGCGGGAAGTCCACGTATCCCGCCACCCCTCCGTTGAGGTACGTGACGTCGGCGACGACCTTGTAGAATCCCCCGTCCGTGAGCGGCTCTTCCCAGGGGATGTCGACATCGCTGTAGTTCTTCGCCGTTATGGTTTGGTCTCCCAGCTGGAAGACGTAGAAGACATCGTCGCGCACTTCCTCGGTGAACATCTGGTCCGTCGAGTCCACCTCAACGTGTTCCGTCGGCTTGTCAGAGCATCCCATGAGCCCGATCACGAGCCCCAGTACGAAGGCGATGCCCCCAAGGATCGCGACCAGTATTCGCGCCCGTCTCGCATCTCTCATGAGTGCCACCTCCGTAGGCTCGACTTACAGCGCACGATATAACCACCTCATATGATAGCCGCCCTGAGGGAGGAACAAGGCGGATGAACAGGGGACGGAGGTTTGTTCCACGCGCGCTGCGGGCGTGGAACAAACCTCCGTCCCCTGTTCCACGTCCGTATGCTTACCAGGTGCCGAGCACCACCGTGCGCAGCTTAAGGTAACGCCGCTCCCAATCGCGGGGCAAGGGACGACTTCGCACCCCCAGCATGCGGCGCACGGAGGTCGCAAAGGCATTGAACTCGTCAGCGTCCATGACCTGGTGGCGCGTCAGTGGCAGGACGGTCACGTTCTCTGCCTCGAGCTCCACTTGGCGCCGCGCATCGCGATACCGCGCCCAGTCACCTGAGTGGTCTTGGTCGCTTTGATACTCAACGTCGAGCGCCCGTGTGGGCCAATAGAGGTCCGGATACCTGCTCGTAGTGGTTGTCGAGGTCGTCACGTTGACTTTGACGTTGAACAGAGGCTTGGGCAGCCCACGTCCTCCGAGGTGACGCGGAAGGCAAAGGAGCAGGTAGACGGCCGATTCCATAGGCGAGGCAGCATTGTCGAGCACGTATTTGGCAGCATTGCGTGCCCTGACTACCCCGCGCTCTCCATCCATGCGGATGATGAACGACTTGAGTCGCGCAGCCGTGAGGGCAGGGCTGAGCTCATACGTGGCCTCGGTGCGTAGATCGCCTTGGCTTGGTCCGAAGCTGGGCGCTGGCAGGCGCCAAAGACTGTAGGATCCGCAGAGCTCGAGGCCGAGCATGATGAGCTCAACTTCGCCAAGCTTGCTGGCGAGTTGCACGAACAGAAACGCCGGGCTGCTCAGGTAGATGCCATATCCCAGGTCGATGAATGCGCCGCGTGGGATGTCGTGGGTCCACAGATGCGTCTCGAGGCGCGACGTTCTGGTGTGTTGCCTGCGCCGCGGTACGAGCACCTCTACCTTGCCTTGGACGTGACTGAGCAGTCGCTGGGCGCTTTTTCCGAGCTCATTCAGCTGGCGATCGCTATTCAAGGCGTTGCCGAGGCGCCGCGGACGCGCTGGCGTGCCAGGAATCTCCCCACCGTTTGTTGACCGCAGATAGCGCATCACGTCGAGCGCCGCTGTTCCACACAGGTACAATGCCATAACTCCCCCTCTCGTGCGAAGCAGCGTACCACTATTTCATGTTGTGATGCCATGTGGAACAGGGGACGGAGGTTTGTTCCACGCGCGCTGCAGGCGTGGAACAAACCTCCGTCCCCTGTTCCACGGCAAACCTATTGTCTTAAGCTACCGGTTTTATATAATAACGAATGTAATATAACAGTCGTAATGTAGAGGGGCCTGTCATGCCACCCAAGGCCAAGGTAACGAAGGCGATGGTGCTCGACGCAGCGTTCCAGCTGGTCCGCGCGCAGGGCGACAGCGCACTGAGCGTACGCGCCGTTGCGGAGCGGCTCGGATGCTCCACGCAGCCCGTGATGTACAACTTCGCAAGCATCGATGAACTCCGCGCGGAGGTCTACCGCACGGCGGACGCGTTCCACACCAGCTACATCCTGCCACGGCCAGACTGCCTCGAGAACCCCCTCCTGCAGCTGGGCCTCAACTACATCCGCTTCGGTGCCAAGGAGCGCAACCTCTTCCGCTTCCTGTTCCAGAGCAACCAATTCGGCGGGGCCACCCTCCAGGACCTGATGGCCAACCCGGCCCTTGGTCCCATGCTGCAGCTCACCACCGCGGAGGCAGGCTGCACGCCCGACGAGGCGGGCGAGGCCTTCGCCCTGCTCTTCATCACGGCACACGGCATGGCAAGCCTGCTGGCCAACAACGCCATGGAGTACGACGAGAACGCCTGCAGCCGACTGCTCGTGCAGGCCTTCGCAAACGCGACAGGGGAGTGACCCTCATGTTGAAACGCCTCTATGAGAAGAGCGAGATTGGCTTTGCCATCGCATGGATCGTGGCCTACGTGGTCGTCATGGGCACGCTGCGCGGCAACTATGGGGACGGAAGCCTCGCGCAGCTGTTCGGCATCGTGGTGTTCACCGCGCTGAGCCTCATGTTCCTGCACAGCACCAACACATGGCAGAAGTACGGACTCGCGCGGTGGCCCAACGGAAGGCCCTACCTGTACTTCGTTCCGCTCGCGCTGATCTGCACCGTCAACCTGTGGGCAGGCATCGCACCGCATTTCGAGGGCCTCACGCAGCTGCGCGCCATGGCATCCATGGCACTCATCGGCTACATTGAGGAGCTCGTCTTCCGCGGTTTCCTCTTCCGCGCCATGGAGAAAGATAACGTCACGCAGGCCATCGTCGTGTCGGCCGTCACCTTCGGAGCGGGCCACATCGTCAACCTGCTCACAGGGCAGGCGAGCATCGACACGTTCCTGCAGGTCGCCTACGCAACCGCCATCGGCTTCGCATTCGTGATGGTCTTCCACAAGAGCGGCAGCCTCTGGCCCTGCATCATCACGCACGCCATAGTCAACGCGACCTCGACGCTTGCCAACCACAACGTGCCGCCGCAAAGCGAGGCGCTCTTCACCTACGGCACCGCGGCATTCCTCGTCATCGTCGCAGGCGGATACGCGTGGTACCTGCACAAACAGCGCTAAAGGGGTATGCTCAATAGCGAGCTTGCGTCTGGCTCCCCATTGCCATCAGTTGGGAGTGTGCCCATGGACTACGTGATACGCGCGATGCGTCCCGCTGAATATCCGCTGCTCGAAGACTTCCTCTATGAGGCGATCTTCGTGCCCGAGGGCTTCGAGGGCGAGGTTCCGCGTTCCATCGTCCACGACGACCCCAAGTGCCGCGCTGCTTTCGAGGGGTTCGGCACGCTGCCCGATGACCGCGCTGTGGTAGCCGAAGATGGGGGAGTGGTAGTCGGCGCATGCTGGGCGCGCACCACCGACGAGTACGGCCACATCGATAGCGAGACACCCTCGTTCTCGATTTCGCTCTACCAGCCCTATCGCGGCCGTGGCATCGGCAGCGCCCTGATGCGCTGCATGCTCGATGAGCTGCGTGCGGCAGGCTACGCCCGCGCATCGCTCTCGGTCCAGAAGGAAAACCCGGCGCTACGCCTGTACGAGCGGCAGGGGTTCCGCATCGTGGGGGACGGCGCGGACGCGAGCGAGTGGCTGATGGTCTGCCCGCTCGGCGATTCGCTAGGCCTTGCAGTCAGGCAGCTCACGCCCGGAGATGTGCCAAGGTTTATCGAGATGCGCATCGCGCAGCTCGTCGAAGAGGGTGCGTGCGCGGCCGTCGACCTGCGTCCGGCGCTCACCGATTACTATGCCCGCCATCTTGCGGACGGCAGCTTCCTCGCGTGGCTCGCCGTCGACGGCGAGCGCATCGTGGCGACGGGCGGCATCTCGATTGTCGAAAAGCCACCGTACTACGGGTGCCCCACGGGCAGAATTGGCCTCATATCCAGCATGTTTACCGATGCGGCGTACCGCCGTCAGGGCATCGCGCGCGACCTTCTCTGTCGCCTGGTCGACGAGGCGCGCCGCCGTGGGTGTGGCGCGGTCCAGATCACGGCGTCAGATGCGGGCGTACCGCTCTACGAGAACCTTGGGTTTGCGCGCAACGACAACTTCCGTCAGCTGGTGCTGGCGTAACGGGAGGCCCGTTCTGGGCCATGCCGCTATGATGCTGCCGGCGCTTGCGAAGCCGCTGTAGCCCACCGGGACGGATATGCCGCCCGCTCCGTAGGCTAGAATGGTTGCGAGGCAAAGAGGCCCGCTGCCGGGCGGAAAGGAACTGGGCTGCCATGATCAACCTGCAGGTGCCTGACCTGCCAGAAGAGGCGCACGACGAGCAGCGTCCCGTCCTGAGCGAAGCGCCGCAGTCCGAGGGCGCGCGCCTGGCGCAGCGCGTCATGGCCGTCGACCTTGCCGACCACGCGTCCCGCGCGCAGGCGCGCAGGACGGTCGAGCGCCTTGCGGGCAAGATGCCCTCTGACGTGATGCGGGCAATGCCAAGGTCGCCGACGACATGGCCCGCCTCATGACCGAGCTGCGCAAGCTGAGCCCCACAGAAGGGCGCGGCTTTCTGGGCAAGCTCTTTGACTCCCCCGAGAAGCGCCTCGAGCGCATCCTCGCCGCCCGTGCGGACATCGAGACCATCGTCGCCTCGCTCGCGCGCGCCGCTGAGACGCTCCGCCAGAACGACGTGGCCCTCGACGGCTTTGAGGCAGACATGCGTTCCGAGGCCCAGCAGATCGCGGCGGACATCGAGCTCGCGGATGACTTCGAGGAGGCGCTCGTCGCGGGTCTCGCGCGGGCGCAGGCCACCCCCGGCATGGCAAACGTGGCCTCCTTTGCCCAGATGGAGGTACTTTCCCCGTTGGAGCAGCAGCGCCAGTACCTGCAGAGCCTGCGCGCCGTCAACCAGCAGATGGCCCTCTCCCTCGCGATCCTGCGCGAGAACAACGCCGCCCTCATCCAGAACGTCCGCTACGTCACCGTGGCCGCGAAGCACGCCCTCGAGACGGCCGTGATGGTCCGCCGTTCCCAGAAGATCCTCGACACCCTGAAGGGGTCCCAACAGGAGCCGTCATCTCCCGATGCCCAGGGCCCTTCCGCCGCGCCGAGCATGGCCGACCTCGACGAGTCCCTCGGCGAGCTCTCCCGCACGCTCGAGGGGCACGAAGCCTGGCGCAAGCAGGCCTCGGCTAGGAAGGCGGATGCCCTGACCGAGCTGGAGGACCTGTCTGCGAGGGCGTTTGGTGAGGGGGACTAGGCGCTCATGCCGTGGGGTATCATCTTGTTGCAGTAGCCGCAATCTACGTGCGGTTTTCTCGGGTTCGGTTCGCCCTGCGGAAGCGCGCGCCCAGAGGGGCCCGGTTCGGCAGGCAGAGGAGTCTCAATGGAATTGACAGGCGTGTTCCTCTTCATCTTCACGATGCTGTTCGGGTGGGCTGCCCTTATCGGCGGCGCGACCTTCTTTGGCGTGCGGGCCATGAAGCGCCGCCTCTTGGGTGAAGGCAGCAAGAGCTCCACCGCACTGCTTCCCGCAGCTGCGCGCAAGGGGTGCCCCGTCAGGGAGAAGGAGACCCTCCGCAAGATGGAGCGACGGCTCGTGACCGCCCAGCAGCAGTGCCAGCAGGCGCTTGATACACGGCTGACGAGCGAGCTCGCCCGGGCACGCGTCGCCCCTCCGCTCGACGAAGCATATGAGCAGATCAGCAGCGAGATCGAGTCCATTTACGCGTTCTGCGCGCGCAACGACCTCGTCGGCACCTACAAGAAGGCAAAGTCCTCCACGTCGGCCCAGGACATCTACCTGGGTGCGTACGAGCGCGACCTCGCCAAGGTGCAGGCTGCCATCGAGAAGACGGAAGAATGTCTCTCGGCCTATGAGCGGACCGTGGCCACCCTCGAGGTCTCTTCGGTGGAGACGGACATCAACTCCGACTTCGACGCCGCCATCGAGATGCTGGTCGAGCTGCAGGACGAGCTGCCGCGCTACAGCCTTGAGGACAGCATCTAGCCACCGCCGGCACGCCGACGGTTCGCGATTGAGTAGCTTTACCTGCCGAGCACCTGCGCGTTACTCCTTCGCCTCGTCCGCCTTCAGGGCGCTGTAGAGGAAGGTCTCGTTCTTCGCGCGCATGAGGGTGAGGTCCCAGACCACGGGCTCCGGAAGGTCGCGCTGCAGAAACTCGCTGATCAGGCGGATGTTGGCCCGCGCGTCGCAGACGTCGCCGAGGGTGTCCTGGTGGGCCATCATGCCCTTCGCGATCTCCACGGCGTCCTCGCCGAGGATGTCCACGTTGAACTCCGACACGTAGCGGCCGCGCTTGGCACGCTTGCGCACGTCGTGCGTCTGCTCGGCATCGGAGAGCTTCAGGACGGCGAGGTCGGCCTTCACCGACTCGATCATGGCGTCGAAGCGTGCGCGAACCACGTCTCTTGGCAGGCCGTACCTGCGGTAACGCTTCCGCCACGTGATGTCCTTCGCAAGCTCCATAGCCCGCTCGAAGGCCTTCGTGACCTGTTTCGAGTCGAGCGTCTTGAGGACCTCGGCACGCTCGGTCGCCGCCTCCTTCTTGCAGAACGCGAGCAGCTCAGGCGACGAGTCGGGGTTGGAGCGCGCCTGCTTCTCGAAGACGTCGAGCTCGCGCTGCAGCGACGTGTACCCCACGATCTCCTTGAGGAGTGCCTGGACCTCGGCGTTCTCCTCCTTGTCCTGCCAGGGCTTGATGAAGGCGATGAGGCTGCGCAGCGTGCGGATGTTGGTGCGGAAGCAGTGGATCGTCTCGATGTCCTTCGGGTCGGCGAAGAAGGCTGCGCGGCGGTCCTCGATCACCTCGGCCGTCTTCGTGATCGCCTTCTGGAGCTGGACGAGCGTATCCCAGTCTGCGGCGACGGGCCCCTGGGCAAACCAGAGCAGCTTGGCCTTGTCCTGCATGGCCATGGTGTCGGGCGAATCCTCATGGACGAGCTGCAGCTCCAGGCAGGCAAGGGCACCGGTCGAGAAGGCCGGCGTCGAATCCGTGAGCTCCTCGACGACGTCCTCGGCAAACGGGATGTGGCCAACGGCGAAGACGAACTCAGCATCGCTGAGGCGCAGCTCGTCGAGGAACGCGTTGACGTCCTGGTCCCAGAGGCACTCGTGCGCCTCCATCTTCTCATCGATCTCGACGCCACGCTCCTCGAGAGCCTTCTCGAGGAGTTCGGCCGTCTGGCGGGCGCGCTTTGCGGGGCTCGTCCAGATCTGCACGGCGGTACCTCTCGTCTCGAGGAGACGGAGCATACGGGGCAGACGCTCTTCGAGTGCGTACACCCCGGCCTCTGTGAGGGTGCGGTCTATGTCCTGCTGGCCTGGTGCGGGCGGCATCGCCTTGCCATGGCGCATTACGACGAGCGTCTTCATCACGAGAACCCCCTGACCTGCGTTGCTGCGGTGAACCGTGCACATGTCTGCCTTCATCATACATGCGAAACGAGGGTTCAGGCGCCTCCGTCGCGCCCCAGTCCGCCGAGAGGCTAGGCGCTCTGGTGGGGGAGTGAGCCAGGGGGCAGGTCATTTGGCCCACACGAGCGCAACCGAAGACCGCAGCCCTTCTTTCGGCTGGTGACCTGCATGCGCGTGGCAAGCAAAAGCGGAGGAGAGTCAAGGTGACAGGTCGTTTGACTCACCCTCTGACTCCGATGCGAAACGGTAGCTGGGCTAACGGATCTTTGATACAGTGGGACCTGAGCGATTGATTACACTGGGCGATGTGCCGAGTCTGTAGCCTGCTGCCGCTGGGCAGAGGGTTTTCTCACGAGCGAAGGGGTCACTCACGCCATGAACATTGTCATCATCCACGGACAGAGCCACAAAGGGTCGACGTATCATATCGCCCGCGGGCTTTCCGAAAAGCTTGGCGGCGCGGTGACGGAATTCTTCCTTCCCAGAGATTTTGGCGAGTTCTGTGTTGGTTGTTCCACATGCTTTGAGACAGACGAGAAGAAGTGTCCCCACTACGCTAAACTCGCGCCGATTACGGAGGCCATGGACGCGGCCGACGTCATCATCCTTGCCAGCCCGGTCTACGTGTTCCATGCCACGGGAGCCATGAAGGCGTTTCTCGATCACTATGGCTATCGCTGGATGGTACACAGTCCGGAAGGATCTATGTTCAAGAAGCAGGGCGTGTGCATTTGCACTGCTGCGGGTGCGGGGATGCGTCAGACGCTCAAGGACATGGCGGATAGCCTCTTTTTCTGGGGTGTCGCGCGAATCCACAAGTATGGCTGTGGTGTTGCGGCCATCAACTGGGAGGGTGTTCCCGAAAAGAAGAAGGCGGCTATCGACAAGGCTATCACGAGGCTCGCTCGAAAAATCTTGCAACGAGATGGCTCGGTCACGCCGGGCATCAAGACCAAGGCCGTGTTCTTTGCGATGCACCTTCTCCAGCGGAAGGGCTTCAACCCCCGAGATGTTGAGCATTGGAAGAGCAGGGGATGGACGGAGGACGTGCGTCCCTGGAAGTAGGAAAAGAGCCAGGGGGACAGGTCATTTGATTTATGCGCACTCCCGTGAGTCAAATGACCTGTCACCTTGACTCGGGTGCCCAGCACACGAGGGGCGAGCGATAATCCAGAAGCATTACGTCTACAATGGTGCGCAGCCACCGTGTGGCTCGAAGCACCTCAATCCATCCGAATCCCGGAGGGGCGCACATGCACTTTGGATTCTCATACATCGGTCTCCTCTATCTGGTCATGCTGGCCGTGCCGAACATCCTGTGGACGAAGCACAAGCCTGCGGGGTACGACAGCTACGCAGCGAACGAGAACCGCGTCCTGACAACCTTTGAGCGCGTCGGCCAGGCGCTGGTCAGCACCGCGGCGCTCATCTTCTCTGATTTCAATCTCCGGCCGTGGACCCCTTGGAGCCTGTGGCTGGTCGCTTCGTTCGTCCTCATGCTCCTCTACGAGCTCAGCTGGGCGCGCTACTTCAGAAGCGAGCAGACCATGCGCGACTTCTACGGGAACCTGCTCTGCATCCCCGTGCCCATCGCGACGCTGCCCGTCGCGGCGTTCCTCTTGCTGGGTATCTATGGCTGCAACATCGTCATGATCGTCTCGTCCGTCATCCTCGGCATTGGCCACGTTGGCATTCACTTGGCGTACAGGACCGAGGTGCTCGGAGCGCCTGAGAAGAAGCCCCTCGTCGTACGGATTGTGCGGCTCGTCTTGGCAGCCACTTTCGCCGTGGTCCTCGCGGCGATCTCGCTCGTCATAGGCGTGCGCAACGTGCGCTACATCAGCCACAACGACTACTTCGCTAAAGGGGTTGACGAGGGTATCTACCTGCCCTTATGTGGACAGGAGCAGTACGTCTTGCTGATGGGCAAAGACGTCTCGAACCCCGTGATCGTCTACCTGCACGGCGGGCCCTCCTCTCCCGACTCCTTCGTCACCTACTCGTTCGCCGATTACCTGACGGACGCGTACACCTTCGTCTGCTGGGACCAGCGAGGCTGCGGCAGGACGTACTTCAGGAACGAGGGAAGCGACCCGACCAACCAGACGGCTACGTTTGAGCAGGCAGAGGCCGACCTGGATGCGCTCGTCGAGTACGCGCGCCAGCGGTTCGGCCAAGAGCAGGTCATCATCATGGGCCATTCGTACGGGACGGTGCTCGGAAGCCAGTATGCGCTGCACCATCCCGACAAGGTGGCCGCCTACGTCGGCGTCGCGCAGGTGACGTCGCTGGTGACCACCGACCTCTACAGCTACGAGGACGCCCTGAGCAGGGCGACCGAGGCGGGCGATGATACCTCGCAGCTTGA
>CACYAX010000106.1 GCA_902772435.1 uncultured Coriobacteriaceae bacterium | reverse complement strand
CACCACCTTCGGCATGCTTGCCCTCCTATATCGCGCTCCTGTCGCCGATGAGGGTGGCGCACGCATAACGGCAGGCGTCGATGGCGTGGTTGTCCTTGTCGGGGAGCTTGCCCGTCACCTCGCCGTCGTCGGTGAGCTCGTACTGGTACCGGCTGAACTCTCGCGCGGCGAGCTGGCAGGAGGGGTCGACGACGATGGCGGCGCGCTGCTGCAGCCACCTGACGCCCGACCGCACGGAGTGCGGCCCCTGCTTCGGCGCCCCCATGGCGCGGATGCCGAGCTGCCGGAAGTCCTCGACGCTCTTGGGCTCGGCGCTGTCGCACATCACGTCGGCGTAGGGCTCGGCGGCCCACAGCAGGTGCGGGGCGTCTAGGGTCCGGGAGTTGGCGAGCCTCTGGTCGGCGGGGGAGTAGCCTCGCTCCCAGCGCGGCTCGGACATGCGGGAGCGCACCAGCTCGGCCGACTGCGGGTTGGTGAGGCCGTGGGCGGAGACCTCGTCCAGCACGAAGATCGTGCGGGTGGCGCGGCAGTAGCCCACGTGCAGCCAGCAGAACGGGTCGGCCGAGAAGCCCCAGTCGACTCCGTACAGGTGATGGTCGATTCCGCGCAGCTCGTCCTCCGTCGGCGCGCGGACCACAGTGCGGGGGAAGACCTCGGCGCCGAACCCCACGGCCTCGCCCAGGTACTCGTGGCGGTAGCTGTCGGGGTCGGCCTGCCTCAGCGCCTCGGCGTCGGCCCGGGCCGCCTCGGGGATCCACTCGGCAGGCATGTCGAGGTAGGTCGAGCGCCAGACGGGCAGGCCTGCGGCCACGCGCCTGGCCTCCTCTGCGAAGGTCCAGGAGGACTTGGACCTCGGCGGGTTGTAGGTGTAGAAGCGGAAGAATGGCGAGCCCTCGGGGCCTCGCGTCAGCGACTGCTGCAGGCTGCGGATCTCGGCCATGCCCGAGAACTGGTCGGTCTCCTCGAACCACTGGTAGGCGAAGTAGGTCCCGGCCGGTGCCTTGATGGTCTTGGTCTTGCCCGCCTTGTCGCAGCCGCGGAAGACCACGGCCTGGCCGGTGGAACGGCGCACCATGCGGGGAGGGGAGACGGTGCAGTCCCACTCGTCGGCCACGTCCAGCTCGTCGAGCGCCCACAGCATCTGCTCGTAGACGCCCTCGCGGATGTAGCGGCCGACCTTGAGGAAGACCACGGCCGAGCGGTCCGGGTGCGCCATCATGCCGTTCGCGATCTCCAGCGAGACGCCTGAGCTCTTGCCGCTCATGCGGCCGCCCGGCATCCAGGCGTCGCAGCCCACGTCGCGCGCCACGAGGCGGTGCATGGGCAGGTGCGGTGGCGCGAGCAGCAGCGCGAAGTCGGCCACGAAGGGGCGGGCGCCCGCACCGCCCGCTTCGGCGGGGATGGCGTCGAGCAGCGCCCTGCCGATGGAGCTGACGGCCTGCACGCCCACCTGGGAGATGGCCTTCTCGTTGGCCCTCTCTGCCGCGCGGAAGGTCGCGGCCATGCCGTTGATGATCTCCGCGCGGGTGATCGTGGCGGCCTTGGCGGCAGCTTCCATGAGGGCGCCCAGCCTTTGCTTTACCTTTGCGTTGCCCTCGAGCTTGCTGGCCGCGCAGTCGATGGCGTTGTCGGACCACGCTACGCGCTTGGGATACGCGGCGAGCATCGCCTGCCGCTGGCTCTTGCCCGCAGCACGCTCCTGGCAGTACCTCTCCCAGCGTGGGTTTGTCAGCGGCTCGTCCATGCGCCACATGGTGGCATCGGCGTAAGACGGGGGGCCGCCCCGAGGGACGGCCCCATGGCTACCCGTTGCTCCGCCGGTGCTTCCTCTTCCACTTCGCCTGCCTGATCGCGTTGTCGCGCCGCTCGTGCTCGCCCCTGTGGCGCACCCGCCACTCGCGCTCGTCGAGCGTGCACTGGCGGCAGAGGCCCCAGCGGCTGCCGTCGCGCGCGGCCGTCCAGACGGGGTGCTCGCCGCAGCGCTGGCACAGCGGCGTGGCGGTGGGCCGGTACCTCCCGATGCGGCTCCTGTGCATGCGGATGGCGGGGACGGTGTGGCGCGGCAGGACGTCGGCGAGCTCCCGTGCGGTCCAGTCCGGGTGGGACCAGATCAGGTCGTCCTCGTGCGATGTCCAGATGTTCCAGTTGCCCCGTTCCGCCAAGAAAATCACCCATTCGCATAATTTTGTTCGGGTTGTTGCATTTGTAACAAGTTCGCCGCGCCGCTAGTCCGCCGAGCCGTCCCCGGGATGGCTCGTGAGGTGCCACCCGCCGCAGAAGCGGCAGGGGTACACCCACAGCGGCGGCGCCCCCTTGCGCATCGCGCGGAGGGCGGCCCTGAGCGCCTCGGTCTCGTTGCGGTGGCGCACCTTGCGCCCGCACGCCCCGTGGCCGTGGGCGCCGTGCTGGGCGGTCACCTCGCGGTCGCGCTTCCTCTGCGCGGCCCTGATCCGCTTGCGCGCCTTGTGCCGGCTCTTGGCCGCCTGCCGGTGGTGCTTCTGGGTGCTGCCGTGCATGCCCCCGACGCTCATGCCTGCCTCCATTCCCCGCAGCCGTCGGCCATGTCGACCGTGGGCCAGACGGTGACCGCCTCGTCGGTCTCGAAGTCGTAGGTGGCGGAGGGCGGGTTGCGGCGGCAGGTGCCCTTGTCGGGCTCGTCGAACTGCGCCGCCTGCGGGTCGAAGAACTCGCACGTCAGGCACATCCCGGTCATGACGGCCTCCTCGCGTCGGGGCCGCTCGTGACGACCTTCAGGCAGTCCTGCCGCAGGCGGCTGACGATGGCGGTGGCGGTGTCGCGGTCGCCCTCCCGGGCGAGCCGGTCGATCAGCGCGCCGGGCTCGTACTGCGTGGTCGCCATCGTGGGCAGCATCCGCGCGCTGCGCTCGTCGACCAGCGCGAAGAGGCGCTCGAGGGCGAAGTCCCTGGCGCTCTCCTTGCCGAGGTCGTCGAGCACGAGCACCGGCACCCTGCCGTATGCCGGGACGGGGTCCGGGCCGCCCGCGAAGGAGTCGCGGATCTCGGCGAGCAGGCGCCTGGTGGGCAGGAACGCGCAGCGCGCCCCGTGCCGCACGACCTGCCGCAGCGCGGCGCAGGCCAGCGTCGTCTTGAGCGTGCCGACCGGGCCGCAGGCGTAGGCGTTGCGGCCGTCGAGCAGGGCGTTCCCGACCTCGACGCCCCTCGGGTGGATGGCGTGCAGGAAGCGGGGAGGGACCCCGGCGCGGGAGAGGGCGTCGTCCTCGGCCACGCGGTCCGTGCCCATGACGAGCGTGCGGATCCGCAGGTACTCGGCTTCGCTGACCACCGAGCCGGTGTCAATCGTACGTCGCATCGTAGGCTCCTTCCCGCCCCTGCTCCTGCTGCCGCAGGCGCTCGGCGCTGTTCCAGCTGATGAGCTTGGACTCCCAGCTCGCGATGGGCACGCCGTTGCCGTTGACCCACCCCTGGGCGTCGTAGTGCGCCCAGAAGGCCTCCGGGTCCACGAGTGTGAGGTTGCGCTCACGCGCCACCCTGGCCACGTCCTCGGCGCTGGGAGGCACGAAGGGCCTCGGCCGCCTGCGCTTGGGCGGGCTCTTTTTGACACCCACGTCAGTGGGTGGTTTTTCTATATCCTGTTCCTGTTCCTGTTCGCTTGCGTTTTCGGGCCGTTCTGCTTGCGTTTTCGGGAACAGTTCCGATTGCGTTCCTGTCGGCTCCTGCTTGCGTTCTGCTTGCGTTTCGCTTGCGTTTTCGGTCGGCTCTGCTTGCGTTTTGCTTGCGTTCTGGTTGCCGTATCGGGCCTTGCGCCCGCCGCCGGCCCTCCCGCCCTTGCCGCCGGCCGCCTTCTTGGCCCTCTGGTTGTCGAAGACCGGCCGCATGCTCATGAAGATGGCCTTCGGCGCGGCCCTCATCGCGAAGTCCGGCTCGCGGCCGTAGAACAGGTACTCGAGGCACGCCGTGTAGAGCTGGCCGCGATCCAGCACGGTCAGCTCCTGGGCGCCCTCTATGATCGAGTCGTAGAAGTTCACCCGTCCACCTCCTCGGACTTCCCGAAGATGCGGGCGAGCTGGTCCCTCACCGCATCCGCGCAGGTGGGGCACAGGTCGTACCTGGCACGCGCGAGCATGCTGATGGCGGCCCTGGCATCATCCCGGATCGACGACCTCGTCGAGATGATCGGCCCCAGGTTGAGCGCGCACCCGTTGCCGGCGTTGAACTGCGCCCCGCACCTGTCGCAGGTGTACTCGTTGTTCCTCATCCTTCCACCCACCTCTCGCACGGTTCCCGCATCTCGCACCAGTCCTCGATCACGAACACCGGCTCGTCGTCCACGTCGCAGATGAAGTCCCCCTCGCCGACGTAGACGCATTCGTCGCACGACTCGCACGTGCGTGGCCTGTCGCTCACTTGCCGGCCTCCTCTCTCGCTCTCATGGCCATGTTGCGCTCCGGCATCTCCATGCCGAAGTAGCAGCCCCCGCACACCGCGTACCCGAAGCCCACGGCGTCCTGCACCTGCATGCTGGTGCAGGTCTCGCCGAACGGAAGCTCGCGCCCGCACTGGCAGCAGTTGACCACGGTCGCCATGTCGGCCTCGTAGGTCGAGACGTGCCACTCGTCCGGCACGGCGTAGGGCATGTAGCGGCGGGCCGTCTCGCTCCATCTACGGAGGATCACTTCTCCACCTCCGCTCCGCACCAGCGGCAGTAGTGGTCCCACTGGTCGATAGGCTCGCCGCAAAGCTCGCAGCGGCAGTAGCCCGTCGCGCAGTCGGTGGACTCGTCCGAGACGCTTACGGCGTGGGTGACGCCTGCCGCTATCCTGCGGACTTCTTGGCGCAGTATCTCCGTCCGCTCCTTCTCCACGTGTCGGACAAACTCCTGCTCCTGCGACCACTCATTCCTACGGATGCCTATCCTGTGACGGACGAGAAACGTCACCGTCAGGTAGTCGATGTTACTGAGGTCGTGTGGCTCCCACTCCTTGATGACGACCTCGCCGAAGTCAGCCATCTTGCGCCTCCTTGTTGCGCTTTTCGTGCCAAAGCAGCGTCGGGTATTTCTCACCGTTGAAGTCCACGATGCGCACGTCCTTGTTGCCCTCGGCGATAGTCTGCTTGGCGAGCTCAACCCAGCGCCCCCAACAGACATCGCCGTTGAACTGTCTCACCATGCCCTCACCGTCTGGCGTCGTGTAGAAGATGCACGGCCTGATCTTGCGCCCCGGCTTGAAGCGCTCGCATGCGGTCGTGTCGGCGTAGCAGAGGAAGTTGTAGGACTCGGCTGACTTGCAGCACAGCCCCCAGTCGCCGCCGCCGATAAAGTCAGTGCACTCAGCACAGATGTGCAGCTCATCGGTTGCGGTCACTTCTTCATCACCACCTGCTCGCATCGGGGCGCAAAGAACGTTGCCAGCACGATCACCAGCGCTATCTGCCACCATTCGTAGCCGTGCTCCATCATGTAGAGGACCGCGGTGACTGTCGCAGCGCCTAGGATGCCGAGGCCGATTCCCGCGCCATCCATCTACTCCGCCTCCCTCTTCTCGGGGCACATGGCGCGGATGGCCTGCGCGGCCTCGCTCGGGTGCCAGCCGTCGAGCAGCAGGGCCTCGTAGGCGGCCATGAAGGACTCCGCCGCGTACCGCGAGACGTCGGTGCCCACGTAGTCCAGCAGGCCGCGCGAGCCGTGCTTGCCGACGAGCCACTGGCACACCTCGAGGAGGGACGGGTCCTCGTCCTCCGCGACCGTCGCCGCGGCGCCCAGGAGCTCGCGCCCCTCCTCGGAGAGCGCGCGGCCGTACGTGGCGTACCTGGTGACCCGCTCGGCCGTGACAGCCTCGCAGAGGTTGGGCCTGCGGCTCGCCGGGGTGCGGTGCCGGCTCGCCATGTCGTCCACGACCCACGGCTCGGTGGCGAAGCGGCACATCTCGCGGTAGGCCCCGTCGTAGGCCTGCTGGTGCTCGGCGCGCACCCTGCGGACGCGGGCCGCCTCGGCCTCGGCGGGGTCGAGGGCGCCCTCGGAGAGCTGGCGGTAGACCGCGTAGCCGATGCCGTCCTCGTAGGCCACCACGTCAGCCTCGCCCTCGAGCTGGGCGGCCAGCCTCGCGCCGGCCTTGGCGTCGCGCACCGTGCGCACGTAGCTGAGGCCGTCGCGCTCGGGGTCGTAGGGCTTGGAGCCGGGGCGGAAGTCCACGCAGTCGGGCATGGAGAGCCTGATTGCGTCGAGCCTGCGCCTGCGCTCGTGCTCCCTGCGGATCCTGTCGGCCGCGGCCCGTGGGTCGCCGAAGCGGCGCGAGGCCTCCGCCAGGATCGTCGAGCGCTCCTCCGCCGAGAACTCGTCGTCGGCCGCGGCGATCAGCCCGTCGAGCGTCGCCTGCTCGGGGGCGTCAGCCGCGATGCGGCGCACCCGGCGCACGGTGGCGGCGTCGGTGCCGACCGCGTCGGCCACGACCTCGTCGTCCACGCCCAGGGCGAGCATGCTCTGGAAGCCGCGCAGCCGCTCGGCCTCCGAGAGCGCCTTGCTGTCGTCGGTGGCCATCATGGCCACGGCGGTCTCGGCGTCGCCCATGGTGGGGAACACCAGCGCGTCGCAGCGCGCGGTGCCGAGCTCGCGCATGGCGCGCCAGCGGCGCTCTCCGTCCACCAGCCGGTACCTCCCGCCGTCCGGCACCACCACGATGGGGGATACGGGCTGGCCGCCCGTCGCGCGGATCGAGGCCGCGAGGGCGGCGATGTCGCCGAAGTCCCTGCGCGGGTTGCCTTCGTTGGCGACCACGTCGCCGACCGCTATCTCCTGCTTGAAGCTGTTCATGCCATGTCTTCCTCTCTCTTCTTCCGGCGCCACCTCGCCGAGATGACGCGTATCGCCGTGCCGGGCTCGTATCCGAGCCTGGCGTCTATCGCGCTCGGTGGCAGCCCGTGGTCCAGGAGCCCGTCACGGGCGGCCACCCTCGCCTCGCTTGCCGCGCTCCCCCCGCGCGCCCTCCTGGCGGAGACGGCCTCGGGGGTCATGCGCAGGTCGAGCTTGTGGGCACGGCTCCGGATCGACGCCATGGAGCGTCCCGGCAGCAGCGCCGCCCAGCCGTCCCAGTCGCCGCCCCAGTCGGGGTAGTGCGCCGCGAGGATCGTGTCCTCGTCCGCCGTCCACGAGCCGCCCCTGCCCATCAGGCCGCCACCCACTCGTCGCAGGCGAGGGCCATCGGGTCCACGTTGTCTATGCGGGTGTCGCGGCCGAGGTCGCGCTCCACGCAGCAGACGCCCACGAGCCCGCACATGCCGTTGTGCGCGCACAGCACGTCCTCGTAGTGGCCGCAGTCTCCGCAGCGCCTCTCGGGCGCCGGGTCCATGGGCTGCTCGTAGCGCGGGATGGAGTCCGGGTTGACGCTCACTGGCCCACCCCCTTGCGGTACAGGTAGGCCCTGCCGCCACGCATGCAGGCACCGATCCCGGCGCACTGCTCGGGATGCCGCTTGATGTAGTTGCGCAGCATGGCGACGACGTTGCCGGGCCTCCTCCCCTCGACGGCGACCTCGGCCACGTCGTAGAGCGTGTTGCGCAGGAACTCGCGCACGTCCGGGGCGACGTACGACTCGCCGCGGTTGTCCTTCTTCGTCTTGGGCAGCCTGCCCACCCTCTTGAGCATGTCGCGCCCCCCTAGAACGGAATGTCCTCGTCGTAGACGTCCATGGTCGGCGCCTGCGGCGCTGGCATGCCGGGCATCTGCGGCTGGTACGGCTGCTGGTACGCCTGCTGGTAGGCCCGAGGTGCCGCCATGGGCGCCTGAGGGGCCGGATTCGGGGCAGTGGCGCCGTAGGTGGCACCGGTGCCCGCCTGCGGCGCGTACGCCCCGTACGCGGCCTGCTGGCGCGGCTGCGGCACCTGCGCCGGGCTCGCCGCCTGCTGCGGGTAGCGCGACTGCTGGCGCTGGGCCTGCGGCCTGTCGCCGCGCGGGGTCATCAGCTCGACCTCGCGGACGACGACCTCGAGCTTGGAGCGCTTGGACCCGTCGTCGGCCTCCCAGCTGCGGTAGCGCAGGCTGCCGTCGACGGCCACCTTGAGGCCCTTCTTGAGGATGTCGGCCAGCGCCTCGGCC
>CACYAX010000105.1 GCA_902772435.1 uncultured Coriobacteriaceae bacterium | reverse complement strand
AGATCCGTCTCGAGCTCACGCGCCTTCTCGGGGAAGCGCTCGGAGTAGCGCCTGCAGGCGAGTTCCATGTAGTGGTAGAACTCGCCATATGTCAGCCTGCACGAGTCGTGGACCACGAAGCACTCCACGTCGAAGGGCTCCTCGTGCGCCTGGTCGTACTCGTCGAGCTCGTCCCAGAAGTTGATGCCCTTGTCGTTGAAGGAGTAGCCCGCCCCCTCGCTCGCGTCGCGTGCGACGCTGGCGCAGTTGGGGTCCCTGTCGTCGTACAGGCCGAACGTGACGGTCACCGGCCAGTGCGCGGTATCCATGAGATCGGCGTCCGTAAGAATCATCTCGCCCATGTGTATCATCTCCTAGTCTTCCGGGAAGAACGAGGTCACGTTTCCGTTTGAGTCGGTATACCCATGCCATGATACGCCGTGGGAGTCGATGCCCGTCCACTCGCGTCCCACCGTTCCCGACTCGGACCTCCTTGCGGCGTCTGCGGCAGCTTCCATACCGCGTCCGACATACTCGTCAGTCGAAATCTTGTTCGGGTCGTACACCGTCTTCCTGAAAGTCTTGGACCTCATCTCATCCGTAGGATTACCTTCCCTGTCCTTCTTCGGAAGCTTATAGGTGACCTGCTCGACGCCGTCAATCGACGTCATGGGATCGACGCTCTCGATCCGGCCACCAAGATCGTCAACAGCCCTCTCGAAGTTGTCCTTCCTGTGACAGCCCTTGATTCCGTCCTTGCCTGCCCCGTCAAACTGCTCGATGTGATTCCTTAGCCCAGGAGATGGCTGGGGGGTACTAGCCGAAGAACCTCCTGAGGCGCCGTGGTCTTGCGCTGAATCAACCTCGAACCTTTGGCTCCCAAGCGTTCCAACGTAGAGACCCCCGTCAGAATGGCCACCCATCACGCCTCACCCTCATCGCGAGGACAAGACCTGAGGTCACCCCTCCCCTTTCCGGGATACACGGTGTATGGAATCCCCATCTCATCGAGGTAGTCTGCGACACCATATTGCGTACTCCCGTACCACACGATATGAGAGGGCTCCAGGAAGTCGACTACGAGCTTCACGGCTTCCTTGAGGACTACCCTGTCCTTGACATCGCGCACCATGGAACGCGCGCCAATTGCTATCGTCGAACGCTTTGGAAAGCCCGCGAGAACATCCATGAAGTCATCCTGCTCGCACCTCGCTTGTGGAATGACTTCGATACCCCGCTGGTGCAACCAGTGGCTACATGTACTGTTCCGGAAGTGGTTGTACTCCTTGACCGCCCTAGGAAAGTTCCAGCCCACGCTATAGTCAAGACCGGTTACACCGCGGAACTTCTTGAGCTTCTTGAGGTACTGTGTCGGATTGTTCCAGAATCTGTTGATGATGGCGTCATCCTCGAAAAAGTGCACCCAGCAGTCGAAGTCCCTCCAGCTGGGCTTCATCGCGTCCGAGAACGCAACGAGCTTGTTTGGAACGGAACTGGACGGCTGAAGGAGGGGCATGTCGAGCCTACCGACATACACGGCATCCTTGAGCATCCATGCGTGGAAGACATCCCTCGCGTGGCGTTCGGGAATGACATCATCCCTCTTCTTGTCGTTCTGGGATGACCCAACACGATTGCCTTCTGGAGGCTCAGAGGGATCCAAATTATCTGGAAGAACCATGATGGCTCCTTTCTCCCCTCCCATCGAGGGGATTGGGTCTTTCGGCCCAGGAGCCAAGGGGTCGACCCTTGCGGAAAGGGACCCTCCCGCATAGAATGGGTCTCACGTCAACGATCCCCGTCGGATCCGTGGCCGAGGCCGCCGCCTGTGCCAGCAGGTTGCGGCCGTCTTTTTTCATCGGCCCACTCTTGCCACTTATCCTCCAATCCCTATCGGCAGGAGCTTTAGCCGTAGAACACCATACCTAGCGGTCCTGACAGAGTTAAGTCCACTGTTTGTGATTCTGTGAATATCTCTCCAAATCTATAGCACATAAGAAACGATTAGACTAATCTGTCTTTGGACGATGATGATATCCAAGCGAAACTCATCCTCTCGCCTTTACACATTCGGAGGTCGCCATGCTTGTCTCGCTCACGGTCCAGAACTGGAAGTCATTCAAGAACGAAACACTCTTCACCATGATGAGCACCAAGGAGCGCAAGGACTCCGTCTCTCTCGCCAAACTCCCGCCGATGTATAACTCACGCAAGATCCTGCCTGTTGCAGCGGTCTACGGCGCGAACGCATCCGGGAAGACAACCATCATGGAGGCCCTCAGCCTCCTCAAGAGGCTTGTTGTCTTTGGGCTCCAGGTTGACCAGGCGATTCCCGTTGAGGGTTACCGTCTCGACCCCGCCCTCTTCAGGAAACCATCTCGCTTCACTGTCGAGTTCCTGCGCAGCGACCTCATCTACCGCTATGACATCACCCTCTCAAGGGCTTTCGTCGAGCGGGAGGTGCTCTCCATCAGGAGGACTCGTACGTACGACGTCATCTTCGACCGCGACGCGACGAGCGTTACCTTTGGAAAGGGATACACGGACGAGCGCTTCAACTTCATCGCCCAAGGAACGCGGCCCAACCAGCTCTTCCTCTACAACGCCGTAGCCCAGAATGCCAACGAATTCAGGCCAGCCTTCGACTGGTTCGACAAGTGCCTCCGCATCGAGGGCATCAACGCTCACGGCGAGCAATATTCAGGCATGCTGCTTAGGGAGGACTTCCAGGAGTTCATCAATGAGAGGCTCTACCGCTACAACACTGGCGCCGACGAGCTCTCCCTCACATCCGTGAGCAGGGAGGCCATCCCCATCCCTCCGCAAGTGCTCGACGACCTGCTCCGGAGCGTCCCCATGAGGGACCTCGGCACCTTCCAACTGCGTATCGACAACCCTGGAGCAAGCGGACCCGAGATTTACATCTCGGAGATAGGTCCGGGAGTCGACCTCCAGTTCCAGAAGGTGCGCCTTCTTCACAAGCGAATCGACGGGCAGTTCGAGACCTTCGAGCTCTCTAGCGAGTCTAGTGGCACGCAGCGTCTCATCGAGCTCCTTCCCCTCTTCTTCGACCTTGCTGCAGAGCCCTCGTCTCCTGATGATGCCGAGCGGGTCTACATAATCGATGAGATGGGCAGGAGCTTCCACACCGCCCTGACGAACGATCTCGTGAAGAGCTTCGTCGAGTCATGCGGCGAGGAGAGCCGTCACCAGCTCATCTTCACGACCCATGACCTCGCCCTGATGCAGCAGGACACCCTTCGCCGGGACGAGATGTGGATCTGTGAGAAAGACGCCAAGGAGGGCTCGGCGATCATCAGCCTCGGAAAGCAGGACAAGGCACGTCATGACTCCGATCTGCTGGCAAACTACGTCAAGGGCGTGTACGGGGGCTATCCCAAATTCAGAACGTCGAGGTAATCCGAACAGAATGACTATTCGACAAACCTCTTCGCCGTGTAGCCGTCCCGCCAGGTGACGTACTCGAGCTCGGTGATCTCGCCGGCCTCGAGCCTCTTTCGCATCTCACCCCACGCCTTGACTGCGTTGAAGATGTCCTGGTCATGCGACTCGAGGAAAAAGTGCCCGTCCACAACCTCGACGGGGCGGAGTTTCCAGTCCTCCCCCAGGCGGAACAGCAGGTGGATGGCCTCGTCAACGTCGTCGATGCCGTAGTCGGCGATAGCCTCGGGCATCACCCCGAGCGCATCCGCGATCCTCTCGAGGTGCGCCTGCTTCGGCCTCCTCTTGCCCGTCTCGTAGGCGCGTATCGCGGCCTCCGAGACGCCGACGCGCCTCCCCAGCTCGGCCTGCGTGAGGCCGAGCGACCTGCGCAGCTCGTAGAGCTTGTACCCGACGTCCATGCGGCACTCCCCTTTTCGATCGGCACGGCATGTCTCACAGGATACGGCCAACCGAACTTTTTTGTCAAAGACGCTTGACCGCACATATTTGTTCGACTACGATACGCCAAGACCGCACAAATATGTTCGACCATGGGAGGCGAGCAGGAGATGGAAAATGCCACGAGGGTGATGACGCCCGACGAAGTCGCGGAGGCACTGAGGGTGTCGAGGTCCTACGCGTACAAGCTGATCCGCAAGCTCAACGCGGAGCTCGAGGAGCGGGGCACGCTCACGGTGCCGGGCAAGGTAAGCAGGGGCTACTTCATGCGCCGCTACGGCCTGGACGGAGCGGGCGATGAGCGTCTATAGGGACGAGGGGCGCGGCACCTGGTACGTCCAGGCCTCCTACCATGACTCGCACGGGAGGCGCCACCGCACCACCAAGCGCGGGTTCGCCACCAAGCGGGAGGCGCAGGCATGGGAGCGGGACTTCGTCGCCCTGCGCGAAGGCTCGCTCACGATGACCCTCGCGAGCTTCTGGGAGATCTACGCGCAGGACCGAAAGCCGCGCGTGCGCGAGAGCACCTGGCTCACCAAGAAGGCCATCGTCCGCGACAAGGTCCTGCCCTTCTTCGGGGACACACCCGTATGCGAGATCACCCCAGCAGACGTCATCTCCTGGCAGAACGAGCTCTCCTCGCACAGGGACTCGTCGGGAGTGCCCTACTCCCCCACCTACCTGCGTACCGTCGAGACGCAGCTCTCCGCGATCCTCAACCATGCTGTGCGCTACTACGGCCTTGCGCGCAACCCCGTCCTCGCAGCCGGTCACATCGGCAGGAAGAACTCGGATGAGATGCAGTTCTGGTCGAAGGACGAGTACCTGCGGTTCTCCGAGGCAGTCATGAACAAGCCCGACGCGTGGCTCGCCTTCGAGGTGCTCTTCTGGACGGGCCTCCGCGAGGGCGAGATGCTCGCGCTCACCCCCTCGGACATCGACCTCGCCCGCAGCAGGGTGAGCGTCACAAAGACCTACCAGCGCCTGCATCGAGAGGACGTCGTGGGCCCTCCGAAGACAGAGCGCTCCAGACGCGTCGTGGACATGCCCCGCTTCCTCGCCGACGAGCTGCGGGACTACGTGTCCCAGGAGGGAATCGGCAAGAAGGAGCGGATCTTCAAGATGGACAAGGGCTACCTCTACCGGGAGATGAGGCGCGGGTCTGCGCTCGCCGGGGTGAAGAGGATCCGGGTGCACGACCTGCGCCACAGCCACGTCTCGCTCCTCATAGAGAAGGGCTTCAACGTGCTCGCGATCGCGCAGCGCATGGGCCACGAGTCCATCGACATCACCTACCGCTACGCACACCTGCTGCCCAACTGCCAGGCGGAGATGGCCGCCGCTCTCGAGGATGAGGGAGACGGCCGATGAGGGCCAAGGCGCAAGACGGCGCGGGACGCGTACGCCCCGTCACCATAGGGTTCCGCGTGACGCGCGAGCAGAACGCAGAGATAGACGAGCTCGTCGCGATCACCGGCATGACCAAGCAGGACTACATCGTGAGCAGGCTCATGGACCGGAGCATCGTCGTGACGCCGAACGCCCGCGTGCAGCAGGCGCTCGCGAGGCGCATGGATCGCATCTACGCCGAGCTCAGGCGCGTCGAGCGGGCTGGCGACATCCCGGCTGATCTCAGGGCGTCCATCGACACGATCGCCGAGGCGTTCGCCGCCCTCGGCCACGAGCCCGCGGACAGCGACAGCGAGGACGAGCGCGCGGTGATCGTCGAGATGGAGCGGTCGTGACGGGCGGCCTCGACGCCGTGGCCGCGAGCTGGCTCATGCAGCAGCCCGTCGAGGAGCCCAGGTGGGTCGTGGAGGGCCTGCTCACGGCGGGCCTCCACATTCTGGCGGGCGCTCCCAAGGTCGGGAAGAGCTGGCTCGCGCTCGACCTCGCCGTGCACGCGTCGCTCGGCGAGCCCATGTGGGAGATGGCCACCTCGCCCTGCGAGGTGCTCTACCTCTGCCTCGAGGACACCCACGCCCGCGTGCAGCGCAGGCTCTGGGCGCTCACGGACGAGATCGGCGAGGAGGTGTGGGTGGTGGTATCGGCCTGCTCGATGGCGGAGGGCCTCGTGGGGCAGGTCGGCGACTTCTGCGACGAGCATCCGCGCGTCGGCCTCGTCATCATCGACACACTCCAGCGCGTCCGCCCCCCGAGGGTGGACAGCTCCTACGCCGCCGACTACGGCGACCTGGGAGAGCTCAAGGCGCTCGCAGACTCCCGCGGCATCGCCGTCGTCGCCGTCCACCACACGCGCAAGATGGGTGACGCCGACGTGCTCAACCGCGTCTCGGGCACGACCGGCATCACCGGCAGCGCCGACTCCACGATGGTGCTCGAGCGCGCGTCTCGCGGGTCGTCCTCCGCCACGCTCGTCGCGACCGGGCGCGACGTGGAGCACCAGGAGCTGAGACTCAGGTTCCAGTCATGCAGGTGGGAGCTCGTCGGACGCGTCTCGCAGGAGGAGATCGAGGAGCGCGAGGTGCCCGAGTGCGTGGTCGCAGTCCTCGCGTTCGCCCTCTCCGCCGAGCGCTGGTCGGGCACGGCATCTGCGCTCGCGGAGGCCGTCGGGGTCGTGGGGGTGAGCCCCGCCGTTCTCGGCAAGAGAGTCGCGCAGCACTCGGGCTTCCTCGGCGAGAGGGGCGTCTCCGTCAGGAGGGAGCACACCCGCGGCGGCAACGTCATAACCCTCTCGCGTGAAGGTGGTGAAGGCTGTGAAGGCACGCCAGGCGCCACTCCTCTGCCTTCACTGCCTTCACAGGCGTCACCGTCGGAGCGTCCCGCCCCGCCCGAACAGCAGCTGCTGCCCGGCTTCTGAGGGCGTGTAGCGAGCTGCCCAACCTGTGTTCACACACAGTTTGCAGCCTCCGGCGCACCCGTCGGCGGCGCCAAAGACCATGCGGGGGAGGCCCCGCGCCCCTAGGAAAGGACATGTGATGACGAGGAGAAGGCAGAGGCACCTTCACGTGATGCTCAGCGACGGCGAGGCGGCCGCGCTGGGACGGCTCTGCGAGGCGTCGGTCTCGACGCCCTCGGAGGCCGTGAGGCAGATGATCGTCGCGTCGGACGCGGCGGCCAGGAACGGCGGCGGAACCGCCGTCGTCGTGCTCGACCGCGCGAGCTAC
>CACYAX010000104.1 GCA_902772435.1 uncultured Coriobacteriaceae bacterium | reverse complement strand
CCCTCGTCGCGCACGGTGCCCACATACTTGCCGAAGAGCACGCACACGCGTGCCTGGCCCGGCTGGAGCGAGAAGAACCCGCAGCTGCAGATGATGCTGACCGTGAAAAGCACGATCGAGAGGAACATCAGGAACATGCCTCTACCCAACGAAGCGGCCCATGGGTCTCCCAACGCTATCACCGCGAAGAAGAGTGTGACAACGCTTGCCACGAACCCCAGGATAACGATCAGGACCATCAGCCAACCGCTCGCAGCATATGCCCTTTTCTCAACGCTCATCTCAAGCTCCTTTCTTAGGGAGTAGGCGGCCAACCCTTAGAGGCCCGACTTCCCTCTCCCACTGCCGATATCTCATATCGACTAGAATCATTGTGATATCACTTTGATTCTTTGTCAAGACATTTCGCGGGAAGCGTGGAACGGCCGCCCGCCTACGCCGGACGACCGTACGCCAGATAATTTATGCCGCGGGAGCACCGCCCTGCGCATCAGCCGATCTTGTGACCGCAGTACATGCAGAACCGGTCGCTGGCCTCCGTCGGACGGCCACAGTTGGGACAGATGCCCTGCTGCTCGACCGGCAGGGGCTGGGATGAGGACCCCGTGCCGTCCTGGGTATCGCGCGCGGCCTCCCCAGCAGGCTCCTCTGTCTCCCCCTGCGCAGTGGTCGTCTCGTACCCATAGGTAAGGACGTTCTCCAGCGCGGCAGGAAGGACGTCGATTTCCGGAGAGGCCAGCTCGGGATCGGCCGCAACCTGCACTGCTGTGTCCTCCGCAGGACGGGAGATGGCCGTGGCCTGCTCGTCACCAGGTTCGGCAGCAGCTTGTGGCTCAGAGGCGAAGCCCCCGTTCCCCTGCCCGAGAGGCTGGCGGACGGCCCGGGCACTGCCCGCGGCAGGGGCCGACGCCACCTGGCCGGACACCCGCGTGCCGCAGTTCATGCAGAACAGGTCCCCCATGTTCATGGGCATGCCGCAGGTGGCGCAGACCATGGGAAGGGGACCTGCCTTGGGGCTCACGGCGGCAAGCGGAGAGGCCGTCCTCGGCACGCCCGCATCCGCTGCAGGCGGATTCATGGGCTTTCCGCACGCGAAGCAGAACTGGTAAGCCACGGGCACGGCGGTCCCACAGCTCGGACAGCGGACGGTGCGGGAACCATCGGCGGCCGCCGCGGCAGCGACCTTCTCAGCCTCTCGCCGCGCGATCTCGTCACGGATCTGCGCGCGCTGGGCATCCACGCGCGCGATGCCCGCATACACGGCCTCGCGCCCCGTCGTGAAGGCGGGATCGTTCTTGGTGGCCTCATAAAGTGATGCCCCGAGCTGCGCGAGCAGCCGCTGCCGCTGCGCGAGGAGCTCGTTGAGCTGCGCGTCGAGACCCGTGGTCTCCTCAGGTTCCGCGCTCGGCTCGGGCGCAGAGTTCCCGCCCCGCCCGAACGCCGCGGAAAGGTTGTCAAATAGCTTCATGGTGCCCCCTCGTTCATACGGAACGCAGCTTGCGCGCAGCCCACGACCACAGGCGGAAGGCATTGTCGGCAGCGGCCGACCCGCCCGTAGAAGGGCTGCCGCCCGCCCGAACAGCCATCCGCCCTGCGACCCTACGCCTCGTCCGCCGGAAAGACCACGCCGCTCTCGTAGCGGATGGTGTTCTGCACGCGGCTCACGACGAGCGACTGGTCGAGCTGGCGGTAGCACTCCGCGAAGTCATCCTCCTCCTGCTGGCGGCGGAACGCGCGGAACTCGCCTTCCCACATCACCGGCAGGCTACGGTCATAGTGCTCCTCCGTGCCGTCGTTGAGGTGCAGCGTGACCGCCCCGCAGGAGTTGGGCTGGGAGTCCATGCGGATGTAGCCGTCAGTGCCCTGGATCTGGGCGAAGCAGGGCGCACCACAGTCCTTCGCGCAGATGCAGACCGCCGTAAACCCATCGTAGTCGAGCACTGCGATGCCGCTCGTGTCGATGCCGCGCTCGATGTTGGGATGGTAGCTGGCTGCCTTCGGCTCGCCAAAGAGGCCGATGGCATAGGTGAGCGTGTAGAGGCCCAGGTCCATGATGGCGCCGCCCGCCTTTTCGGGGTCGAACGCGGGCAGCACCTCACCGGCCCGGAAGGCGTCATAGCGGCTGGAATACTGGCTGTAGTTGACGGTCGCCAGCTTGACGGTTCCGATGCGCGGCAGGAGCTCATCGCGGATCATCGTGAAGTTGGGCTGGCGCGTGGTGACCACGGCCTCCCAGAGCATGCGGTGCTCCTCCCGCGCGATGGCGGCAAGCGACGCGGCCTCGCGGTAGTTCGAGGCGAGCGGCTTCTCGCAGATGACGTCCTTGCCCGCGCGCAAGGCCGCCTCACTGACGGCGAAGTGCAGGAAGTTGGGCACGGCAACATAGACAGTGTCGACGTTGGGGTCGGCCACGAGCTCGTGGTAGTCGTCGTAGCGCCCCGCAGCACCAAATGCATCGGCAAGCTCGATGGTCTGGGCGGCGCTGCGCGGGGTACCCGCAACAGCCGTCACGTCAATCCCCCAGTTCGCGAGATTGGGACCGACCATGCGCACGATCATGCCAGTTCCGACGATTCCGAGCTTCATCAGGTTTCCCCTTTCGCCGACTCGTTTCCCATCATGTCAAAGTGTACGCGCTCTCCGGCGGTTTGCGGCCGCAAACGGTGCAGGAGAACGGCCATCGTGCAGCATCCCACACGCTCTGAGGTCGCGGTGCCCCGTGCTTTGCGCACGCCTCCCAGGAGAGCCGCGCCCTGCGCGGGAGATATCTACCGATTACCTTGTTCTGGCGTGTCAAAAGCCACCCCAGCATGCGTTAATAGAACCAGGGCCCAACGAAGGAGGACACATGGTCAAGTTCGGAATTCTGGGAGCGGGAAACATCGCCCGCCGCTTTGCCGCAAGCCTCGCGCACGTCGAAGGGGCACAGCTCGTCGCCGTCAGCTGCCGCACGCAGGAGAAGGCTGACGCGGCAGCAGCCGCACTCGGGGCCGAGCGAGCTTACGCGGGCCACGAGGCGCTTCTCGCTGACGCTGACCTCGATGCCATCTACCTCGCACTCCCCCACCAGTTCCACCGTGAGTGGGCCATCCGTGCCCTACGGGTCCACAAGGCCGTGCTCTGCGAGAAGCCCGCGACGCTCTCGGCCGCGGAGATGGCGGAGGTCGCCGAGGTCGCCCGCACGGAGGGCGTGCTCTTCATGGAGGCCATGAAGCCACGCTTCGTGCCCCTCTACGCGCAGGTGGTCGAGGCGTGCGGCCGCATCGGCAAGCTCACGCGCGTCGACACCACGCTCTGCAATGACATGCTCGGCTTCGTCTCGGGCGCCGGCACCTATCACATGACCCCCGGCCCTGGTGCGGGCGTGCTGCTCGACTGCGGCATCTATTGCGCAAGCTGGCTCGAGGACTTCTGCGCCGGCACGCCGGAGCTCGTCTCGATAGCAGGCGCCGAGAAGGACGGCGTCGACGTCTACGCCGACGCGGCCTTCGCGTTCGATGGTTGTGCCGGGCGCCTCGAGTGCGCCTTCGACCGCGCGAAGGCGCGCACGGCCACGCTCGTCGGCACCAACGGCCGCATCGTCGTGGAGGAGCTGCATCGCCCGCAGCGCGCCACCGTCTACGTGGATGGCGAGGAGCCGCAGGTGCTCGACGCGCCCTACGTGGTCGACGACTTCTATGGCGAGACCAGCCACTTCGTGGGCCTGCTCGAGCAGGGGCTCACCGAGTCCCCGATCATGACGCTCGACGACTCGTCACGCTGCGCGGCCATCCTCGACGCCATCCGCCCTGCCTTCACGGTGACGCCGCAGGCACTCGAGGTGCTTGCCGAACAGGAACGCGAGCTGCGCTATCCCGAGCGCTTCGGCTCTGACGAGGCCTTCGAACTCGGCAGCGCCGTGCGCGCGCTCGCCTGCGATTATGACCTGGGCTTTGTGGTCGGCATCGTGCGCGAAGCGGACGGTTACGACCTCTTCCGCTGGGGTGCCGACGGCAAGCGCCCCGCCAACTATGACTACGCCGAGGGCAAGCGCCAGGCATCGCTGCGCCTTGGGCACTGCAGCCTCTGGGGCTGGACCGAAGCGATGCTCGCCGGCGAGGACAAAGACCAGCTCCTCGCGCACGGCGACATGCCCGTCGGCGGCGCCTTCCCCCTCTGCGTGGGCGACGAGCGCGTGGCCACGATCTGCGTGAGCGGCCTGCACGAGGGGCTCGACCATGAGCTCATCGTCCGCGCGCTCGAGCAGGTGCTCGGAAAGCGCGTGACTGCCTACCCCTGCGTGACCATCTAGGCTCAGCCCCAAAGACACAGAAGCGCCCTCCTCGCTCCCTGGGAACGAGGAGGGCGCCCGCCTGCAAGGGGACACCCCTACTTGATGATGACCTCGATCGTGCAGTCGGAGAGCGGCCAGGTACTGCAGCTGTGCACGTAGCCGAACTTCTTGTCTGCCCAGCGGCGACCGTCGCCCGTCTCAGGCACGAAGACCTCGCCCTCAACGAGCCGCACGCGACAGGCCCCGCAGGCACCGCTGCGGCACCGGGAGTCAACGAGCACGCCCGCGCGTTCGAGCGCCACGAGCAGCGGCTCGTTCGCCCGCGCCATGAACCGGTCCTCGCGCAGGCCGCGGCGGACGGTCAGCGAGAACATGCGCGCCGAGGCCCCGGGGTAGCCCGCCGCCTTGGTGATGTCCCGCGGTGCGCCGAAGACCTCCATGCGCACGCGACGCACGGGCACGCCGAGCTTGTCCAGCTCACCGCGCACGAACTCGTACATGGCCTGCGGGCCGCACACGAAGTAGCTCACAGCGCCCGAAGCGGGGTCGGCTGGCGAGTACTTCTTGATGAGATCCGCCGACAGGAAGCCGCGCTCGCCATCCCACGTCTCGTCGTCGCCCGAGAGCACGTTCACGAGGTGCACGCGCTCGCCGCACACGGCCTCGAGCTCCTTGCGTGCGATGATGTCCGACGCGCTGGCCGAGCCGTAGAGGATGGTGAGGTCGCAGTCGAGCGCGCCGTGCGCGATCTCGCGCGCCATCGAAAGGAACGGCGTGATGCCCGAACCCCCTGCCAGGGCAACCACGTGCCTGGCATCGCGCAGCGGCTCGTAGAAGAACTGGCCGTAGGGCAGGTGCGCCACGAACTCGTCGCCCACCTTCACGAGGCCATAGAGCCAGTTGGCGGCAAAGCTGACGCCCGGCTTGCCGTTGCGCACGCAGATCTCGAAGAACGAATCGGTGCCCTGACGCGCCTGCCACGGCGCGGAGCAGATGGAGTACGGGCGCGTGGTCTTGGTGGGACCCACCTTGAGCTCGAACGACACGTACTGCCCCGCCTGGAAGGGCGGCAGCACGTCGCCGTCCACGGGCACGAACGTGAGGAAGCGCGCCGTCGGCGAGGCGTCGCGCACCTCGGCCACGCGCACGCGCGTCCACGCGGGATGCAGCTCGGCGGCCAACGCGCCGGGATGGTCGGCATACGGCCGCGTGGGATCGCCCGAGGCGATGAGCTTCCTGCGGGCGTTCGTCACGCGCGAGGCACCCATGACGTCCTTGAAGAACCAGTTCACCCTCATTGCTGATCCTCCTCCATCCACGTGAGAATGGCCTTGGCGGCAATCTTGCCGTTGTTGATGTTGCAGGCCATGCCGTCGCCCACGAGCTGGTGCGAGGCGCAGCCCACGAGGCCCTTGATGTACTGGTCACGCTCGAAGTCCTCGAGGCGCGCCACCACGGAGTTGTCCATGGAGTGCTGGTATCCGTAGATGCCGCCGCGATAGTTGCCCGTGTAGTGGGCGATGGTCACGGGCGTCTCGATCTCGATGTCGATCACGTGGTCGAGCAGGTTGACGCCCAGACGTGCCGAGACGGTGTCGACCATCTGCTTGGCAACGCGGCGCTTGTCGGCAAAGTAGCTGTCTGCCGTCACGCCGTCAAAGCATTCAGGCAGCGGCAGCGTGGTGATGGAGAGGCTCGTGCGGCCTTCGGGCACGCCCTCGGGGTTGGCGTAGTTGAGGCAGATCGTGGTGAGGAAGCTCCAGGTACCGAGGTGCTTGCCCTCCTCCCAGAACACGTTCGTGTCGAAGGGGATCTCGCTCGAGAACACTGAGTAGTCGTGGATGTTCAGCTCCTCGGGCGGGCAGTCGAGCATGAGGACCACCGAGAAGCAGCTCACGCCGAGCGGCATCGCGTCGGCGTACTTGCGCGCCATCTCGGGCACCTCGCTCTGCGGCTCGATCATCTTGCCGTACACCGTGTTGGGATACGGCGCGCTCGCCACGTAGTCACAGGCGATCTCGTCACCGCGGGCGGTGCGCACGCCCACCACGCGCCCCTCCCTCACGAGGATCTTGTCCACGTGCTGGCCCTGCTCATACTGCACGCCCAGCTCGAGGCAGCGCTCGTGCATGGCGAGCGCCATCTCATGGGAGAATCCGCGGGCCACGTAGCTGCCGCCCAACAGGTAGTCGGCCATGAGGAAGGCGTAGATGGTGAAGGGCAGCGACACGAGCGGCTGGCCCACGTAGATCCAGTAGGCCGCGAGCACGTTCTGCACGTCCTTGGGCAGCTTGGCGTAGCGGTCGAGCACCTCCTGCGCGGAGTAGCCGGCCGTCTTGGCGAGCTCCTGGTGGTCGCGCAGCATCTCGAGCTTGGAGAGCGTGTGCTCGTTCAGGAAGAGCACGCTCTCGTAGACCTTCTTGCAGAGCTCGAGCAGCTTGTTGACCGCGGCCTTGCTACCCGGATAGGCAGCATCGATCTCGTCGGCCGCGACCCAGCTGCCGTCGGGGCGGCGGCCCGCATGGATGGTGATGTCGATCCCGTCTTTGGGCGAGCTCAGACGGTAGGCCTCGGGCACGCGCAGCCAGTCGATGTCGACACCCATCTCGTCGAGGTATTCACGAATGAAGAGCGGCTCCTCCTTGGGGCCGATGGACATCATCTCGTGCAGGGTGGCCTCCATCTCGACCCCCTGGCGCACGAAGCTCGTGGCGATGCCGCCCGGCAGGTTATGCCGCTCGAGTACGAGCACGCTCTTACCCTCGCTGGCGAGCTTCATCGCGCAGCTCATGCCCGCGAGCGCGCCGCCAATCACCACCACGTCATATTTTGGCAATGATATCGGGGATG